>JAUWZM010000072.1 GCA_030615365.1 Candidatus Aerophobota bacterium | reverse complement strand
TCATCACTGGATTACCCATAATGAGCCCTGGGTAACTTCTTTTGCAGGGCATGCTTTTGGCATCCATGCTCCGGGGATAATGGATTTTTCCACCGCTCTTCAGGTTTCTCATCATCTTCTTTTATCTCATGGCAGGGCAGTGGCGGTTTTAAAAGATCTGGGAGATGAGAGGACCAAAGTAGGAATTACTCTTAATCTTCATCCAGCGTATCCTGCTTCCCAAAAAGAAGAGGATATAAAAGCAGCAAAAAGATACGATGGTTATCTTAACCGCTGGTTTTTAGACCCTGTTTTCAAAGGTGCTTATCCTTCTGATATATGGGAGTATTACCAGGATAAGGCTCCTCGAATTTTACCTGGAGATATGAGTGTTATCTCAAGGAAGTTAGATTTTCTGGGGGTGAACTACTATTCCCGCCAGATAGTTAAAGCTGATCCAAAAGAGAAGATTTTAAAACTATCTTTCTCAAAACCTGAGGAAACTGAGTATACTGAGATGGGACGGGAAATTTACCCTCAGGGCATTTATGAGATTTTAAAAAGAGTTCAGGATGATTACTCCCCTCAGGCTATTTATATAACTGAAAATGGAGCTGCTTTTCAGGATAAATCAGATAAAGAGGGGAAGGTAAGGGACGATCAAAGAATAAGTTATTTGAAAGAGCACTTCTCCTTTGCTTACAAAGCAATAAAGGAAGGGGTAAAGTTAAAGGGGTATTTTGTCTGGTCACTTATGGATAACTTTGAATGGGCTCACGGTTATTCAAAACGTTTTGGACTGATCTATGTAGATTACTCTACCCAGAAGAGAATTCTCAAGGAAAGTGCTCATTGGTACAGGAAAGTAATTGAGAATAATGGTATAAGTGGTTAGCCTTTTAAGTCTGACCTTAGGAAATCAATCCCCTGAAAGTGGTATTGGTGGAATAGGTAGCTTTTTGATAAACCCCAAAGAGTGATATGATTTCATTCCCATTGAAGTTGTTCATTTTTCTTAGATAAGGGAAATAGCTAAAATAAAGGAGAACTTTCGAATATAGGGAAGGGCTTCTATTAAAGTTTGTACCTTCTTTACTGCTTTTTCCAATTTTTTCCTTCCTGATAAAAGGAGAGCCATTCCATCCATTTTGTTAATCATAATTTTTTAGAATGTCAATTAAATTTTAAAATTTAATTGACAATTGATGCGAATACTTGACTAAAAAAAAGAAAGTAGTATAATATAAATATGGTAACGTTATTAGCAATACTTGTCTTGATTAGAAAGCAATAGGTGTGAAGAATATCGTCAATATGTAGTAATGTTATCCTATCAAGAAAAGACAGTTGAGGGAAGTACATGAGCTCGGGAAAAAAGAAAATTACTATAAAAGAAGTCGCCAGGGAAGCCAAAGTTTCTCCTTCTACAGTTGGCAGAGCAATAGGGAGATACGGCTATGTTAGTGAACAGACCAGACGTAAAATCTTAAAGGTTGCTAAAAAACTTAACTATCATCCTAACGCGTTAGCAAGCAATTTTAGACGACAAAGGACACACACCGTTGCTTTAGTCATACCAGATGTGACTAATTCATTCTTCACCACTATAGCACGAGGTGTAGAGGATGAGGCGAGAAAAAAACAGTTTAAGGTATTTGTCTGTAGTACAGATGAAGACCCGGATATTGAGAGGGAATATATTGATGATTTAATTCAAAGGAGAGTGGAGGGGTTTATCATTGCTCCCTCGATAGGAGGAGGAAAACATCTATTCGATATCCAGAATGACAAAATTAAATTTGTTGTAGTTGATCGAGAAGTAGAAAATCTTAAAGCTGATATTGTTCACAGTGATAACATAGACGGGGCTTATAGGCTTACCAAGTACCTAATACAGTTAGGACATAGAAAAATTAGCATTATAAATGGTGCTATGCAAACTTCTGTAGCTATTGAACGGATTACAGGGTATAAGAGAGCACTGCTAGAAAGTAATATACCGATAGTGGATGCACTAACTAAAGGTAATGATTGGCGAATGGAAAGTGGTTATAAACATACTATAGAATTGTTAACCTTAAAGTCTTCTCCAACAGCAATTTTTGCTGCTAATAACTTTCTTGCTGTGGGCATTCTAAAAGCTCTGAGAGATAAAGGTTTAAAGGTACCAAAAGATATAAGTATTGTTTGCTTTGATGACGTTCCTGCGACCTCATTAATGTATCCATTCTTAACAGTGGTAGAACAATCTCCCTACATAATGGGAAAACTAGCCACACAAATTCTTCTTGAAAGAATATCAGGACGAGAAGAAGCTCAACATCAACATGTTGTGCTTAAACCTAATCTCGTCATCAGAGAATCCTGTGCACCCCCAAAGAGCTGATAAGGATTTACAAATTCTCTACTGTCATGAGAATCAGAAAAGCGGGAGTAAAGGCTTTGAATAAAGGTGAAAAAATTTAGGTAAGCCGACTGCAGGGCAAGAAAGAAATTTCTTGTTCTGAAGCGTATTGACATAGTTTCTTATGGAAAGATGGGCAGATAATCGGGTCTTGGCGAAAGTAAGGGCATAATTGCTCCAAGAACAAAAGAGGTTAATAGCTGAACCTTTATCTTAGGCGAAGTGAGGTTAGGAGAAAAAAATCGGTAAAATAAAAGACATGGTTCAATCTTCTGCGAAGTTGTTTGGCTCTGTCTCATAATCATTAGAGAGTTTGGTAAGAAAAGAGCTAAAAATAAGGGAGTTCTCTCGGAAAAGAAGGGTAAAAATCAGGAAAATAAGGGGAAATAGCTAAAATTTCACGAGATTAGATTCAGAAATTGTTCTTTCTCAGTAAAAAAGAAAATTTGTAAGGAAAAAGGTTAAAGCAAAGCATACCTCACCAAGAGGATATAGAAAGCTCCTTTACCGAAATTGCGAAAGATTAACCTGTTTTTACAAGCTTTTCCTCCTTGGTAAAAGATAAAAGCATCTGTGCTTGGGCATCTATGTGTTGGCACATACAGGCCAAAGCTACCCGAATGGTCCATCTCTTTTTCCCTCTTGTTCTTGTGATAGCTAATTTGTAGTCTTCTTTTTCTCTCTTAAAGGATCTTTCACAGGTACCCCTTTTCTCGTAAAGTTCATTCCAAAGCTTACTATCCCGTGGAACAGAAGTAAAAAAGCGGTAATTCTCTTTGGGATAGGTATAGAATACCCTACCGTAATCTGAAAGTTTTCTTTGGCAGATATCTCTATAGGGGCAACTCTCCTTTTTGTGCTGAACAAGAGATACAACTGGACAGCGCCATTTGTTGCGACCTCTATCTTGAGCAAAAACCCCAATTGGCTAAAGGAAGTCCATAAAGGCACATTGGGATTCCCTCTCGGGTGAGGAAGATAAGGTCTTTGTTGTAGGATATACTTTGACATTTTTTATTAAACTTAATGATGGGAACTAATCCAAAAGCAATCTACCAGGAACCTGTAGAAGTGATAGTTATCATAAGCACTATCAAACACAGCATGCTTTATCCTAATAGTCCTGTTTTACAGCTTCTCTTACAAGGTTTACTCCTATTACTCCATCGTGGGTGTTGGCTCCAGTCAATTTAGGAAGAATAACAGGTAGTCCTGATTCTATATCCACTAACTCATGAATCCCATATCCATATACCCATATCTCATGGAAGGAATCCCATCCCCACTTGGCATCTCTATCAGAGAAGATGCGGGGACAGTTGCAAGACCCCTTACATGAGCATATCTTTTTCCCGTAGGGAAAGGCAAAGGTTTTGATCTTTGAGCCATCACCTGCTACCGATAAATTATTAAGATCAATTATTCCTGATCTTGCTGAAGGGCTAACAAAACACTCTTTAAAGATCTTCTGAAGAAGATAGTCAGGAGCCTTATAGGAGGGTTTACCGTTCTTTTCTTTGGAATCTTCTCTTATTACTCTGTTTACCAGTCTTTGGATAACACCTTTATGGTTGTGGTTAAAGAGAGCATCTTCTTCCTTTTCTTGCTCTTTAGACTTTTTTGGTTTTCTTCTAAACCTTGTTTTACCTTTGGCCTTAGATTTATCTTTATCCATAAGATAAAGTCGATTAAAGAAATCATAGAAGGTCCCAACACCAGAGGTATCTCCAGGTAGGAATCCATTGATAATGGCAAGGGAAGGAAAGCTTCTTAAAAAATCTACCCATTCATCAATAGAGGTTACGCCTGAGAGAACACAAGCTTAAAAAGAGCGAAGCATATCATCAGGAGCTCTACCTTGTGCTCCCCGTTTGGAATAGCGAAATTTTAAGATGAAGTTTACCCGACTAAGATCCAAATTAATTAGCTTTGTATAAACATCCATAAAGAAAACTGGAATACCTAAGCTGCGAATTTTAAGCTGTTCTTCTACAAATTCCTGATATTCTTTATGTGTTCTTGCTACAGGTAGGGACATTTTAAACCTCCTTTGGTGCTATAGTGGCCTCCTTTTGGTTTTTAGCCATTTATACACCAAAGGAGGAAATGCAAGTTACATTTAAACAAAAAATAAATGGGTAAAATTAGAAGGATAATGGCGATTTTAGGTGGGGGTGATGGAATGACCCCTAATCAACGAAATATTGGAGAGAGGTGAGGAAAGAATTTCCGAGAGAACTCAATAAGGCCGAAGGGGGGTGAAAAGCAGGTAGGTCATTAGCTGGAAAAAGGGAAAGTATCTAAAGAGAAAAACGTTGAAAGATTAATTTCTCTTTTTGGAGCTTTCCACAGAAAAGTGAACCATGTCGAAAGAATGATCATCATTGAAAGGAGAAAAAAATGATGCGAAAATTAACGTTAATATTGGTAAGTGGGATAATATGTTTGTTGGGAGTAACCTCTGCCCTGGCAAACTGGGCTACTTTAGAAGATTATGAAAAAGCTACTGGAAAAAAAATAGTAAAGTTCAATGAAGCTCCTATGCTAAGGCAAATGGTAGCCGCAGGGCAGCTTCCTCCAGTAGAGGAAAGGCTTCCTGAAGAGCCCATGGTAGTAGAGCCAGTAGATAGAGTCGGCCAATATGGAGGCTCATTAGTTACAGGTGCTTTAGGTCCCTCGATTGATATTGATACAATGTGCACCCAGTATCAATTTATGTGTAGTATAGAATCTGATTTAAGTACTATATATCCTAATATACTTAAAGACTTTAGTTTCTCAGAGGATAAAAAAACGCTTACTCTGTATTTAAGAAAGGGAATGAAGTGGTCAGATGGAGCACCTTTTACTGCTGATGATTTTCTCTTCTGGTATGAAGATATCACCTTAAATGATGAACTTACCTCGGTTCTTCCTTATGACTGGTCTCCAGGCGGGGAATTAGCAAAATTCACAAAAACAGATGACTATACAGTCCGTATCCAATTTTCTGTACCTTATCCAGTTATAATTGGCAAGATGACAAACGATAGAATCCCTTATGCTCCTAAACATTATCTAAAAAAATGGCACATAAACTACAATTCAAAGGCAGATGAGGTGGCTAAAGAAGAAGGATTCGATCGCTGGCAGGATTGTTTTAATTATCACATGAGGCACGATTGGGTATACCCAGAAGATTTTAATTGTCCTGTTCTTGATCCCTGGATACCAAAGAAAAAGTCCCCTACTCAAGTTATATTCGAACGGAATCCCTACTACTGGAAAGTAGATACTGAAGGAAATCAACTTCCCTATATTGATAGAGAAATTCAAATGATAGTTTCAGATTATGAGGTATTAAAGTTAAAGGGAATGAGTGGAGAGTTTACTCATATGGCAGCAGGAGGAATAGGAGAATATCCTCTCTATAAGGAAAGTGAAAAAAAAGGTGGCTACCGCACTATGTTATGGAAAGGAGGAAATGGAGCAGAGGAGGCAATAGGTTTTAACTTAACTTATAATGAGGACCCAGTTCTTAGGAAAATCTTTAATGATATTAGATTCAGACAAGCTATGTCTTTAGCTCTTGATCGCGATGAGATAAACGATCTTTTCTATTTTGGAAAAGCTGTTCCCCGTCAGGCAGCGGTTTTGCCTAATGCCAGTTTTTACGAGGACTGGATGGGAAAATACTACGCTGATTATAACCTGGAAGAGGCGAATAAGCTCTTAGATGAGATGGGTTTAAAATGGGATAAAAAACACGAGTACCGCTTAAGGCCCGATGGTAAACCCTTATCTATAATTTTGGATTTCATTACCTGGGAACAAAGAGGAAAGAAACTTGAGGTAATCAAACAGCAATGGAGAAAGGTTGGGGTTGATTTAATCCTCAAATCGTTAGAGAGAAATCTTTTTCAACAACGAGGAAGTGCAAATAGGCATCAGGCAATAGCTTGGACTTATGATTTTTCCACTGAAATTGGCATGTATTTAAGCCCTAGTAGGCTTTATCCTCCCTGGGGCAGTGTTGATTTCAGTATTGGCATTCCATGGACGACCTGGAATGACACAAATGGAGAAGAGGGTGAGGAACCACCAGAAGATGTTAAAAGACTTTTTGAATTAGTTGAAAAGTGGAAAACTACCATCCCTGGAACAAAAGAATATGTAGAGATAGGAAAAGAGTTAATGACCATAAATGTTAAGAATCTCTTTTTAATTGGTACAGTTGGTATGAGCCCAGGTACTATTATAGTAAAGAATAATTTGGGAAACACTCCTATAGATGGCTCAATGATACCTGATTATGTCTTCTGGATGCCTTATCAGGCAGATCAATGGTTCTATAAGTAAAGATTAGAGAGAGCCTGCTTGATTTTTCTAAGCAGGCTCTCCTTGCATTGAAGAGAGATAAATGTTAGCTTATATTATCCGTCGATTTCTTTATATGATCATTATTTTATTGGCAGTATCTGTTGTTGCTTTTGTCCTTATTCAGCTTCCCCCTGGCGATTATCTGACTTCTTTGATAATGAGCTTGAAAGCCTCGGGTCAGGAAATTGGCGAGGCACAAATTGCTTCTTTAAAAAGACAGTATGGCCTGGATTTGCCAATATACTTGCAATATTTTAAATGGATGTGGGGAATGCTACATGGAGATTTTGGAAGATCTTTCCAATGGTCCCAACCAGTAAGTGAGCTAATAGGGGAGCGATTAGGATTAACGGTAACCATATCTATTCTTACCATGATTTTTACTTTTGTTGTGGCTATACCAATAGGAATCTACTCTGCTACCCATCAATATTCTATTGGTGATTATACTTTTACTATTATTGGTTTTGTTGGTTTGGCCACCCCTAACTTTTTTCTTGCCTTAGCATTGATGTTTGTTTTCTACAAATATTTCGGTCTTAGTGCAGGAGGATTATTTTCCCCTCAGTATGTGAACGCGGCTTGGAGTTTAGGCAAATTTGGGGACATGCTAAAACATCTTCCCATTCCCATAATAGTTATTGGTACTGCTGGTACTGCTGGACTCATTCGAGTTATGCGGGGGTGCCTGTTAGATGAACTTAGAAAGCAGTATGTCATTACCGCTCGGGCTAAGGGAGTTGCGGAAAGAGCCCTTTTATTTAAGTATCCGGTAAGAATAGCCATCAACCCTATAGTTAGCACTATAGGCTGGACGCTCCCTGCCATTGTTTCTGGAGAAACCATTACCTCTATAGTACTGAATTTACCTACCACAGGTCCTCTTCTTTTCCAGGCATTGATGAGCCAGGATATGTATCTTGCCGGGAGCATCATGATGTTTTTAACCTTTTTAACCGTGATAGGAACCTTTATCTCTGATATCCTATTGGTTTGGATAGATTCTCGTATTCGATATGAGAAGGGGACTTAAAATATGAAAAAGCAAAGGGAAGAAATTACTGCAGAAGAAAGATTTTATATAGCTTCTCAATGGCAGCTTATGTGGCGAAAGTTTAAAAAACATAAGCTGGCTATTTTGGGAAGTATTATATTGATTATTTTCTACATTATAGCTATATTCTGCGAGTTTTTTGCTACTCAAGATATATATAAATACTCTCGGAAATATATCTATTGTCCCCCCCAGAAAATTCATTTCTTTGATGAAAATGGATTCAATCCTCGTCCCTTTGTCTATGGGTTTAAACAAACCCTTGATCCAGAGACTTTCAAAAGAATCTATAAAGTGGATAAAAGCAAGAAGTATCCCATTTATTTTTTTGTTCGTGGGGATAAGTATAAGCTATGGAACTTATTTGAAACAGATATTCATTTTTTTGGTGTAAAAGAGGGGGCTATATTCTTATTTGGAACTGATTCTTTAGGAAGAGATCTTTTCTCCCGTAATATTTATGCTGCCCGTATCTCCTTATCCATAGGTTTAGTGGGGGTAGCTCTTAGTTTTGTTTTAGGATGCATTTTAGGAGGAATCTCAGGATATTATGGAGAAAAAACTGATACAATTATCCAAAGAGTTATAGAATTTTTAATCTGTATTCCTACTTTACCTCTCTGGATGAGCTTAGCTGCAGCCCTACCGGCTCGTTGGTCATCAATTAAAGTTTACTTTAGTATTGTTATTATTCTCTCTATTGTGGGTTGGTGCGGTCTGGCTCGAGTAGTAAGAGGAAAATTTTTAGAATTAAGAGAGGAGGATTTTATCATGGCAGCTAAGATAAGTGGAGTAAATGATAGGCAAGTAATCACTAAACATCTTCTTCCCTCATTTTTAAGCTATCTCATAGTTAGTTTAACCTTATCTATACCCTATATGATCTTAGGAGAAACAGCTTTAAGTTTTTTAGGTCTTGGACTTCGTCCCCCTGCAGTTAGCTGGGGTACATTAATGAAGGATGCACAAAACGTTAGAACTCTTGCTTTTCATCCCTGGCTTATCATCCCTGGCCTTTTTGTTATTATCGTTGTATTAGCTTTTAATTTCTTAGGGGATGGTCTGCGTGATGCAGCTGATCCTTATAAGTAGGATTTGAATTAAAATCCAGGAAATTAATGTTAAACAAAAAAGTTTTATTATTTATAGCTTTTACGGTGCAATTTATGATGTCAGTAAGTAATATACAAGCAAAAGATTTAAGTCAGGTCCCTATTGGTATCGATCGTATTCCCCAATATGGAAATAAAATGGAAAAATCAATAGCAGAAGAGATGAACTTAAACTTCATCCATGAGATTACTCAGTGGATAGAACCCTCACCAGGGAAATACATTTGGAAAAACTCGAGTAAAGATACTTTTTCACTACATCTTGAAGAATTGAAGAAACAAGGATACAAGATACAGATTGTCTTTACCAATGTCAATATGGATCATAAGCATTTGCCAGTATATCTTAAAGGCAGACAGTTTAATGATCCTTATCTTCTGGAACGCTGGGAAAGATATCTTGAAGAATTTCTTAACCGATATGGAGATATGATTGATTTTCTCGACCTTGGCAATGAAGTAAATAACTACTTTGGGCAACACCAAGATGAATGGTCTGAATATATTGAGTATGTTAAACGAGGCTCGGAAATTATTCATCGTAAAAAACCACATATTAAGATTGGTATAACTCTGATTGAGAAGCAGCGAGAGCAGTATTGGAGAGACATTGAACTTTACTGTGATCATCTCACCATTACCTATTACGCTCCTTGTAGTATTTTTGAGAAATCACCCGCTGCTGAGGCACTTAATCCCAACAGTGAGAAATACTTTTCTAAAATACTTGACGAGGCGATCCGTGTTGCCGGTAAAAAGAAAGTTTTGATTCAGGAATTTGGCTGCGCAACCCATCCTACCCTTGACTCTTCACCCCAGATTCAAGCTCAATTGATCCAGGAACTTTTCCCTTGGATACGAAAGCAAGAAGATAAAATTCTGGCTATCTCCTGGCTTTCATTGATGGATTGGAACTATGAAGGAACGAAAATAGCTCTCAAAGGGCAATTAGATCAGCGACTTCTGGATTATACCCCATTTATGCGATATCTTACATCCCTTGGTCTAATATATGAGGATGGAAAGAAAAAACCTGGATATTATGCATTGAAAGAGGAGATAGTCAAGTATCGTGGCTTTTAGTTAAGTTTGAACCAGGGTTAGAGGTGAATTATATGAATATTAAAGTAGAGAAAGAAAATATTACTGTGTATTCAAAAGAATTTAAGGCTGTATTCAAACAGGCGAATCTTGTAAGTATTACTCCTTTAAATGAAAAGATTGAATTTATGCATCCTGATAAAGTTGTTATTCCTCTTGATTTATACTTTATTGGTAATTATACTTTGAGGAAAGATAAACATCAACAGTACATTTTTCAAGCTCTTTCTAATATTGCTGCTCGTATAATTATAAAAGGAGAAGAGTCGGATCTTTCTTTGCTTATTACTTTAAATGAAACTACAGGAGAAATGTGCGTGACTCCAAGCGGGTTATCTAGTAGAAGAGGTTTGATCTCCATGCGCTGGAATATTGCCTTTAATCCTTTAATAAAACTCATATTACCTTGTGTTGGTGGTATAACAATAGATAATGAGAAACCTTTTTCCGGAAACGATCGTTTTGCCTGGCCAAGTGCATGGAATGCTCAATTGGTTATAGCTGAACGGAATGGTTACAGTTGTATGATTAATAGTTATGATACTTCTTTTAAATTTAAGGCTTTGAATCTTGAGCGCCAGAATAATTGTAATCTTTTAGGTTTTGAAAGTGAAACAGTAGGTCCTCTCTGGAACAATCGTACTGCTGGAGGAATAGAATGGCGAATAAATGTAGTAAAGGGAGACTGGAAAAAAGCTGCTCAAAAATATAGAAAATGGATGCATAAGGCTTATGGATTAGAAAAGAAGGAAAAAGAGCGTCCAAAATGGGTAGAAGATATTGATTTAGCTATTTGTTGGGCTAAACCTGATACAGAAATATTAGATATTTTAGCTAAGTTTCATGCTCCTAAAAATACTCTTATTCACCTTTCGGATTGGCGCACTGATAAATATGATATAAATTATCCTCAATATATCCCTTCTGCTTCCACTATTAGGTATATGCAAAAGGCAAATAAAATGGGATTCAAAGTGATGCCTCATTTCAACTATTTCTCTGTTTATTACAAACATCCCTTTTACCAAGAAGTACATGATTTTCAAATAAGAGATGCTTATAATAATGAACCACAAGGATGGAAATGGCCTCCCGCAACTCATAATTATACCCAAATGGCATATATTCATCCCGGACTTAGCCTGTGGAGAAGAAAAATTATTGAATCAATAGCTAACTCTTGCAAAAAAATTCAGGCACCAGCAGCATTCATTGATCAAACTCTTAATACTTGGAATACAGATAACGGTTTAGTTGAAGGAATGAATACTATAGAGGGATTGTATAGACTCCAAGAAGAACTTGCCTCTATTTATAAGAGTATTGTTTTAGCTGGAGAAGGACTAAACGAAGTTTCCTTCCAGCGAGAATGTTTTGCTCAGGCTCACATTTATAAAGGATTGGAGGCTTTGGATTATACCCAAGATTTGGAATCATCTCAGATAGAAACTGCTCACCCTGTATGTTCTTTTCTTTGGGAAAATCATACTAAATTGATTGGCTTTCATCACCTCAGTCCTCAGGAAAAAGATTTTGAAATAGGAGTTGAAATTTATAAAAGAATGAGGGTAATGCCTACTTTAATTCCAAGAAACAAAGAAGATATTGAGAAGGGATTAAAAGTAATTTTCCAATAGCATAAAGATTAAAAAAGGAGTCAATATAATGAATAAAGCAGAGAGAATGAAGGCAGTTCTTCATGGTAAGGTTCCCGATAGAATACCATGGGCACTTTACCCCAGTTACTTAATATTTGGCTCAACTGAGCTTGAACTTAGAAATCATGGCCTTGGCCTGTATTGCCCAATGCCTGTTTACCGATTAAAAATGCCGGATGTTGAAGTGAAGGATATACTTAAAGCTGATGAGAAAAGAGGAATAAAGACTGTTACCAGAACCTATATTACCCCAAAAGGGGAACTCTCTGGCATATCAGGATTTAAATACGAGAGGGTTTGTCATACTATGTTTATGGATGCAGCAGCATCACATATCCCCGGTGAAGGAATATGGCCTATAGAATATTTTTTTAAAGAGCAATCTGATTATGAAATCTTAGAATTCATAATAGAAAATTCAATTTATCAACCCAGCTACGAGGGATTTGTTCAAACAAGTCGTTTTTTGGGTAAAGAGGGAATTGTTATGGCATCGGTTTGGAAAACACCTTTTCAGGAAATCATTAATGATTGGATGGGACCTGAAAAATGTTATTTTGAGTACTATGATCACCCTAAGAAATTCCGAAGATTGTATGAAATTATGTGTGAAAAACAAAAGGAACTGTTTAAAATTATTGCTCATTCTCCAGCAGAAGAAGTATGGGTGGGAGAAAACATAACCACTGGTATGACAAGCCCTAAGTTTTTTAAGGAGTTTTGTTTACCATTTTATAATGAAATGGCTGATATACTGCATCAAAATAATAAGATTCTTGGATGCCACTTTGATGGAAAGTTAAAAGGTCTGGAAAATCTCATAGCGGAAACGAAATTAGATTTTATCGATGCTTTTACTCCTCCCCCTATAGGTGATTTACCAATAGAGGAGGCGAGAGCTTGTTGGCCAGATAAAGTTATTTTGTGTAATTTCCCGGGGAATGTATTTTTCAAAAGTAAAGAAGAAATTGAAAAATATACCATAGAATTACTAAGAAAAATAGCTCCTGGAAATAATTTCATATTAGTGACCACCGAAAATTTTCCTTTAGATAGATGGATGGAGGGTTTTAAA
>JAUWZM010000051.1 GCA_030615365.1 Candidatus Aerophobota bacterium | reverse complement strand
AAAGCTTATGAGGAAAAAAGGAGAGGGAATAATGAAATTTCTCCCTTCAAAAAACAAACACCTCATTTAGATATAAAAAGTTACATTTTAAATGATTTAACAACCCCTACTTTGGTTACCTAGTTATATGATTTGACTCGGGATACCTTTTTCTCCATTCCCTCAATGACCAGGGTAAACTCACCTCTTGGCTTTTTTTCTTCAAAAATGTTCATCACTTCCCCTACCCTACCCCTAATAATCTCCTCAAATTTCTTAGTGATTTCTCTCGCTACTGCTACCCTACGATCTCCTAAAATTTTTTTTATCTCAGATAAAACCTTCTTAATCCTATGAGGAGAGACGTAAATGACAATGGTTCTTTCCTCTTCTTTTAGCCTCCTTAACTTCTGCATCCGTTTTTCTTTATTCCTTCCTAAAAAACCCTCAAAAACAAAGCTATGCACAGGAAAACCTGAGCTTACCAAAGCTAATATAAGAGCAGTTGGGCCGGGAATGGGAACAAGAGAAATGCCTTCCCTGATAGCTTCTTTTATCAAATAATATCCTGGATCAGATATTCCCGGCATTCCAGCATTACTCACCAGAGCAATCTTATCCCCCTGCTTTAATCTCTTTATAAGATAAGAAGTCTTCCTTAGCTCATTGTGTTCAAAAAAACTGGTAAGAGAGGTATGAATATCATAATGAGAAAGTAGCTTTCGAGTACGACGAGTATCCTCAGCAGCAATAAGATTCACCTCTTTTAGTATCTGCAAAGCCCTTAAACTGACATCTTTTAAGTTGCCAATAGGAGTTCCCACTAAATAAAGAGTTCCTTTTTCCATATCTACCATATAAACCTGCTTAGTAATTTCATGCTTAGAGAGATAGCTTTAGATTGAAAGTCAAAATCAATCTCTTTTTGAATTAAATTTCTTACCGGGCCTATTCTCTGCAACCATTTAAAAATTCTATCTATATTTTTGTCACTAATTTTCTCAAGCATCTCTCTTATCCGGTATCCCATATCAATTTCTCTTCCCAGCTTATCTTTCCAGATTCTATCATATTCAGCTAATCTTCCTTCGGTTAAATCTCCCTTATTAAAGGCCCTTGTCAATACTTGAGTTGCAATTCGAGAGCCAATGAGTCCATAAAATATTCCCCCTCCGGTAGTAGTTTTTACCTGTCCTGCTGCCTCGCCCACAGATAAAATTCGATGAGCTACACATTTTTTAGCCGCTCCATAAGCTATGGGTTTGCATTTTATCTGAGTCTGTTTTTCTTTTAATCTTCCCTTTAATTTTTCCAAAAATTTTCTTAAATAAAATACCCCTTCTCTTTTAGTTAAATTTCCTATTCGAGCCTCACTCTCATTTAAAGGCACTATCCAGGCAAAAGAACCAGAGGTAATAAAACTACCAAGATAAATCTCTACTTCTTTCAAACTCTGCATTTGAGCTTCGATCTGCGCTCCCTGAACAAAGGAAGGAGGGGTGTCTAATCCCACCTGAGAATGCAAAGAATAGTTGACTCCTGTAGCCAGCACAGCTGCCTTAGCTTCTTTCCTATCTCTATCATCTACCTCTACTTCTACTTTATCTTGCTCAATCTTTATCTTTCTTATCCGCTGTCCTAATTGAATCTCTACTCCTTTTTCCCTGGCTAACTGGGCTATTGCTTTATCAAAGATACTTCTATTCACTACATAAGCTATTGATTGGGAAGAAGTATATTTTAAGGTAAGAAAAGAGGGAGAAAAAAAGGTTATATTTTTAACCTCACAGATGATAGCTTTGCGGGGGAGAGGGAATTCCTGAAAAGCTTGAGCTCCAATAATCCCGGTGCAGATAACTTCCTTGCCAATTTCTTCATTCTTCTCAAATAAAGCTACGTGAAATCCAGCTTCTGCTAATTGACAGGCAGTATAACAGCCAACAGGTCCTCCTCCTATCACTATTACATCATACATTTTCTTCTCAGGTTTGATATTTTCACCGCTACGTATTGCTTCTCCGATTTTATCTCTGCATCATCTGTGGTCTGTGCGGTGAATAGTTACAGATAAAATAAAATAGCAATTAATCCAAAAATAACCTCCATCCCAATGAAAGTCAAAGTAAGTTTTCTTTCAGTGATCCCCCCGAAGATTTTCATAATTAACTGGCAAAAACTCACCGGTCTTGATTTTGGACAGTAAAGTTTCCCATTCTTATAGGTCCCTTCCCAACCTTTGCTGGGAAAACGATTCATTGCCTTCAGCACAAAATCTACTCCATAGGGAATAATTATAATTACCCCTGCTGTTTCAAAATTGCCTAAAATCACAGTTACGGCAATAATAGCACCAATGCTTAATGTTCCCACATCACCAATGAGTACTCGGGCAGGATACCAGTTGTATTTAAGCGTAGCTACTAAAGCTCCCAGCGTAGCAATCAACACAAAAAATGAGGTTACCGCACCTGTTACATAGGCAATAATACTCAGGCAAGCTATGGCAACTATTCCCATTCCTACCTCTAAACCATTAAACCCTGCCAGCATATTCACTGCGTTGGCTGCCGTAGTAACTCCTATGGGGATAAGAATCAAAGGATAGAGAATACCAAAGTCTACCTGACCAATAAACGGAATCCTTAGTGTTGTATAACCTGCTTTTATGGCCATCAGAGGAAATGAGGCAAACAAAGGTATAATTGCTTTCACGCCTTTTTTCAACAGGATTAAATCATCAATGATGCCAATGATGGTTATTAACAAAATTGTAGAGAGAATAGCAAGGATATCTATGAGATTAATGGAAATTAAATGGTTAAAAAAAGTCGACAGAGCAATGACTGCAATGATCCCTGCTGTAAATCCAATAACGGTAATCAGACCCCCCATCTCAGCAACCTCAGGCTGGTCAGGTTTGTGTAAGTCCCTTCCCACAATTTTATATTTTTTAAGCTGGGGAATTACTCTGGGAAGTGTCAAAAAAGTAACACTAAAGGAGATAAAAAATATAAGAAGGATTACCCCATTTTTGTTGTCCTTTCAAAAATTAAAGTACATTCCTCTGTTAAGAATACACCAAGCAGCATCTATTGTCAAAACACGGTTGATAATAATTCTCTTTTATTATATAATTAGTAACAGTTCGGGCCACTAAGTCACCAAGGCACAAAGAAGTGATATGAATTTTAAACCTCCATCGGAAAGAGAAGAATCCATTGCTAAAGAGATTAACCACTGAAGACACAGAATACGCTAAAATTTTAAGGCCGGGGTTTACTTGGTGTCTTCGTGTCTTGGTGGCTGAATAGTTACAAAAAATGGTTAAAGTTATGAAACAAATCAATGACATTTTTAGAAAGGGTGGTAGGCTATCTTCTCAGCTCTCTGGATATGAATATCGCCGAATTCAGCTTAAAATGGCTGAAATAGTAGAAAAAGCCCTATCTGAAAAGCACCATCTTTTAGTGGAGGCAGGGACCGGGACCGGCAAGAGTCTGGCTTATCTGGCGCCTTCCATTATCTGGACGGTAGAAAATAAGAAACGAATGGCTATCTCCACCTATACCAAAACCCTCCAGCAGCAGTTAATACACAAGGACCTGCCTTTGCTGAAAAAGACCTTAGGAATCGATTTTCGATACTCTCTTTGCCTGGGGGGCAACAATTACCTTTGTCTGAGAAGATATGCTCAAGCCACTTTAGAAGGACTGTTCACTAAACCAACAGTGAGAAAACAGATTAAAAAAATTGCTACCTGGGCGAGGAATAGCAAAGCTGGCTTGAAATCAGAGTTAACCTTTGTGCCTGATGGCACTATTTGGTCTGAAATTAATCGAGAGGCAGATCTTTGCCTGGGAGATAAATGCTCTTTCAGGGAAAGTTGCTATTATAACCGGGCTAGAAAAGCATGGGCTCAAACTCAGATTCTGATAGTGAACCATCACCTCTATATGGCAAATCTCTGCGCTGAAGAAAAAGTACTTCCCGAGTTCGAAGCTGTCATCTTTGATGAAGCTCATAATTTGGAAGAAGTAGCTACCAGTTACTTAGGAATAGAAATCTCTAACAACAAAATTAAATTTTTTCTCAACAGCCTTTTCAATCCAACTATAGAGAAAGGACTGATAAGGCGATTAAAAGGAACTGCTCCAGAAAAGAAAGATCAGATCATGAATGCTGTGGCTGAGGTGAGAGTTGCTAATAATATCTTTTTTGACAATTTACTCACCAAAGTAGGAAATCGGTCTGTTTCCTCTCGTTTAGAGCCAGATTTTCTGGAAAACCTCCTTGAAGAGCCATTATCATCCCTGGAAAAACTTTTAAAAGAGGAAATAAGCAATGTGCAAGGGGATGAAAAGAAAAAAGAACTAAGGGCTTTTGTGCATCGTTGCCAGGGGATTAATCTTGATCTAAAGACCATTCTCCAGCAGAAAATAGCTCATCAGGTGTACTGGGTAGAGGTAATTAAGAGAAAAAGGACTATCAGGATATCTCTCCATATGACTCCTCTCAATATTGCTGAGGAATTTAGAGAGAAAGTCCTTAAGATAAAGGACACAGCTATTCTTACCTCAGCTACCCTATCGGTGGCTGACTCATTTGAGTTTATACGAAACAGATTGGGGATAGAGGAAGCTGAAGAACTTGTTTTAGGCTCTGGTTTTGATTACAAAAATCAGGTTCTTCTTTACCTGAACTCAGATTTACCCGATCCTTCTCAGGATTATAATCTGTTCAACCAGGCTCTCATTAGAAGAACAGAGAAGATCCTGCGCTGCTGCCAGGGCCAGGCATTTGTCCTCTTCACCAATTTTCATTTGATAGATAAAGCGTATGAATATTTAAGTAAATCTCTTGTAGAGCTTCACTTTTTAAAACAGGGAGATAAGCCTCGCCATCAATTAATGAAAGATTTCCAGAAGAATAACCAATCCGTCCTCCTGGGAACTAATACCTTCTGGCAGGGAGTAGATGTTCCTGGAGAGGCTCTGGGGACCGTTATTATTACCAAACTTCCCTTTGCTGTCCCCAATGACCCTGTAACAGAGGCAAGGTTAGAAGAGCTATCCAAAGAAGGCAAAAATCCCTTTATTGAATATCAAATCCCTCAGGCCATCATTATGCTCAGGCAAGGATTTGGCCGCTTAATTAGAAAAAAGGATGATTCAGGAGTGGTGGCTGTTCTTGACCCTCGCATAAAGACTCGCTCGTATGGAAAAAAATTTTTATCTTCCCTACCCCAATGCCAGCAAACCACCCAACTCTCTGAGGTAAAGAACTTCCTTGTCAGAATAAGGAAAACAAGACATTCTTGACAAAAGTTTTACTATAATATATAGTTTTACCAAAGAGTAAAAGTATCCTATGGAGTAAAAGATAATGGAATATTTTAATCTTAGTGAAAATAAAATGATTGATCTATTACCCCAGAGATTAGCTGAGATATTACCAGATATAAAAATTGAGAAAATGGAATTGACTGATAAGAGGTCTCTCTGGGATGTTGGGATAAAGGTTAAAGTGAGTCGGTCCTCAAAATGGCTTAGGTGTGAAATAAAAACTAAAGGAGAGCCATGGTATCTCTACCAGGCTATTGGCAAACTTACTCAGGCGCCTGAGGTGAAAAAAGGAGACTATCCTGTGGTGATAGTTCCCTATATTTCAGAGCAAGGTCAAGAAGTATGCAAAAAAGCAAGGATTGGATATATTGATTTTAGTGGAAATGTCTTTTTGAAATTTAATTCCGTTCTCATTGAAAAGGTTTCCCGGGAAAGAATAATCTCAAAAATGAAAAAGAGAAATGCTTTTAAGGTTCCCTTTTCCCCAAAGTCTTCTCGTGTCTTACGCTTATTATTGGAAAGCCCTGAGAAAATTTGGACTTTTCTCACCCTTTCCCAGGAAGCTCGAATAAATATTCGAACAGCCTTTTTAGTGATTGAACTGCTAAAGGAAAAAGGATTTATCGATAAGAAAAGAGGAGCTATATCGCTCATAAAGCCGAGGGAGTTGCTTGACTACTGGGCCAAAAATTACAGTTACCAAAACAATCAAATGCTGACATATTTCTCCTTTTCACAGACATTTGAAGAGTTTAAAAAAAATCTATCTGAAGTTTCTAAAGAAAAAGATATTGATTATGCGCTTACTTTGCACAGCGGCGCTACTTTGGTTGCCCCTTTTGTTCGTTTTAAGGATGTACATCTCTATATAAAGGGAAAGCCTGAAATATGGGAAAAGAAATTGAATCTCAAACCAGTTGAATCTGGTGGAACAGTGCACTTATTACTACCTTACGATGAGGGAGTATTCTATAAAAGACAGGAAATTGATAAAATGTTCGTCGTCTGCAATACTCAGCTATACATTGATCTTCTCAGTTACGGAGGAAGAGGGAGGGAGCAGGCGGAGTTTTTGAGAAAACAAAAGATGAAATTCTGAAGAGGATAAAAAAACTCCGAGAAGAAATAGAAAAATTTCTTTGGAATAGTTTAAAGAAGGATTAGACATATGAAAACACAGAATCAAGATAAAAGACCCTCTAAAATTTTAGTTATAGGCTCCAAAGGACATCCACGAGAAGTCCAATGCTATAACTGGACAGAGATAGACAAAGTCCCCAATATTGCTGATCAGGATGTAGTAATTATCAATATGACCCCATTGACTGAGAGTATTCTGGAGAAAATTATTTCCTCCGAGTCGGCAACTTATTTCGAAAAAGACTATTTTCGTAAATTGCTTGCATCCGAAGGGCAGGTCTTTGTCATTGCTGTGCCCACTGCCAAAGTCCGTATTCCACAGGGAAGGCACAATGTAATATGTGCTAACTATTGGTGGAGTCCTTCCACATTTGAGTTTGAAGAAGAAGAGGGTGATACTATAAAGAACGTATATGCTTCATTCCGAAGATACTTTAATAATGTGAAACATTGGAATTTTACACTGATAAATCTCGATGAATTTCCGAAATATATAGAATGTAAGAAATTAGCGCAAAACAGATATAATGCTGCTTTAAGCATCAAACTTACTACTTCCAATGGAGGCAATTTTTATTTACTTCCTCCACCTACTGATGTTTCGCCTGAGACAGCTATTGATATACTTTTAGAAGATTTCTTTAATATGAAGATTTCCGAAACATTAGATCCAGACTGGGCAAAAGAGATAAAAGTACCTGGCGAAAATAAAATTGAAGAAAGAATAAATTAAAGTTTAGATAGAATATAAATTGAAAATAAAGAAATAGAGAAATCAAAGCAAGAATTACAAAGTATCACAAAATTTAGGAAGTTACTTTATGCTGAGAATGAGGAGCTTGAACAAATAGTCTGGGCAACTTTTCGAGAATTAGGAGCTAAGGTCATTGAACCCAAAGAGAAAAATAAAGAAGATGGTTGGATAGAAACAAAATTTGGTAAAGGTGTTCTGGAAATAAAAAAGTCTGCTAAAAGTGCAAGTAGAGTACATACTCGCCAATTGGACAATTGGGTTGGAAATTGTATCGCAAATGGTGAAAAATATAAAGGTATACTGATTATAAATCACTACGGGGATAAACCTCTTAAAGAGAGAAAAGAACCTTTCCCTTCCGATGTCAAAAAGCATGCCAAAAAAGCCCGGCTAGGTAACCCTTTTTGTCTTCTAACAACTGTTGAACTCTTTAATGCCTTTTGCGCTTTTAAAAAAAGAGAAATCTCATCCGATAAAATATTTGAGAAAATCTTTGAAGCAGGGGGCGGGGAGTGCAAACTAATTTGAATTTAGAAAATAAACGAAAAAGCTTTCAATATCTATAAATTAGCGTAAGTGAGGTTATTAAATTTTTTAGAAGGAGGTGGAAGTTAAGATGCATCAAATTTTTCTCTCACATACACATAAAGATAAAGAACTCTGTGATTTACTGGATACCAGAATATTTGCAAGATGTGGTCAAATTAAAGGTTTTCGTTCAGAATTTGAGGAAATTGAAGAGCCTGGATGGCGAACGGTAAAAGATGAAATAAATAAATCTGATGCTTTATTCTTTTTAGTGGGTAAAGAGTTGGTCAAGAGCCAGACTTCACCAACCGGAAGAAAAAATTTGCAGGATGACGATTGGCGGTATACTCAAAATTGGATTGCCTATGAAATAGGAGTGGCGTGCCAAAAAGGAATTGATGTATGGGCTATTTGTGATGAAAGTGTAGAAATTAATTTCCCGATGCCCTACGTTAATAACCATCTTATTATTTTCTCCAAAGGCAGAGAAAACGCAATCAAATACATACATTGGGTTGTAAAAGAATATATAAATGATCAACATTTCTCTGTTAAAAAAGTCTATTCTGATTCCAAGATAGAAAGAATAAAGTGCATACATTGTAAGATGGAGTTTAATTTACATAAATATTTTCTTAATTCAACAGAACATCTTGGACATTTTTCCCCAGAACAAATTATATGCCCACAGTGTTTGGGGGAAATATCTCTTGACCGTAGAGAGCATATCCGATAAGTGTGGCGACAAGAACATTTATCAGAATAAAAGAGGACAAATTTACCTACGTTTTTGACAAACTTTGAATTAAGGCTATAGTAATAAGAGAAATTTGATAAAGAAAGCAATTCTTAATTTTAAGTAAGAACGAGAAATTGCAAGTAAGTCAAGGAGGAGGATATGTCAGAAGAAAAAATTGTGTTAGAAAAGTACAAAAAAACAAAGTCAACATTGAAAAAGTACGGAGAGGTCAAGCAAATCTATGATAAATATCTTGAGTTTCGAAAACAACTTGGGAAACCTCGGCAAGAGCTAATAAATATTCAGGAGATGGAGAAAAATCTTAAAAGTATAGGTGCGGTCAAGTTAGAATAATTTACATAGAAAGAGGAGAATTAGAATATGAACAATGGAATAGAAGGAAAGGAGATAGATCCTATCTTTGCTCAAGCTGCCGATCTAATTTCCAAAATAGAGAAGGAAAGAAAGAGTAGTACCGTGATTTCCTTGATTTGTTTTGATAGATCATTAACTTATACCGTAGCTTATACCTTGAATAAGATGTTAAGAAAAATTGGTGATGTTCAATGTTTGGATTTACTTTTGGAGTCAGGAGGTGGTGATATTGATGCTGCTGCTAAAATAGTTAAACTATGCCGTGCCCACTGCAAGAAATTTTCTGTAATGGTACCCTTTACAGCTAAAAGCGCTGCTACTTTAATCGCTATTTGTGCAGACGAGATTGTTATGACGAAATCAGCAGAGTTAGGACCTGTAGACCCACAAGTTCATCATCCAGCTTTAGACCTCTGGATACCTGCACATTCCATAAAGGATGCACTAAGTTTTATTGAGTCTACCCACGATCCCTTTGTAAAACTAACTATGGCAGATAAGTTAGATCCTTTATTGATAGGAGCATTTGAAGATGCTCAAAATGCCACAGTTCAGTATATAGCTGAGGCTTTTACTTACATTAAAGACAATAATAAGAGGAAAAATGTGGTAGAAATTTTTACTACACGGTATAAATCTCATGGATATCCTATTGACAGAATTTTATGTAGTAAAGAGGCTGGAATAAGAGTTATATATCCAGAGGAGGGGTTAGAAAAAGCACTTGGTGACTTGCATGAGTTATACTTTGATAAGTTCTTAACAGAGGGAGTCAAGAAAACGTTAATAATTCAAACAGCTAACGAACTCCAGGCAACAATGGATAAGGAAATTATTTCTGCCTCTCTCAAACGAAATAAACCCTCCAAGAAAAAAATTGGTCCTGAGACATCACCCAAATGTAAATAATAAGACTTAATTTAAGGTGGGGATAACGGAAAATGGGAACAGCAGCGATTTTTGCCTTTCTATGGGCATGCCTCTTGATCTTGTAAGAACACAATGAAAGATTTCCAGAAGAATAACCAATCCGTCCTCCTGGGAACTAATACCTTCTGGTAGGGAGTAGATGTTCCTGGAGAGGCTCTGGGGACCGTTATTATTACCAAACTTCCCCTTGCTGTCCCCAATGACCCTGTAACAGAGGCAAGGTTAGAAGAGCTATCCAAGGAAGGCAAAAATCCCTTTATTGAATATCAAATCCCTCAGGCCATCATTATGCTCAGGCAAGGATTTGGCCGCTTAATTAGAAAAAAAGATGATTCAGGAGTGGTGGCTGTTCTTGACCCTCGTATAAAGACTCGCTCGTATGGAAAAAAATTTTTATCTTCCCTGCCCCAATGCCAGCAAACCACCCAACTCTCTGAGGTAAAGAACTTCCTTGTCAGAATAAGAAAAAAATAATAAGGGGCAACTCTATTTTCTTGACATTTACAAAATATGTATTATTCTTGATTAATAAACTGATTGAAATTGTATCAACTTTGATCAATTTACTGAAAAAAGGAATTTCAAATGGAAGAAAGGTTACTATTTCATAATCCCTGGTGGAGCGATCCAGTAAGAATAAATTCAGATAGGGATATTAAAGCAGTTGAGAATTCTTCTATCAAATGGAAACAGGAGAAAATAGTTTATTTTGATCTTGGAAAGGATGCAATTTATACTCTTCGTGGACCTCGCCAGGTAGGCAAAACTACCTTGCTCAAGAAGATGATAAAAAATCTTTTGAAAAATGGTGCTAAACCACAATCCATTTTTTATTATTCCCTGGATTTAGAAAGACACCCGGAAGATATTTTACGTATTTTTCAACAGTTTCTGGAGTTTTCCAATGCTTATAAAATTCCCCGAAGGTATGTTTTTTTAGACGAGATAACTCCCATAAAAGACTGGCAATACGCTCTAAAAAAGATAATCGATTTAGGATGGGGGGAAAATACTTCCTTTCTTCTCACCGGCTCTTCAACTGTGGACTTAAGAAAAGGAACAGAGAGGTTACCGGGTCGTCGGGGTAAAGTATATCGACCCGATAAGGTGCTTCTTCCTATGAGCTTTAGAGAATTTTGTGATAGCCAGGGACTTTCTCTGCCTCTGCCTTTTTCTCATATCAACCTAAGAGAGTTTGCTTTTCATTCTCCAAAGGTTTATGAAAAGATAAATCCTTTCAAAATATTTTACCCTAAATTACAATCTTTTTTTGATAATTATCTTAGAACAGGGGGTCTTCCCTTAGCTGTGGAAAGTTTATCTTCCTCAGGAAAAGTTACTCCTGATATTCTGGAAATATATTCTTCAGTTATAATTTCAGATTTTGAGAAATTAAGAAAGAACAGGGTTATTTTAAATCAAATTCTCCGTAGACTTTATTTTACTTATACAACACCCATAAGCTGGCAATCTCTGGGAAAGGGAGTAGATGTTGCCTCTTATAACACCACCAGGGAGTACACGGAGCTATTAGCGGATTCTTTTTTAGTTACTATTTTATACTTTCTTGATCGAAAAAACAAACAGGCCTCTAACAAAAAAAATAAGAAATTTTACGCCTCCGATCCTCTAATTTACAGACTTTTTACCTCTCTTGCCTCTCCTGTAGCTAGTGAAACAATAATGGAAAATCCTGAATGGATAGGGAAAAATGTAGAAGGGATAATGATAAACCACCTTTTGAGAATTGTGGAATCTCAGCTTGCTGAAGGGTTCTCTAATCTTACCAATACCTTTTACTGGCGTTCCTCCAGAAATAGAGAAATAGACATTATTACCATTTTGGAAGGTAAGGAATTGCCTGTAGAGATAAAATATCAGGAGAGAATTACCCCTTTTGATTATACAACTTTGAAGCGTATTTTTAAAAAAGGAATAGTAGTTACCAGGAAAGATTTTTTCATCAATGAGAAGATAATCGGCATTCCCGCTTGTTTTTTCCTTTACCTTCTGAGTGGTGAGTGAAAAAGTAGTTTTTTGTAGCGGGTTTCATTTACAGTGACGGGGTCAGGTCTTATAATATAGCATTTCATTGCCTTGGTAAATAGCAACCGAGAGACTGTAGATTTTACAATGAAGAATTTGCACATTGGTCTACTCCTTATAATAACACGACAATCAAGAGCCTATTTCCGTTGCTTATTATCTCATTACGATAAAGAGAGAAAAGTGTCATTACAAGACCTGACCCTCAAAGCTATAATAAATTCCATAGGAAAAGAAAATAGATGCAATAATCCATTCCTAATCTTAGCTCAATTCTCGATATAAAGCTCCGCAATAGAATTCTTCATCAACTATGGCAATATATTGCAGAAGGGGTTCCCTGATGATAACTCCAAAAAAAGAATGAGAAGATAGGGAAATGTGAAAAATGCAGATTATGCGAACTGTACCACAGGTAAGCTTTGCTAAAAATTAAAGTTCATGAAGCTTTGGGAATTCCTTAGGGGAAACCTTTTTTACCAGTATCAGGTTCCTTTTCTCCCCTCCTTCAAGGGAAGGGGCCTTTATTCCGAGATTCATCAAAGCCCTCCAATGAGGACTAAACTGTTATCCCATCTTTGTGTTTACTCTCATTTCAGAATGTTTTCTCATAACCGTCCAAACCTCTCTCCTTCGATGCGAACACGAGTGATTGACTTATATGATAATCATACTATACTATCTAAATGGGTGATCATTATGAAAGTTATAAAAGAGAACAGTAAAAAACAGTTAAGAAATTACGATCGCATTACAATTTACACCGGTCAGGAAGAGAGAAAAAAGTTACTCAAGCAGATACTTGAATATACTCAAACTTCTTCAATCTCTGAGGCAATCTTCAAAGTCTTAACTGAATTCATGGAGGAAAGGGAAAGAAAGGAAAAGATAAAAAGAGAAAAAGCAGCAGAAAAAACAAAAGGAATTTGGATCAATGATCCCGGAATTGATAAAGCTTTTGAAGAGGTAGATAAAAGATGGCAAACCTGGAAAATAGAGGGGCATTGATAGATACATCGGTTCTTATCGCTCATTTCCGAAGCAAAGAGAAGGGAAATACAGACTTTCAAAAGGCAATAAAAACTTACAAGAATTGTTATATTAGTGCTATTACAATTTATGAGATGGAATTAGGCGCTCTCAAAGCGAAAAGATCTTCGGATTTAAAACAGATTTTACCTCTTTTAGATGTAATTCCCTTTGGGAAAATAGAAGCAGAACAAACAGCTAAGTTGGATAAAGAATTGGAAGAAAAGAATATTCGAGTGGGGATAAGAGATGTATTTATTGCAGGAACTGCTTTAGTCCACAACCTGGATATTTTAACTAAAAACGTGGAGCACTTTAAGCGAATTAAATCAATTAAATTATCTATGATAAGTATTGCACCATCTACTCCGTAAAGCAATGAAAAGGAAGATCAAGAAAATAAAGAAAGATAAAAATAAATCCATCTCCCTTTTTTGTAATAGGTAAGTTTTCCTAAAAAATGTGAGGTTCCTCGCTTGCCATTGCGAAGAGCGAAGCGACGAAGCAATCTCGGATAGGATTAGAGCAGGCTTTTAAAAGCGCCCAATAAATTGGGCAACTACCGTAGCTGCCGATTTATCGGCTGTTTTGGTGCCCTTGTAGCTTGCCGATTTATCGGTGAATTAAAAGCGCCCAATAAATTGGGCAGCTACAATTGCCAGAGAAAACAAGAATTTTAGAAAAGATAAACTGGTACCCTTTTTTACATTATATTTATAAATAGAATACTTTATATGGGCAAAAAACTAAGGAAAGTCTTTTTAGCTGCAGGAATAACAGTTTTAATAATTTTTACTATCCTGTATCTTCCCTTTACTCAGAACAAACTAACCGAAATTTTAAATGTAGAGGAGGATCTGCATCCTGTAGAAGTTATTGTAGTGCTGGCAGGGGGATTAAAACCTGATGGAAGTCCAAGCATTGGTACCCGAGAAAGGGTAAATTATGGCGTCTTTCTTTTTAAAAAAGGTTTGGGGGATTACCTCATCTTTAGTGGCGGAGCTAAAGTTAATGATCAACTGGAGGCTGAACAGATGTACAGATTAGCTTTAAATGAAGGGGTTTCTCCGGAAGCAGGTATAAAAGAAGCCCAATCTTCAAGTACCTATGAAAATGCTATCTATACCAAAAAAATTCTTTCTCAATATAATATTGAAGGGAAGATAATCTTAGTAACTTCCCCCTATCATATGCGAAGAGCTCTGGCCTGTTTTAAAAAACAAGGAATTAAGGCTCTACCAGCACCAGTAAGAAAGAGTGAGATATATACCTATGGATTTTATCAGAGTTTTAGAAATCTAAGACTGCTCATGCACGAATTTTTAGCTTTAGTTTATTACAGGTGCTTCCAACGGATTTAACAAAAGAAATTTAGTAACAGTTCAGCCACAGATTCACACAGATAAAAGCGGATAAACTTAAACATTAGATTATAAATATCAGCGTAAATCCGCGGCTGAATAATTATGGGATTTAATCTCTGCTTTCTCTGTGATCTCTGCGGTGAATAACTACCTATATACCAAAGCCTAACATAACAGTTATACCACCAACCTCTGAGATTCCAGGATTAAAAGGATTCCAGCTGCTGATAGTGCAAATAGAGTATTTACCTTCAATGAAGATCTGCTTGGTAATGTTCCAGCCTATCACTGCATGATACCCAATGCCATGGCCAAGAGTACTTGCTATGCCCTCCTTAGCATTTACCATATAATAACCAGCACCTGCACCCAGATAAAAACTACCGGAAGGCAAGAAATACACGGTGACTAATCCAGATATAACATTCCAAGCGTAAGCCTGACTGGCAATAGTTTTGCTCCATGGGAAGTAGTCAGCCCCTATTCCTAAGCCCAAAAAACCTCCGATTAAAGTAGTGGTAAGTTCCGCACCGTACACAATACCACTATCCGGTACTTTTTCCCCACCTACCTGAATTGACCCTGCGGGCATAAAGTAACCGCCTTTCAACCGAATAGAGGCACATACCGGGAGGGAAAACATACCTATAACCAGGACTAATACAAAACCCATTACTAAAATCTTTTTCATTGCTATACCTCCTCATTCTTATAGTAGTGTTTTTATTGTACTTCGGGTACTAATTATGTCAACCCTAACCTGCCCAAACAAAGATATTCCTCGCCGATAAAAGGGGCGCTCTGACAAAAAAGGAAATTGATTTTATTCTTTACAGCGCTTTATCTTCAGTTGATTTATCAAAATTGATTGGGACTATCATCTTCAAAGCCCTGGGGATGATTTCAAGGGATAGCGGGGTCACAGAGATTATTTCTGCATCTCCATGAAAGGGAAGAGGGGTGTATGATTCCAGGTAAATTTTCTTTGCCTGACAAACTTTTACTCCTAAAAATTCTTTATAAATTCTCACTTCAGGAAGTCGAAAAGGTGGTGTTTTAATAAAAACTTGCAAAAATGCGTTTATTATCTTTAATTTACCAATTTTTTTCACTATACAAATATCTAATAATCCGTCATCAACTAAAGCAAAAGGAGTGGTCTGTATTACCCGGGCATAGGATTTTGTATTTCCAAAACAAGCCATGAGAATTTGTCCACTAAAGCTATTCCCATCGTATTTTATTCTAACCTTTTGCGGTTTACAGAAAGCAATCTCTTTTAAAATAGCACCTATATAAAATGGGTAGATGCACATCCTGGGAACAAATCTTTTCCAGCGATTTATAAAAGAGATTACTTCGGCATCAAAACCTATCCCTCCCACTGTCGCATAGTATTTATCTTCCCCTACCTTTATTACATCTATTTTTTTTATCTTTCCATATCTAAGAATATCGCAGGCAAAGTCGATTTCTTCTTTTATGCCCAAATTACGGGCAAGATCGTTTCCAATACCAAGAGGTAATACCCCTAAAACTAAATTTGTATTAATGATAGCGTTGATGACCTCGTTAACTGTTCCATCTCCCCCACAAACAATAACCCTTTGGTAGCCTGCCTCCTTTGCTTTCTGGGCAAATTTCCTTGCCTGACCGTGACCTCGGATCAGCGTAAGATCGTATTTAATTCCTTTCTCTTTTAGTTTTTTTTCAACCATGGGAA
This sequence comes from Candidatus Aerophobota bacterium, assembly GCA_030615365.1. Next base: position 3,553 of record JAUWZM010000051.1, on the reverse strand, counting down.
GTAGTTTCTTTGCTCTTCCTCGACCAGCAAAAGGATTTACAATAAGTTTCGTTTTCACTTTTTAAAATCTGCAGCCCAAAGCTACACGAACTTTCCCTTGATTCAACGAAAATGTAAGGTGGTATTCTTCTACTAATTTCTTATTATAACCCATAACAGCCTCATACGCATCCCCGCATTCCCATATTTTGAAAAGTAGTAGGGTGAGAAAACCCAGGGTTCTCGTAGATTCCCTGGATGTGAGAGCAAGTGAGCCTAACTCCATTAAAAAGAATTTTAAACCTCTTGGATACCAATCTTCGGCATACGCATGCCCCAGGGAAGGAAAAACAAGGGCAGCTCCTATGCCTATCCAGGGATTTTTCCTTTTGCCCCCATAATAATTCAGAAATTTTTCCGAAGGTCTGTTAATACGTCCTTGAGGTTGGGCATACACCAAAGGAATATCAGGTAGTAAATCCCCATCTAAGTCAGAAAAATGAGAAAGATACTCTAAAAATGCGTGCCACTCTTTAACTTCTTGAATGCCACTACTTACAGGGTCCCTATCTATCAAAATTTTTTCTCTTCCTGCAGAAGTACGAAAGGGAATGGGATTTCCATCTTTGTCCTTGGGTACTATAATAGATAGAAAGGGAATATATCTTTTCACAAGAGAAAGAAGATCTACCAAAAGAAAATTAATCCCAATTTTGTAAAAAGCTTTGGTATCCGAAGTATCAAAAGGAATATACTGACCAGTGGCAGAGTCCCATTTCTCTATTTTTGTCACCTTCATAAATATCGGGTGCAAAGGATTATACCAGTATCTTAACCCTGAGACCTGAAGAAGATATTCACCACCCCTGCTTGAAGCCAGATAAACCGATATCTCTAAAATCATTTTTATCTCCTGGGCATTAAGGTAAAAACTAACCAGAGGATAGCCTGGCTCCGTATCAGGGCCAATCCCTAAGGGAACAATGCGAAATGCATCTGAGGTTTTGATTATCTCTGTAGTAATGTTATCACGAATAAAGCCTGTTGGTTGAAAAGTAAAATCTACAGAATCTCCAGATTGGTAGGAATCAATAGCAAAGCGCATGCCATCGGTAACCAGATTACCAAGATTAGTCTCAGCGGTAAACTCGGTCTTGGCGATTAAATTAAAACCTGTCTCTGCTAACGATCTCTCGGATTCTAACCCGATAGGACTCAATATTTTCTCATCAATGATATTCGTGTAGTGATTGATAATCCTCTGGACAGAGTAATCTTCCGGGATAGCATCGTTAATAGGAACCAACTGATAGCCCCGCAGAGAAACGTTTCCATCATCTACGAACACCTCTAATTTACCCAGGTATTCTGTATATGAGCCTGCCTCAACTATAAGAGTATTAGCGATGCGAATAGGTTGAAACAGAGCAGTATGGCAATGTCCGGCAATGATTATATCAATGCCTTTAATTAATTTTGCCAGCTCCTTATCTTCATCAAGCCCTGAATGAGAAAGTAAAATTACCAGATCAACGCCTTTGGTTTTTACAACATTCACCATATGCTGAATAAAATCCTGGTTATGATTGAATTTTACAGGAGCCGCCTGGAGTGCCTCTTGTCCTGCACCTCTTCCCAATAAACCAATAATGCCTACCCGTAATCCATTAGATAGGGTTTTCACGAGATAGCTGCGAATAACACCAGCATCGTATAGTCTTTTCAAATCATCATCACGAGAATCAAAGATATTAAACCTGATATTAGAAGCAACAATAGGAACCGTTACACCACCCCCATTTACTCTGGCAATATCAATGAGTTTGGCTAACGCTTGAGGTCCCCACTCAAATTCATGATTCCCCAAAGTCGTGGCATCAAATTCAAGGATATTCATCAAGGTAAGTTCTGGGCTCACAGTTGTAGCGAGCAGATGATAGAGTGCTCCAACTATGAAATCCCCTGAATCCAAGAGAAGTATCGGTTCATTTTTTTTCGCTTTCTCCTTTCTAATCTCTTTAATCTTGGTAGCCAAACGGGAGAATCTGCTCAGATGCGAGTGTACATCATTAGTATGCAGAATGGTTAAATTGCCTTTTGCAGCCAGACCTATTTCAGGAACTATTAAAACTGCGATTTGTGAAGCAATGAATATGGCAATTAGCCAGCGAGCTTTTTTGTGTGACATTTTTACCTACCTTAAATTTGAAACTCATGGGGAAGCTTTTCGATCCAGAAAATCAGTCTCAAAGGCTCCCTCAATCTCATTTGGCCACCGACCGAGTGTAATTCCAAAGACTTTCACTACAAGGGAGTATCGAAATTGATACTGAGTCCTCTCATAAGATTTGATGTGGGAGATCCACCAGGTTTTTAGCTTTGCGCTGTCCAGTTTAATAGTAAAGGCTATCGATCTTGTTTTGCCTGGCAAAATAATCAAAGGTAGTCCAGTGCTACCTTCTGCCATCTTGATATTGTTTAATAGAAAGTCATATTCAATCCTATTTATAATTGGTGCTCCTGGTATTTTACTGGAATTGTGAATCTCGATCGTGTTCCTTATCTGAGTTTCGCTAACTGTAATTTTTCCCCATTCAGAATGTAAGGATCTAATTTGCAGTGTGTACAGTCCAAAATTAAGATCACTTACCTCGATGGTATTGATATCTGCAAGCATATTAGTCTGGAACTCATTTTCCCATAAAAAGGGATAAACCAAATCAACATTTCTTAACCCTATTATGAGCTTTCCTTGAATTACTGCTTTCGTTTTTTCACCATTTTTGATATGAGAAGCCCACCATTTAACGATATTTCCACTGTTATTGTCAATTTTATTATTGAAACGAACAAGACTACCCGTAGCTGTCCTCTCAACGGTGAGGTCCTCACCCAGACCATCAACCATTTTAATACCGTTAAGATAGATACCACAGCTAACCGATAGCGGAACTAAAGATAAATCTGACTCATTGATTAAAATCTCCGTAACGACAGTAGTTATATCAGATAAGACAGGTCCCCAGGAATGGGAGATATTCTCTACTTTAAGATCAGGAATCGTGAGGGGAGAGCTTTCCTTCATCTCTTCGGGTGAGAACCCCTCTTTGCTTTTTGGAATAATAGTCGGGTGTATTGTCTCTTCAGACTGAATAATATTAGACCCTGCAGTTATTTCAATACTCAGGAGAATCAAAAATAGAATAATCCTTCTCTTATTCTCAGTGAAAATGCGTAACTGTCCTTTTCCAGATAGCCTGGCTTTTAGATTCATTTGAAACCTCTTTCTTTATCCATTATACTTATTTTTGAAAAGGTTACAAATCAAAATCATAACAAGTTAATTTTTTTAAGTCCCACAAAGTCTAGAATATTTCGAGAATACCCTGAAATTTTTTCAGAGAACTTGAGAGCCAGAAAAATTTGTCAAATACGAGTCAAATCATATAACTAGGTAACCAAAGTAGGGGTTGTTAAATCATTTAAAATGTAACTTTTTATATCTAAATGAGGTGTTTGTTTTTTGAAGGGAGAAATTTCATTATTCCCTCTCCTTTTTTCCTCATAAGCTTTA
>JAUWZM010000100.1 GCA_030615365.1 Candidatus Aerophobota bacterium | reverse complement strand
TATCAGAGGCAAGGCTCTCAATAAATTTCAACTGAAACTCTTATTTGATGTGGAATTGCAAGAATAATTTCACTTGCCACAATCACAAAAAAATATGCTCAATGACCTTCAAAAATGTCGAGTTTTCCGCACCTCTGAAGTTAGATCTTTGAAAAAGAACTAAAAATAGGGCCAGGAGGAGGTGAAAGTTTGAGAAAGTAACAGACTTCATTAGTTTGGGAAAGGAAAAATAAATAATGTGCTTAAAAAGGGAGGTTACTATGATCAAGTCAAAGAAAATGTTTTTAACACTGGTAGCAGTATGTCTAATGGGCATCATGTGTTTTGGTATTAGTGGGGCATTAGCTAAACCTACTTTAACTGTTTGGACATGGTACCCGGGTTATCGTGACCACTGGATAAAATGGGCTGAGAAGTTCAATGAACAATATCCTGAGGAAGCGTTTGAATTAGATATTTCACAGATGCCTCACTATGACATGCATGATAAGGCTCTCACAGCTTTAATGACCGGATATGGCGCTCCGGATATTATTGATATTGAGATAACCAGGTACGGTCCATTTATTCCGTTTTTGCGAGATCTAATGGACCTGGCAAATGAGTATAGGGATAAAATGGTTGAGAAAAGACTGGATACTTATACTTATCAGGGAAAATGCTACGGAATTCCCTGGCATGTGGGGGCAACAGTTACCTACTACAATAAGCCTGCCTATGATCAAGCAGGAGTCGATTTAGATAGTATTATCACTTATGATGATTATATCTCAGCAGGCAAGAAAGTAACAAAAGATATAGATGGTGATGGGAAAATAGATCAATGGGCTACGACGGTGTCACGAGATAGAGGACCGTGGATAAGCATGATTCAACAAAAGTACAGTGGTCTATTTGACAAAGAGGGTAATTGTATCTTAGACAACGAGATTAATATCAAAGCTCTTCAGATGTTGCAGGACTTTGTGTATAAGTACAAAATTGCTCGAATATCGCCAGGTGGAAGCTATGAAGTACCAGAGTTTTTTAGCTTTTTTAATGCTGAGAAGTGTGTTTCTCTCATGAGGGCTCAATGGTATATGATACGGATGAAGGATCATATGCCAGATTTAGCTGGTAAAATGGTTATTAGACCACTACCTGCCTGGGAGGCTGGAGGAGCTCGTTCTGCATCTCGAGGAGGAACAGGAACAGCAATCACAATTCAGTGTCCCGATAAGCTTGTTGATTTGGCTAAAAAATTTATAGGATTTGCCAAAATGACAAAGGAAGGCTCTATGGATGTGTGGTATACCAATTTAGACCCTGCAAGAAAAGATGTATATACAGATCCATATTTTGTCAACTTACGTGACCCATATTATTCCAATGAGCTAGTGGCCAAACTCATTGGTGAATTAATCGATCAGGGAGGGCCTCTGTATATTGCACCTTTAATTACCAAAGTATGCGATGAGTTAGCTGAGGAAGTCTTGCCTGGTGTTTTTGAAGAACAAGGATCTCCCGAAGAATTACTCAGTAAACTTGCTGAAAAAATAAGAGCAGAACAGGAATAAAAAATTCTGTAGAGAACTGAAAAAGTGAATTTTGCTCTTACAGGAGGCTGGTGAAAACTCCCTGAAATTATTAAGGTTATGTTTGGGTCTTCATCAGCCTCCTGAGCAAGGAGATGAGAAAGGTGATAAATAAAAAAATAGCCCCGTATGTATTTTTAGCTCCTTTTTTACTATTTTTTTTCCTGTTTCTCATATATCCATTGATTTATGCCATTACCTTGAGTACGACAACAACCAGAGGTCCAGTGGGAACAAGCATTTTTGTAGGTATTGGAAACTACCAAAAATTATTTCAGGATGCAGAATTCTATAAAACATTCTTAAATGTCCTGCGACTTGCAGGAGGCGTAATTTTTATTTTGGTCCCTTTCTCTCTTCTTATGGCTCTCCTATTAACTGCAAAGATTACAAAGGGAAGCCAAGTTTTTAGACCAATTATATTTATCCCTATATTAACTTCCATAGTTGTGGCAGGAATAATTTTTAAGACTATTTTTGCGGAAGAAAGTGGTCTTTTAAATTATCTTATAGGTCTATTGGGATTTCCTCCTCAAAAGTGGCTAATGAGCAAGCAATTGGCTCCTATTGCTGTTCTCATTCTTATCTTTTGGCGTTGGCTCGGAATAAACATATTATACTTTTCATCAGGCTTAACCACCATTCCTGAAGATATCTATGAAGCTTCCCTTATAGATGGAGCTGGCATTTGGCAACGCTTCCGTTCCATTACTCTTCCCTTATTAAAACCAATAACTCTTTTCGTGATAATCATTAACTTGACTGCAGCTTTTAAAATATTCACCGAGATATACATGCTATCTCCTTCGCCTCTTAGCCCTGTAAGTACAACCAAAACTGTAATTTTTTACTTATATCAACGTGCATTTCGTTATTTTGAGATGGGATACGGTGCCGCTATCGGCATAGTATTCACTATCTTTGTTGTAGTTATCGCAGTAATTCAATTGAAACTATTTGGTGGTTTTGTAAGGGAGGAAAGATAGAATGGCTATGACTACTAAACACCAAAAAACCAAAACAATCACCATGATGGTCTTTCTTATACTTATTTCAGTGGCAATGATTATACCATTCTATTGGATGGTGGTTTTGTCTTTTAAACCCATTCAAAGACTTTTTGTTGAACTTTCTAAAATAACTCCTGGACCTTTCACTTTACAAAGCTATATGAAAGTGTTTGCCGAAACTCCTTTTCTTCGATGGATGTTTAACAGTGTAGTTATTACGGTGGGATTTACTGTTCTTGCCTTGATTCTTACTACTCTGGGAGGATTTGCACTTGCTAAATACAAATTTTTTCTCAGTAATCCCCTTCTGATTCTCATAATACTTACTCTAACACTTCCTATTCAGGTATTAATTATCCCGCTTTTTATAATGATGGTAAAACTTCGATTACTAAATACCTATATAGCTGTTATCATTCCTTTTAGTGCCAGTCCTTTTGGTATCTTTTATATAAGACAATACATTTCCAGTAGCATACCTACAAGCTTACTGGATGCTGCCCGAATTGACGGATGTTCGGAATTTGCTCTTTTTTATAGAATTGTTGTTCCTAATATCAAACACGGGATTGCTGTGTTAGCCATTATATTTACTTTAACATCATGGAACAATTTCCTATGGCCTCTCATTGCTCTTCGAAGTGATAAAATGTATCCTGTAACATTAGGTTTATCAGCATTCATGAGTCCTTTGGATCCTAAATGGGATATACAATTAGCAGGAAGTGTTTTAGCTACCCTTCCTATAATTATGCTTTTCTTGCTTATGCAACGTCAATTCATTAGTGCGTTTACAACATCAGGAATAAAATAGATGCTGGGAATGCCTATCTTTTCCGTGTCAATTTCTGGATAGTGTCAGTGCAAAGTAAAAATATGTCATACTTTTTGCAAAATAAAAATGTCATACCCCTGCTATAGCTAAAACATTATCTTTAGAAGGAACATGGCTTCTCTCTCGTATGGGAATAAGTTTGTAGTTAAGCTCTTCTCCCTGATAAAATATATGTATGGATCCGTCTAATCGTTTATGTACTTCTACTTTAGTCCTAGCAAAACTAAATCGTGTTTCAGTTGGGAGAATCAAATATTTACTTCCCTTATAGCTGATAGTGTGATCCCCATGAACTTGTCTTTTTTCCTTTAGACAAAGAATACGATTTTGGTCTCTATCCTTTTGACGCTCAAAGCAGATTGTTTTTATTAGAAATTATGGAGGATAGGCATGGAAGAAACTCAACGGTGATTTCCTCACAGTTTCCGGTTAAAAATTGGTATGAAATTATCGGGGAGCCGACCATTGCCGATGCTATTTGTGACCGGGTGATACACAATGCTTTTAGAATTGAGTTGAAGGGAGAGTCAGTGAGAAAGAAATATGGAAAATAAGTTGACATAAAGTTGCCACTTTTTGTATAATAGAAATGGGAGATGTGAAGGATTAATTAGTGGTAAACTTTTAACTGGAATAAGTGGCGAGTTTCATTGGAATATTCAATTTTTTTTTCAGTATGCTATTGGCGAAAGTTGGGTTTAATCACCTTTTTTGGTCTAAAAAGTGAGTCTTCTAATCTTTTTCGCTCCTCCCTGAGATAAACTATTTGTTGACGAATCTTGCTAAGGGTTTTTCTATCTGTCATCATTAGTTTTCCTATATGTTTTTATTATATTGATACATAGGACTATATCAAAAAAGAAAAAGGAAGTCAAAAAAGAGATGTAGGCTACTACACGGAAGCTATGAAAGTTGTAGATATAAAAATTTTAGAAGAGATTAAATTTGAGTAGCTTCTTACGTCTTCAAAAAAAGTGAAATTCTGAGCTTTTACGCAATATTTTCACGAGAGATACGAGCAGACCTGCGGACAAGCTCGCACACCTTGTCATAGAACTGCCTATAGACCTGGGTATATAACTTATCATATACATTTCGATTTTTATCTATCGGGCAATATTCCTTATCTATATGCACCATTTCTTTAACAGCTTTTTCCATAGTACTGTATACCCCACCTCCTACGGCTGCACAGATAGCCGCTCCCAAAGCTGTAGTCTCAGTAGTTTTTGTAGTATACACATTGAGACCTAAGACATCTGCAAAGATCTGATTCCAGATATCACTTCTGGAAGAGCCTCCATACATTCTCACTTCCTTAATTTCTACTCCTGTTCCTTCAACCATAAGCTCCATTGCTCGACGTGTTTCATAAGATAGCCCTTCCATTATTGCACGAACCAGATGAGATCTTTTATGATCCAGCATTATTCCAAAAAGCACTCCCCTTGCATCAAGATCCCAGTAAGGAGGACCAGCTCCACCAAGATAGGGAACCATCATTAATCCAAGATTGCCTGGAGGTATCTGTCTTGCCTCATTATAAATAACTTCCCAGACATCTCTTTTTTCCTTACGAGCAATCTCTATCTCCTGAGAAGCAAAGTTATCCTTAAACCAGTTCATCAGTGCTGAGCCTCCACTATGAACAGAAACTTCAGGAAAATAATCACCAGTGGGACTTATCTCAATGAAGTAGTTAATTTTCTTCCGAGAGGGAAGATGTTTCGAGAGAATCTCAGAAGTACATGAAGTTCCACCATTTATTGCCAGTATCCCGGGTTTTACCAGACCTGCCCCTAAGCTTCCGCATGGCTGATCTCCTGCTGTGGTGATTACAAGAATACCTTCGGGCAGTCCTGTCTCAACGGAGGCTTTCCTCGTAATGCTACCGGCTATACTTCCTGCAGGGAAAATATCTTGTACCCAGATATCTCTGGATACATCAAGTGATTCAAGAATATCTGTTTCCCATCTGGATGGATTGGAAATATCAAGACATCCTGTAGTGACTGCTGCTCCTTGAGAAGTAAGGAGCTTTCCGGTAAGCTTATAGATGAGATAATCAGGAACCAGAAGAAATTTGTACATTTTCTTATACATATCTGGATTATGGTGCTTAAGCCACATTGCCTTGTATACTGTCCATAACCCGGGAGGATATCCTGTACGCTCAAATATCTTTTCCCTTCCCACATTTTTGTGAGCCCACTCAGTCTCCTCCGTACATCTCATATCATTCCAAAGAATTGCATTCCCTATTGGGTTAATGTCTCTATCAACCGGAACAGCAGTCATCCGTTGATGGGTTATTCCTATTCCTCGTAAGGTTTTCGGATTAATGCGTGATCTTTGCAGAGCTTCTTTGGTTGCGTTCTTGAATGCATCCCACCACCAGTGAGCCTTCTGTTCTATCCATCCAGGGCGAGGGTTAATAGTTCCATAAGTAGATTTCCCATCTGCAACAACGCTACCCTCTCTATCAAAGACAATAGCCTTTGCAGAGCTGGTACCAACATCAATACCAAGAAAATAAGTGTTATCTATCTTTACTTCTCCTTTATTTCCTCAATTTCATAGGAGCCATTGTATTTTTTATGTAATTCATCTATCAACACTTCTCCTTTGCTCACTCCAATTCTGTTCGCACCAGCTTTTATCATATTCAGACAGGTATCGATATCCCATATCTTACCTGAGGCTTTCACACCCATTTTAGCTCCCACTGTCTTTCGCATTAATCTGATATGCTCAACCTTTGCTCCAATGGGAGTAAAACCAGTACAGGTCTTCACAAAGTTAGCCCCTGCATCCTTACTAATCTGGCAACCTCCAACTATTTCATCGTCTGTTAAATAATAAGTTTCGAGAATAACCTTGGTTATTACTTTCTGAGCAACATCAACTACTTTTTTAATGTCCTCGTATACCAACTGATAGTTCCCAGACTTTAATGCTCCTATATTGATTACTACATCAATCTCCTCAGCCCCTAACTCAATCATCTTCTCTGCCTCACATGCCTTTACCTCTGGAAGATTTGTCCCAAATGGAAATCCTATCCCTGTAGCTACTTTTATTCCCGTATTTTTCAGCTCCTTTACCAGCATGGGAATATTGGTTGGAAGAACGTAAGCTGCTTCAAAATTATACTTTTTTACCAACTCACAGAACTTTACTATTTCCTGAACAGTGGCATTAGGCTTCAGGTAGCTCTGGTCTATCATTTTTGCTAAGGTTCTCTCTGTAAGATTCATCTTTGTTCTGCTCCCTTTTTATAAAACTATCTCTATTTAACAAATTCGTCAAAAACAGAGACCAAGCCTTTATAAGCTTGTTTAAATATTGGATAGATTTTCTCGTATCTCAGGTGAGCTTCAAGTTGAGGCTCTTGAATGCTCACAATCTTTATCATCTTGTTGGCAACTGAAAAATCTTTGAACATCCCTAATTGAATATGCCAACTCCCCCAATTATTGCCGCTCCCAATGAATTTGCTTCCTGGGTAAGAGCTGTTAAACTCACACTGCGATTAAGTACATCAGCAATGATCTGTGGCCAGACTTTGCTTTTAGAACCTCCACCGATTATCCGCACTTCTTCAATCTCAATTCCCGGGCCTTCAAAGAGTTCCAGAAGTATCCTTTGGTTAAGAGCAATTCCTTCCATTATCGAACTGAACGCACTTTTGAACAAAATAGTCAAGATTAGGTGTTCTAATACTCGGATTCCCATAACAGCCGAGATGATCTCTTCTTAAGGTGTCTGATACGATTACAATAATATTCATGAATCTACCTCCCTCTTATTTTATTTTTTGGTTTCAATTTTACTCAACCTTACCTGAAAGATCCCAACACAGAAACTAATCTTTAGAGAGTTGTCTTCTGAAAGCTTTGCCCGAGCTAACGACCTACTTACTTCTCACTTCCCTCTGGACTTGTTCTCACTGGAGTGAACCCCTGAAACTGGACAAAGTCGACCACCCCCACCTAAAGGTCTAACCTTTACCCACAAATTAGGGGGGGGTTGATGAGAATAATTCGCTGGCTGATACCTATAGTCAAAAGGCCGTGGAACAGAGCTGATGTTAGTAAAACATCAGTCAATGAAGATCACGAATATACATATTATAACACATTATTTTTTGAATTACAAGGGATAGTTGTCATCTTTTTCATCGTTTCCTTGATTTGGTTTAACTCGTTAATTGATTAATGAGTATAACCTTGAATATCGAAGTTTAAATCTTTAGCCCTTCGCCTTCGCCTTAGCCTTAGCCTTAGCCTTAACCTTAGCCTTTTCTTTATCCAGCATCCTTAAGGACTAAGTCTTGTATTTCCCTATCTCCTCCAAGAATAGATTAGTTGTGTTTTCATCTATGTTCAGAGGTGCGGAAAACTCGACATTTTTGAAGGTCATTGAGCATATTTTTTTGTGATTGTGGCAAGTGAAATTATTCTTGCAATTCCACATCAAATAAGAGTTTCAGTTGAAATTTATTGAGAGCCGTGCCTCTGATATTATTAATCCAGGTCGGAAACTCAGAAATCTTTAAACAAGGTGATTTATGTGCTCAGTGCGTGGATCTTCCATCTTATCTGAAAGAGCGTAGGATATCTGAATGCAAAAAAGAACTTTCTCACTTTCTAA
>JAUWZM010000129.1 GCA_030615365.1 Candidatus Aerophobota bacterium | reverse complement strand
TTAGCTGTGCTAATGCACCACAAAGGCCTAAAGATTAAATCAGCGGTGGCGGCGGCTGTTACCATGAGCTGGATTATTCCAGATATTGTGAAGGTTTATACCTGGGGAGCATTCGTTCATTATGAGGGCACCTTGAACAGTCTCTTAAGGGTAGTGGGAGTCCCTCCTGTCCGGTGGCTCAGCCAAAATCCTTTGGGGGTGGCCATAGTAGGCAATATTTGGGGTGGTACAGCCTTTTCCATGATACTGTTTTTATCAGCCCTGGAAACAGTTCCGCCTCAATTCTACGAAGCTGCGGAGGTAGATGGGGCCTCCTCATGGCAAAAATTCATAGCCATAACTTTGCCTTTAACTGCGCCGGTAATCTTAATAGATCTCTTTTTAATCACTATCTGGACCTTTGGCTACTTTACCTTTGTCTTCGGTCTAACAGGGGGAGGCCCAGGAAATGCCACGGAAATAGCTTCGGTATTCATATACAATGAATCCTTCCGTCTCTATAAAATTGGATATGGAGCGGCCATATCTTTTATCATGACGATAGTGGTAGCTATGGCCTGCATCGGTTACTTAATCCTACTTAAAAGGATAGAAAGAGTGTAAATAAATGAAGTATTCCCAAACTGTGGCTATTTATATTCCCTTAATAATAGTACTTCTGTTTGCCCTTATACCTTTAACTTGGCTGGTCCTCGCTTCTGTGAATCCGGCCGCTAGTCCGGCTGCGAAAATACCAAGCAGAATAAGCATGGAAAACTTTGGTCGAGCCTTCTCAGGACGTCCGTTACATTGGACATTAAACAGTCTGTTCATCGCCGGTTCAACTGCCACTCTGGTGGTCTTTCTGGCTACTATGGCCGCCTATCCGTTTTCCAGGGTGAGGTTTTTTGGAGCAAATACTTTACTGTACGGACTTGTATTTTTGAGAACTGTACCGGTATCTTCCTTTATGCTTCCCATATATTTAATCTTTAAAACACTAAATCTAGTAAACACGTATTTGAGTGTGATTTTAACTCTCAGTGTTCTTGGTATCCCTTTTGCACTTTTGCTCTTGAAAGGTTTTTATGACACAATTCCGACCGTCTTTGAGGAAGCGTCGTGGATCGATGGCTGTAGTAAATGGAAATCAATTTTTTACATAGTTCTCCCTCAATGTGGACCTGGGTTAGCTGTGGCCTGGTTCATGACATTTATGTTTGCCTGGGGTGAATTTCTGATACCGCTTATTCTACTGCGCAAGATGGAGTTGATGCCGTTGTCGGTGGGAATTTTCACTACCTATGGAGAATACGGTGTGGTTAATTATGGGCTTTTAGCATCTATGTCCTTATTGTATGCCATACCACCCATATTGATGTATATTTTGATCAAGAAAAATTTGGTAAAAGGTATGGTGGGATACGTAAAGGGATGAGCTGGAAGGAAGATTATTTACTGCTTGCCTTTTAGACTTCTACTGGAGACATAGTTCAATGTTCTAGGTCGCCGGGCTAAAGAGTAAGGCAAGTAAGAAGAGGAGTTCTTAAATTAGCTCAGAGGTGATTACAGAATATGAGAACAAGAGTAACTATTAGAGATGTAGCTAAAAAGGCAGGAGTGTCTACCAGTACCGTTTCTCGAGTGCTAAGCCCTCAAGTTAATGATTATATGCGAGAGGAAACCAGGGGAAAGGTTCTCAAAGCAATTAAAGAGCTTGATTATAGACCTGATATAAGGGCTCAAAGCCTTAGGGGAAGAGGAACGAGAATAATAGGGCTGGTAATGCCCGATGCCCTAAATCCATTTTATCAGGAGTTAGCCTATGTACTTGAGGAGGTTTGTTATAGAGAGAAGTATGGATTACTTGTTTGTAGTTCTAAGAACAGTATTACCCGAGAGCTTACTTATATAGACCTTTTAGAAAGTCAAAAGGTAGATGGGATAATTATAAGTACGGTGGGTTTGAAGAAGATGAAGCTCAACAACCTGGTAGAAAAAGGGATTCCCATAATTTTAATGGATAGAGATGTACCCGGGGCTAATATTCCGGTAATGTTTACCAATAACTATTTAGGGGGATGTCAGGCTACCCAACATTTGATAGACCTTGGACACAAAAAAATAGCCTGCATTGCGGGCTCAATGAATACTCTATCCAGTATAAATAGATTAAAAGGATATACCGATACTTTACAAAAAAACGGTTTAGAGGTTGATAAAAAACTAATTAAGGAAGGGAAACTCATTTATAAAGATGGTTATAAATTAATGAAAGAGCTTGCCAGGAAATCAAGTGATGGCTTTACAGCAGTATTTTGTTTAAATGATCTGGTAGCTCTGGGTGCTATGCGAGCTGTCCAGGAAGATGGCAAGAACATCCCCTCTGATTACTCAATAGTTGGCTTTGATAACATATCTCTTTCTTCTGTTAGCAATCCCCCATTGACTACCATTGCTCAGCCAACAAAACAGATCGCCCAGGGAGCCTTTAGGACAATAAAAAGGTGGAAAAAGCAAGGTTTGCCAAAAAAAGAACACCGATTCTGGGATACAAAACTAGTAGCAAGAGAATCCTGCCAAAAGATTGGTTAGTTTGCTGGTAGCTTAGCTATAAGGGTAGTTCTTTCTTAGAATAAAAGACTTATCGACGATCTTAATTTATTCTATAAACCAAAAGAAGTCGAAATTAGCTTATTTTTCATAGCTAGAGGTTCATAATGGGAGAGCTGGAGAAATACTTTTTGACCGGTGTTAATTATTGGCCAAGAGAAAAAGCTATGTACTGGTGGAAGAACTTTGATCCTGAAGAGGTCAATCATGAGTTTGCTAAAATAGCATCTCTAAACCTAAAGCTGGTGAGGATTTTTCTTCTCTGGGAGGATTTTCAACCTAAGGTAAAAGAAATTTCACAGGTATCAATTGAGAATCTTGAAAATGTGTTAGATATAGCTTCCAAGCATCATTTAAAATTACTGATTACATTTTTCACCGGTCATATGAGTGGGATTAATTGGATTCCTGAGTGGGCGCTCGATAAGAAGAATATAAGGGCGAGAGGAAATACCATAACAGATGGAAAAGTAAGCAGACACCCAATAAAGGATCTTTTTGAGGAACCTTTCATAATAGAAGCCGAAAAATTACAAATAAGAACAATTGTTTCTAGATTTTCAGATCATCCTGCTTTATGGGGATGGGACCTTTCCAATGAAGTAAGTAATTTATACATACCAAGATCGTCTGAGGTAGCAAAAAGCTGGATTCGAATTCTGACTGGAGAGATTAGAAAACTTGATACAGCCCATCCCATTGTATGTGGAACCCATACCGAGGATCTTGAAAGGGATACAGGATTCCGCCAGCAGGATATTTCTCTTTTTTGTGACTATCCCATAATGCATGGTTACCCAATCTTTTGTAATTGGGCAGAAGATCCACTTGATTCAGACTTAGTTCCCTTTTTAAACGTTCTTACAGAATCTTTAGGTAAAAAACCCGTTTTATTTGAGGAATTCGGATTAGCCACTACTCCTTTAGGAGAACCTGCGAAAGAAAGTTCATACGGGGAACGGATCATATATATGGCGACTGAGGAAGAGGCGAGCAAGTATTACAGTCAGGTCTTAGAAAAGCTCTACCAAATAGGCTCTGTTGGAGCACTTGCCTGGTGCTTTTCTGACTATGCTTTTGAAAGACCTCCATGGAAAGAACCTTCCTTAAATAATATTGAAATGCACATGGGTCTCACAAGGACCGATGGAAGCCTGAAGCCACATGCCGAGATATTACAAAGTTTTGCTAAACAAAAAAGAAAGATAAAACCCTCTTCCTTTAGTTTAAGGGTTTCCGAAAAGAACTATTTTATGAGCCCCTACGAGACTCTCAAAAAATACTATGAGAGTTTTAAAAACTTAAAGATAAACTATTAAGATATTTATTAAGAAAAGCAAGCTGGAAATTAAGGCCAGGAGGAGGTGAGAAGATGGCATGGAGAGGTAGTCCAGCTTGGGATGAAAGTTATTGGGAAACTTGCACAGTAGACTATATAAAGGGAGGTAAAGAAAGTGAAAAAAATGATGAGTTTATGGTTAATGGTGGCAGTGATGGTGTTGGGCATTATGTCGACTATCTCATTGGCTCAAGAAACCCCCGAGAAAATAAAAATGGAGGCATGGTGTTATGGTTCTCCTGCCGAAGGTTTTAAAGCTACAAATATTGATAGGGCAGCTCGTCTCCTGAACAAGATGCTCGAGGCAGCAGGGTCTAATATAAGAGTTGATATGAAAGCAACTTTTGAGCATGTACCATCGGCGGATGCTTTGAAATCTAAGATAACTGCTGCATATGAGGCTGGACAGCTTCCGGATATACTAGGAGGAACAGACACACTCTACGAGATTCGCGCTGGTTTTCTAACGCCTGTTGAAGATTATCTTACCAAGTATGAGGATCTTGCAGCTGATATCCCCTATTCACTGTTATGGAGATTTATGTATAAAGATCATCTATATGGGCTACCAGCAGATTCAGCTTCCCATACCTTTTACTATCGTAAGGATGTACTCAGGCAACTTGGTTGGGATGAAGCAGCGATAGATGCTTTCCCCGAGAAAATCAGGAAATGTGAGATAACCTGGTACGATATCTCTAAGATAGCAGAAGAAGCGAAGGCAAAGGGATTAGTTAAATGGGGAATCTATCATAGACCTAATCCAGGAGGAAGTCTCTGGATACCTTATTACACTTTAACCGAGGGAAACTTCTACGATCTGGAGGAAGACAAGATGGTTCTTGATAAAAATAGTCTGTTAAAGATGTATAAGGTCTACTATCAGATGGCTCAGGTTGATAAGGTGCTCCCTTCTACCATGATAGGAACAAGTTGGAGAAAGATACACACCGATTTTACAAATGGTAGGATCCTCTTTT
>JAUWZM010000004.1 GCA_030615365.1 Candidatus Aerophobota bacterium | reverse complement strand
TCTATTTTCTCTTTATTCTTTTCCAAAGAATAGTGTATCTTTTCCTTCATGGGAGACAAAGGCAGGGTGTGAATTCCAGTAAGACCAAAAGTTAAAGGAGCTTCCTGTGGAAAGATTCCCCTGTCCTTTAAAAATGTTGAGGAAAGATACAGGGGAATATTTTCTTTGGCAAAGATATTCTTTTGCAAGGCATCTGTCTTTAAATCCTGAGGAATATTTTTCTGTATTTTTCTTTTTTCAGAATTTTCTTTCATTATTTCCTTAAATTTATAGCTTAGTCTTATTTCAACATCTTCTCTTTGATGCCAAAAAAGGGAAAAAGGAATTACAAATATCAATCCATGAATAATTAACGAGATAATTATCCAGCGCATTATTTATTTTCCAGATGATCTTGTGGCTAAGTTCACTCCCTTGGCTCCCGCCTTTCTGGCAATATCCATAACTTTCACCGGTAATTTAAAAGGAACTTCAGCATCTGCTTTAATAGTGATGGTTTTGTTCTCTCTTTGTTGGAGCATCGATAATAAAAGGGGTAAAAGAGTTTCCAGATCTATTTTTTCCTCTTCCACAAATATCTCTCCTTCTTGAGTAATCCATACATTTAAACTCTCCTGCGATTGGGTTGCTGTAGAGGCTTCAGGAAGATCTAATTGCATCTGTTGGGAGCCAAGGGAGGTAAGAAGAAAGAAGATGAGGAGTAAAAAAACAATATCTATAAGAGAGGCCATTTCTAAGGTTAAAGGGATCTTTTTGCGAGAAATTACCTTCATTTTTCTCTCTTCCGTAATAGTTCTTCCACTTCAAATACCATTTCCTTCATCTCTAAAGAAAAATCCTCCAGTTTCCCTTCAAGGTAATGATAAACAACTAAAGCAGGTATAGCTACAGTAAGCCCAGCTGCTGTAGTGAGAAGAGCTTCCCAGATTCCCCCAGCTAAAAGTCTTGAATCTACAACTCCTCCTATATTTTCAACTATCATAAAGGTTTTTATCATTCCTAAAACTGTACCAAACAGTCCCAAAAGAGGTGAAATATGCCCAATTATTCCCAGAATTCTAAGATTCCTGCCCATTTTTTTAATCTTTCCTGAACTAAATTGAGATAAAATCTCCTCCTTTCTGTCCCGGGGAAGGTTATAGCTTTCAAGGGTGAGAGCACAGATCTCTGCCAGAGGACTGGGGACTCCCTGGCAGAGATTCAGGGCATTCTCCAGTTTTTTCTCTCTCAATAAATTTTCGACTTTGGAGATAAATTTAGAAATATCCAGCTTTGCCTGATGAAACCCGTATAATCGTTCTATGATTATCCCTAAAGCTATGATGGAACAGGCCAGGATAAACCACATTACAACTCCACCCTTTAAGAAAAATACCAACACAACATCCTCCTTCTACTTACAGATTTAGGTTACAGAGTGATTTCTACTCCTCCCTTGAGTATTGTTCCAGGCATAGGGTAACCCTTAGTATCCTCGTATTTCTCATTTAAAAGGTTATCTCCTTTAAGAAAGATCTTTAACTTGTTATTCATTCTGTAGGTTATCTTTGCTCCCAAGAGGTTATAGGAGGGAAGTTTATCTAAGTTCTCTCGATTAGTGTATCTTTCTCCTATAAATTGATTTTCAAGATGGAATTGGATATCGGGCCCTAAATTATAGTCTAAACTCACAAAAAGTTTGTTTTTAGGCCGATAAGGCAATGATTTCCCCTTAAATTCTTTTTCATCTATAGCTTCAAGATACGTATAGTTCAGGGAGAGAGATAATTTCTTAAGAAACTTCGCTTTTATTTCTCCTTCAAAGCCTTTCATTGATGCCCTGCCAATGTTTTGAACTTTCCATGTCCAACTACCAGGTGATATTGGTGCCCAGTTTATGAGATTATCTACCTGCGTTGAGAAGAAAGTTACTCTTCCAAGGAACTCAGGAGTAAATGTATGTTCGATACCAACCTCGTATCCTGAGGATACCTCAGGTTTCAAATTAGGATCTCCAAACATCCCCCATACCCCGTAATCTTCATGCCAGTAAAGGTCATTCATTGTGGGAGCACGGAAAGCATTTCCCCAGGATGCTCTTAGCGAAGTGAACTCCCTTAGATGATAGATAAATGATACCCGGGGACTTATTTGCGAGCCATAAATTGAATTAATGTCATATCGTGCTCCAAGAAAAGAAGTGAGATCGGGGACTAATGTTGTCTTACCCTGCAAGTATAGAGCACCAGAAGTTGCTTTTCTTTCCCCTCCAATTATCCTGGCGTTCACAGTATCATCCTTCCAATCAACTCCCCAAACAAGATTGTGAGCCAAATCAAAGGGGATATCATGTTGAAAATTTACTCCATACGTTCTGTTTTCTATTGTATTTTTTGTGCCATAAGCATGATCTTCGGAAACAATTTGATTTTGATTTATAAAACTCTTAATTGAAAAATTAGATTGTTTCCATTTCCCTTTATAAGTAATATCGAACGAACTTCTACGATCCTCCTGAGTTGCAGTTAGAGAAGGCCAGCTCGTAGATCCCGGCAATCCTGTTTTACTTTGGAAATATTCTCCTGAAAAGGTAAATGAAGAATAAGTTAGCTTTCCATTAAGAGCAAAAGCATCTCTTCTACTATTTTCACGATACCCATCAGAATTATCTACATTAGCAGCAACAAAATAGCCCATTTTATCCGAACCTGATTCACAGATAAGCTTGTAAGAATTAGTATTAAAACTTCCGTGGGATAATTTTATCTGAGGTGCCACAACTTTAGAGGGAGTTTTAGTAATGATATTTATTACACCTCCCAAAGCCCCTGGTCCATATAACACAGAAAAAGGGCCTCTTGCTATTTCAATTCTTTCTACGTTATCCAATAAGATTTCTGAAAGATTAGCATCTCCTGAAGAAGCTAAATTTATCGGCCGACCATCAATCATTATTAAAACTTGACTGGCAGAACTTCCTCTTACTCTGATGGAACACAAACCATTGAAACCATAGCTTTGAATCTTTACTCCTGCCAGCTTTTCCAACAGTTCACCCACATCCCTTGCCTCTGAAGATTTTATTTGCTCCTCGGTGATAACACTTACTGAACCAGGAGAATCTTTCAAAAGAACAGGAATCTTTGTAGCAATAATTATTATTTTACCGAGGTCAAATATTTCTTCGGCCATACCACAAGAAGAACAAGAAAGTGCTATAACTAAAGAGAGAAAAAGAGATAATTTAATAAACTTTGTTTTTTTCTTATCTATCTTTTTTGTATTGAAATGTTTGTCTTGAGTTAAAACCTTTTTTTCCATCTGTGTTTCCTCCTTCAAGAATTATTTTTCTTTCGCACATTCTTTTATAAATAAAAAAAGCCCTGGTTTCCTCTTTTCGGGAAAACAGGGCTTTTTATTTCAATAAAAAACCCGCAACTTCTCATTCCGCGAAGAAGAGGGGGTAACCTCCTACAGGCAGGTATTCTGGCTTCCGGCACATCCTCTTTGTGAGAGGTTTGCCTACTCTCCACCTCTTCCCACAATAGCCAGCAGTTTTTTACCAACTACTGCAGTGATTTTTGCCTACCTTTCACAGCAGGCACGTGGATTTCGTTCCGGTCACAGCGGCGCAACCGCGAGGGATTATCACCCTCTTCCCTTTTGATCTCTAAAGATCCTGTAGGTATAATAACCTTTATTTAAAAGATCAATTATTATTTTTATTATAAATAATCTGTTAATCTTGTCAAGTACCCCAAACAAACCACTGAAAATAAGGCAAGGTACTGTTTCTTTATCTTCTCAAATTGAGAAGCATATTTGGGGTTAATAGAAAATGCAGAGGGCATATTCATTTTTAAAAAATTCATTGGTTTCCCATTTTTGCTTATAGCAAAATCCAAATGAGGACCGGTAGATAAACCAGTGGAACCTACATAACCAATTGTTTGTCCTTGATGGACTCGCACACCCTTCCTTATTCCTCTTGCGTATCGAGAAAGATGACCGTATCTGCTCTCGTATCCGTTAAGGTGTTTAATTTTTATATACCTACCAAGACCGTTATCCCATTGAGCAGCAGTTATTAATCCATCTGCTATTGCTACCACAGAAGTTCCTGTAGGGGCAGCGTAATCAATTGCTAAGTGAGGACGACGTATACGCAAAATCGGGTGAAGACGACTGTAAGAGAAAGTCGAGCTAATTCGTTTATACTTTAAAGGTGCTCGCAGAAAGGCTTTTCTTAAAGATTTTCCTTCAGGTGTATAGTAATCAGTATGTCCGTCAGGATCCTTAAAAAAAATTGCTGTATATTCCCCGGTAAGTTTTCCCTTATATTGGGCAGCTAATATTCTTACCACACGAGAAAAATTATTTTGTTCTTCCTCTTCTATTACGAGTTTAAAGGTATCACCCTTCCGTGATTCAGTATTAAAATCAATTTGCCAGGCAAAAATCTCAGCAAAATTTACCACTAATTCAGGTGACTTTTTTGCTTTTACCATTGCATTATAAAGAGAATTCTCAATTTTCCCTTCTATTTTTACCTTTTTTAAAATTGGTTTCTTTTGGTATACTTTTAGTTCCCCCGAGGCAGAAGGAACTATAATATAAGTATCTATGGGATTAGGATTATAGGTAAATTTTACAAATTTACCTTGTGTATCATGAATCAAACTATACTTACTCTTAAGAGGAAGGGAATTTACATTAATTATTGAACTTAACGCTTTACTCAGTTTATGAATTTCTTCCGGGGAAATTCCTTTACTGCGAAGAGATGTGTAAAGAGAATCTCCTCGTTTAAGAGTTCCTTCTATAGTTACCTGTTCTATAGAAGCATCATTGGATTTTATTTGATTTTTTGTTTCTGACGATGGTTCCTCTGCTACTGTCTTTTCTGACACCGAATTTTGAATATTTGAAGTATCTAAATTTAATTCAACAATTAAAAAGCAAACAATTACTACGATTAATCCAATACCTAAAATTTTTAAAACCCTCGTTCCTCTTCTCCTCATTTACCGCACATCCCTTTATATAAAGTCTTAATCTCTTTTTCTACCCTTAATTACTGTTACCAATTATTCTAAAGCCTCTAAGCATTTATAGCTGAGCTTTGTAGCGTTGGTAGTTGTTACGGCCAGATTTTTTAACAGAGTACATCGCAACATCAGCATGACTTATCAAACTATCTACATCTTGTCCATCATCGGGAAAAATAGCAATTCCAATGCTAACAGTAATATCAAACTTATGCCCATCGATCATAAACGGCTCTTGAAAAATTTCCAAAAGTTTTTGGGCAATACTCGTTGCATCTTCTGTCCGAGTAATCTCTGGCAAAAGCAACAAAAACTCATCTCCTCCCATACGAGCGATGGTATCACTACTTCGCAAGCTGTCTTTGATTCGGTTGCCAACCCCTTGCAGCAATTTATCTCCAATCATATGCCCCAGGGTATCATTGATATTTTTAAAGTTATCAATATCGGATATCATCACAGTAAATCTTTGCTTTTTACGGTATGCACGAGCCAACTCTAAACTGAGACGATCATCGAACAACATTCGATTAGGTAGACCGGTCAGGTTGTCGTGAGTGGCCATATGGGCGAGTTTTTCCTCTATCTTTTTGTGTTCAGTGATGTCTACGATAATCCCTCTCAAACCTACAGGTTTATTCTCACGAATGACAGGACTGGTATATATGGTAGCTGGAAATGTGCTATTATCTTTTCTCAGTGCAGTGTACTCAGTGCCTCCTAATTTTTCCCCGCTTAACACTCTCTTAATATTTTTTTTAGCTTTATCTCTATCTTCGGGAATGAGCATTTGAATAGCATTCAAACCTTTCTCAAAATCTTTTTGTGTATAACCAAAAGCGTCAAATGCGTAATGGCTAACAAATGTCAAATTGCCTTTTTCATCAGTTTCGTAAACTATTTGGGGCAATGAATTGGCTAAGTCTCTATATCTTTGCTCATTTTCCCGAAGTATTTTTTCTATTTGTTTGCGTTTATCTGTTATTTGTCTTGCAAACAACAATGAGATAAAAATTGCAAAGAGGAAAATTACCAGATCAATTAACAACAAGTATTTAATCAGTTCATTGCCTTTACTTAAAATTACAGACATAGGGGTTTCAGTGACTACAACCCAGCCATTAGATTTTAGAATAGTATAGCTGCCAAAGTAAGACGTGCCCTCGTAATCGTACTTATAAGATTTATCCGTTTTCCCCGCCATCATAGCTTGCACTAATGGATGTCCACTGAAGTTAAGCGAGAGCGGGCCTCCTTTGAGAGCAAATAAATCTATTCCGGAATGAGCAATCACTGTGCCTTTCTTATCCACTAAATAAGCAACTATTCCCTTATCAAGCCGATAATTTGCTATGTTGTTAATCACCTCGTTCAGGCTCATTCCACCTATCAGAACACCTACTTTCTTTCCTGCATTCGAGATGATGGGTACACTGACAGCAGTTCCCACAAGTTCTATTTGAGAATAGAACAGAGGCTCATCAAAGTAAATTTTACCTTGTTCAAAAGGAACACTAAAGAAAGGCCTATCAGTGTAGCTCCTGGTTCTATAGAGAGAAAGATCATCTACACTACCAGAAACAAACCAGCCTTTGGCATCTATTACAAAGAGGCAAGTAAGAAGAGACGATATCCTTATATGTTGAACTATAACTTGTTGTTGGCTGGAAATGTCCATATTAGAAAACTCTGGAAATTTGGCCATCTTTATTAGTTCATTCTTAATCTTCGTTAGCTCAGTATTTAATCCTCGAGCAATATTATAATTGATTTCTTCCTGGTGGACCTCTATTGTTTTCATTCCCCGGTCCCGGATGAATGGAAGGATATAGAACAAGTGAAATAGCAGCAATGCGCTTAGGATAAGTATAAAAAACCCTATCAATTTCACTCTCCAGCTCAGGTTAGCCCCCATATCTACTCTCTTTTAAATCTGTATTTAATTTTTAATAATCTTCATTTGCATATCTTATATCTATTCTGTGGGAACAGTTCAGCCACCAAGTCAAAGTATTCCTCTATTCACTATAGGGTATATAACTAATCTTTCCTATTTTTTTCGTAATAAAATACCAATATTTTTTACTTAATATTACCATATTATTAAGTTAAACTTCAGAGAATATTGAAACTTTGAAATCCTTATAACCACCAGGATGGTTTTTAAGAATGTTTTCCAGATCAAGCTAATTCAACCATAGAATAGCAAATCTGGTGTTTTAGTCAAATCCTGATAGAGAAAGGGAAGTTAAATCAAAAGCTTCAAAGCTATAGTAAATTCTATAGTTAAAAAAGATATAAAAAATAATCAAAGATGCTCAAATTCTTTCTTGAAATAATAATCAGGGAGGGATTATTAGATGATAGGAATAGCTTATGTATACAATAATCAACCTGGATTCGGTAATTTGAATAATGGCCATCAAGCTTATCCTGGAATATCGCTTTGAGTTTGACTTTCATATAAGTAGCCGCAACCTTCAGGTTGCGTTGTTTTGCGCAGATTAGTAGCACAGGCATCCTGCCTGTGTGAAACCTGCGGCTACTTTCTTATGAGAAAAAATATTTCTCAATGGGTAGGGGCGACTTTAGTCGCCCTTTGTAAAGCAAGGACTGAAAGCTATCGGGAGGCTAAAGCCTCCCCTACCCAGGTGAAGAGTTTTACCAGTTTACCGAATCTGGGATAAAAACACTATGCGAAAGGCATAAAAAAGAATTTAATATCATAGAGCAGGCGTTTCAATCCCCTATTAAACGGGTCTCACATTCCTACGTAGTGCCGGAAGATGGGGTATATATGGTGTTGTTGAGTTTCAATCCCCTATTAAACGGGTCTCACATTCCTACCACAAAAAGAGATGCTAACCGAAGATTGGCTTACCTTGTTTCAATCCCCTATTAAACGGGTCTCACATTCCTACTAAAATACCAGTATTCGATACCAATGAGTATGAGGAGTTTCAATCCCCTATTAAACGGGTCTCACATTCCTACTCAAAAGGGCAAGGCAGACTTTGTCAAGTTGTTTGGGTTTCAATCCCCTATTAAACGGGTCTCACATTCCTACGAAACAGATAGAGAATATAAAAAAAATGAGAGAAGCCAGGTTTCAATCCCCTATTAAACGGGTCTCACATTCCTACGGACCAAATGGAAATTTACAAACTGTTGGTTTAGGAGGTTTCAATCCCCTATTAAACGGGTCTCACATTCCTACATTCCTATAACTTATGTGTTGTTATGCAAGATGGGAAGTTTCAATCCCCTATTAAACGGGTCTCACATTCCTACTAATAAATGATAATTGAGGAAATGGGGGATGTGATAGAGTTTCAATCCCCTATTAAACGGGTCTCACATTCCTACGTGTAACCAAAATTAGTAGCAATGCCTAAGATTTGAGTTTCAATCCCCTATTAAACGGGTCTCACATTCCTACCACGGGTATGCTAAAGCCATAAAGGGAGCACACTACAAAGTCATTTTTGCTAAGGTTTCTTTTAAAGCTAATATTTTCTCTGTTGCTTTCCATAAATTTCAAAAAACAAGGAACATAAAAATCCTTTTTTCTCCCTAATTTTATCGAAGAAAGAGATTTTTTCATTTCTTTCTCTAACTCCCCTTCTTTTTCCATTTTTCTAAAGTTAGCAGATTCTCTTTTATCTCAGGCCTAAATGATAAACATCTCTTCATCCTTAGCAACTTGACCTGTTCCGTGAACCTGTATTTTTCTCAAGCAAGTATCGCAAAGTTGGTAAATGCGCACACTATCTTCTTCTTTGTTTATGAGTTTATTTACAGTTTCAGTCATTCTTTTTATTTTATCCCTTTCTAATATGCACTCAAAAACACTATACTGAACTCTTTCACCATAATTTTTTAAAGTATTGGCTACTTTACTTCGCCGTCTATCATCTACAATGTCATAGCTTACAAGCACAAACATTATCCTATTGCTTGAAAAGGCTCATAAACTTCTCCTTTTTGAATAACTCTGGCTAAGCTCTGAGCTTGAATTCTAAAAAATTCACGGTAAGTTACTTTTCTTTTTAATTTCCAGTAATAAAAACTTTTTAACATACGTTTTTCGTAATGATAAAAGAAAATTTTTCTGATGTTTTCCTTTAAATAAAATCCCATTTCTTTTTTCTCAAAGTCTGATTCTTTTATTACTCCGTTATTTAAAAGATTCAAGGTAAATCTTTCTCCTAAATGCCGAAACTCTTCCACCAAATCTAAGGCAAGGGAGGGGCGTCCATAGTTTATCCCATGAAGATAGCCTATATAAGGGTCAAAACCAAGAGCAGACAATAGTGAGTTTATCTCATTTGTAAGCAAAGTATAACTAAAGCTGAGCAAGGAGTTTACAGGATCTTTGGGGGGTCTACGGGAACGTGTTGTAAATTCAAAATTTCCCCTTATCATTTTTGGAAAAGCATCAAAATATACAGCCGATGCTCTTCCTTCAACTCCTAAAAGTGAAGACACTTTTTCCTTTCTCTCCAAAGAGTGCAGCAGTTTATCTAATTCTAATATAGGATGACTGAAATCTACTTCCGGATGATTAGAAGCATATTTGCTAAGAATAATACGGCTATTTTTAATTTTTCCCTTTAAAATTTGTCTGGCTAAACTCACCTTAAATTCCTCATCTTTACTTTTTTCAAACTGAGCTACTCTTAGATAAATATTTTTAGAAGCTTTAGGAAGAAGTCTTCCCCTATATCGTCCATATAGAGAAAGAAAGCTCGTATCAATGCCATTTTCTAAGAGAAAGATCATCACCGGAGTAGTAATGGTAATATTTCCATAAATCAAAATTCTATCTACTTTAAAAGCAGGAATCTCCAAAAGGACTTTTCCATCTTTTTCTACCACCAACCTCTCAGAGATCTTTTTTAGCTTTGCTCCTTGATCAATTAAGTATAGAGTAGGCATATATGCTTATTAGCTAATTCTTCCTTAAATTCTCCAAAATTGCTAACAGGTAAATTAAGTGGACAAATTTTCACCTATTATCTTATTAATTTCTGTATAGGGATTTGCTTCTAAAGTAGAATTTAATATGAGCTCCATACAAGACTTCAAATCACTCATAAGAGTAGCCTCACCATAAGGTAGATAGATTTGTTTGAAAAGTTCTTCATTGATACCTTTACTTCCATGAGCATAGGGTCCTTCATTTCTTAAGTCCAACAGACTGATCTCGCCATACGAAGTGGGCCTTCTCTGCTCGCATTTCCTCCAAAACTCAAGAAATTCCTGAAAACCTTCAGATGGAGAATCCTTATTTAACCAGTTTAGTATCTTTATCAGGGTGAGTTGAGAAGGATTGGATTTGTGTTTAATTTTCTCCTTCTCCAAATATTCCTTAAGCTTTGAATTATTTTCAATGAATTTATTAAATTCTCTAAAATACCCATTTATCTTTTTAATCTTTACACTTGTCTGATTGACAAAAAGATATTGAAGAGTGCTATCTAACAAACTAAACAATAAAGAAACCCCTTCCAAAAAGTCCTTTTTTTCAAAACATAGTTCGACTCGGTAAAATGACTCCGCTAATAATTTTTTATCATCTAACTGTGCCAAGTCCGAAAGTGTGTTGCGCAAAGATGAGATGATTTTGTTATCCATGTGTATTTCTCTGGATTCTTCGAGAGCACCATCAAAATCAAACAGTATCCTTCTCCGCATAACCTCAAGAAGCGTCAAAGTATCGGAGTTACCCCTGAAGGGAGATTTTTTGGCGATGTGCAGTGCGGATTCATATTCATAACTTTTAACTAATCCATTAAGTACTGAGACGTAATTTTGTTGATTGAGCTTCTGGAATAACTTGGTTTTTCTCGCCCTGCGAGTAATCTGATCAAGATAATAATATTCTACTGGCAAATCCATAGATGTTAAAGCAAGATTGGCTATCTCTGCTGGCGTTCCTGCAGTTATGGATATGTAGTTGAGTGCATTTCTTTTCAATTGAGCGCCCTTTTGTTCAAAAAAATTTCTAAAGTAGTCTGCCATTAGGTCATAATCACTGGGATTTTCAACAATACGCTCTATATCTACAGGGACATTCTCTAGATTTCGCTTGGCTTTAGCAAAATGTTTAAGAAGTTCTGCAGCGCAAAGGGTATCTTGATGATGGTGAGGGGTTTGTTGGGTAGCAAATAGATGAATATGGGTAATTTCCTCATTTCTCAGCTCCTCTAATAAAGGACCAAATATGGGAACTTCTATAGAGAAAAGAGGTTCTTTTTTCCGTTCATCCTGAAATATTATTTCAATTCCCTCTTCCGTTGTAAGACTAAATCCATAACGCTTCCTTTGTATCTTCTCATCAGGAGTTTTCTGAAAGATCATTAGAGCTTTTTTTGTTGCCTCATAGAAATTATTAAATCTGGAATACCCATTTAGAACAATATCACTGGCGCCAACGATATATAGGAATGATCTTGCCATCTTGTTAAATTATCTCCAACTTTATCCATCCCAAGGGATACTTTGGTTGGTTATTTTCAAAAACTATTTTGCGAGTCTTGGGAAAGACGGGATATAACCTTTTTGAGTTTTTTGCAGGAAAACTTTTTCGGCAATTGAAACAGAAATTATAACCTTTCTTAAATTTGTCAGGTCTTGTTCGAGCTCCACAAGTAGGGCATTGAACTTCTTCCGAAAACATTTTTCCCAGAGTAAATTTTTGACGGAATTCACTAAGCATTTCTTCTTCCAAATAGTTTCCAGTCATTCCTCGCCACCCACTACCCCAGCCAAGGTGAAGAAGAAAAGAATCATCATCTTGAGAAATTTCCTTTTGAAGACCTTTATAAAAATTCAAGATTCTCCCCATTTTACATCCTTCAAAGAACTCGATTTCCTGAGAGATGAAATTATTGGCAAATTCATTACAATATTTTGGTAAATCAAAGAAATATCTCTTTTTAGCGGAAAAATCCAATTGAGTGCTTGCAATTTTGTCTTCCAAAAGATACTTATCGGGTTTTATTTTTACAGTAGATGCAGTGTTAATAGGCAATGCCTCGCAATAAATTGAGGTAGCCTTTAAAGGATCAGGCGTATTAAAACCTTGCCTTCCCATCTTCTTCCATAAGAAATCTCTCCTATTATCAAGGGTTAATACCTTTACATCTATTAACTGAAGATTTAAAATTTCAAATTCAGCATCACCAACCTGGAGACTTCTCAAAAGGTCATAATTGGGGTCTTTACCCAAAAGATAGTGATCTAACAAATCATCAGCACTGCCACGTTTTTGCGGATCTGCCTTCTTGAGAATATCGCTCAAAATATTCTGAATCTTATTTTTCGGAGAGTTCTTAAATAGATGCCAAAAAATCACTGTCCTCAGTGCTCCTTTTAGTGATGTGCCAGGGATTAAGGGATTGCCAAAGCCTGTCTTTACCATTTCGTTAATCTCCCAAGGGCGGAGGTGTTGCGAATTGTATAATGTATATTTTATAGCTTCATTAGGATTAATTTTGTAGTTATTTAAAAAATCTTTAATCTTAAATCTAAACCCAAGTTTTTCAAATTCATTTAAGGCTTTTGAATTATTTTTTATTTCTTCTAAAATCTTTGCAATATCAATAACAGCGTATCTATCACCAAGTGGCATGCTATCAATTGAACTAAGCTTTTCTCCACTACCAATATGGACAGGAGTTTTGAGAGTAATTTTATATTTCATTTTCCCACTCTCCTTTTTAGTGGTAGACAAAATCCGATACCATACCGATAAATATTATGGGAAAGTCCATTATCTATATCCTTTTCTAAAACAATAGGACAATCACCATAGAGTTGTTTATTCAAACAATTAAAAGCTGAGCCTTCTTTCAACATTCTAATGCTCTGACGTCTTAAAGACATTGCTCCTAATGAGTGGATCCAACCCTTTCGAGTAATGAGTGCATAACTTGCATTGTTCAAGAGATTCTCCTTTATTTCTTCTTCCGTGGGATGGTAAAGAGAGAGATTTAAAATTCCATCTGCATGATCAGGAACTGATAGTTGAAAATCGGTCTTTTTTTCTACACTGAATATCCCTCTTCCAAGACGCTTATCTCCACCCACTCCTTCATCTCCGAGAAGTCTCAAAATAGCTTCAAACTTCCTCTGCACACCTTCACTCAAAAACTTTACCAAAAAGAACAGTCCCGAGTCCTTCTCGAAAATGATTTCGGAGAAATAAAATATATCTGATGAATTACTTACCCTGTCAATTGTTACTCTGGGAACTTCTCTTTTTTTAAACAGTGTTTCATCTTGTGATAATTCATCTTCCATAATCCAGAAATTACCATTTTGCAATGTGTTAGATTCATTGAATTCCAACTTTTTTCCTAAGAGGAATATTTCTAAGATATTTTTGGATATATACTTCACCTTTTTCAGTTTCTTTCCTATTTTGAAATCATCCTCTCCCTTGCTATCTATTCTGACCATTGGCTTAGGGAAAAAATAGGTTTCGCGTTTAAAAGGAAAAGCGGAGGATATTAGAAACGGAGGGTTTTTACAAATCTCTTCAATATCATCATTGCAAAAATTATGCCAGAGACTCATCAGAGCACTAAAAATGGTATCTGAATGGATGATCTCATCCGTTGTCTCATACCCAATTCCCTGAGCATCAATATGAAGCGGGGTTTTAAATTTTAACTTATAAACAGTTATGTCCTTCATAAATATCCCTTTCATTTCAATTCTTCTGGGACAGCAATCCCCTCTAAATTTTTCTTATTATCTGCCTCTTTTTTGTAAGAATCTTCATCTTTGTATTGCAAGGGTTCGTTGATCTCGAACTTCACCTGCCCATAACCTCTTGTTCCACTACCACCAAGATAATCATCCTGCACCAGCTTTAACCCTTTAAATAACTCGTCCAATATTTCCTTTTCGTTGTCACCTTCATAGATATTACAGATGAGATTGAGGTCGAAAACAGCGCCAGCGGGAACACGCTCAAAATTTCTGGGAGTAGCAGCAGAAGTAATTCTATCAATAACTACTTCAGTTTTTATCTCAGTGTAAGGCATATCAGTATTTTTAGCTTTTTTCAATAATTCTAAATTTTTTAATTCTGAATCCCGGACAATCAATCTTGCTGGCATTCCTTTTTCTTCTGCCGGTACCCCAAAAATTTGGCAAATTAGACACTTTCCACACTTGCAGGGCATAGCAGTGATATTTCCATTTTCATCTTTTTCATAAGTGAGTTGACCTTCCATTTTCTCTAATAAACTTCTCATCTTTCCCTTCAGTGATGAGCCAGGGATGTATGGCTGATTATTTATAGGGTTTCTGACTACTACTTTGTCTGCACCTCCAATCTCCAATCCCACACTGCTACTTCCTATAGACAAACCCGTTTTGACTTCTATAGTTCCCTCTATAAAGATCTTTTTGCTAAGTATAATATTATCCATTCTGTTCCCCCTTTTTTATTTTCCACCAGCGGCCCGGTGATAGGCCAAAATAGCCTCAAAAAAGTTACAGAAATTTTCAAATTTCTTTTCGTCATCCTCAACTGCATTAACAGCTATAGTAAGGACATTTTTTAATTCTTTTGTTCCTTTTTTTGCTCCTGACCTACTCGCCGTATAGGCAAGTTTAGGTTTCAGAAGTAAGAACTCACTTTCTTGCCCATGAAACCCTTTCATTTCAATTTTCTTTATACTGCCAAATATATTCCGTATTTGAGAAGTAGTAAGTCTTTCATCGTTTCTTTCGATTCCACCACTTCTTTGAGAATTAAGTTCCTTACCCCACCTGTTACCCAGTTTTTCTGCAACCTTAACCAATTTCTTTACATCGTCACTAACGATACTTTTTATATCTTCCTTCATTTCTTCCTCATTTCCCCAAATAATAACATCCATTTCATCCCTCCTTATCTGGTTAAAAACTCTACCCACCTCGTGGGTATATCTATCAAATCAATCATTTCTCTTTCCGATTTCATACCATCAAATTCATCTTCAACAAGGGCACTTTTTATCTTACCTATTTCTTCCTCAAAAATATCATTTTGTTTAGTATATCTACTCAAAGAATAAACCATTCTCCAGAGCCACTTGTTATACCGTATTCTTTCCTCAACAACATCTAAGGGTGTGTCCTTTCTTTTCTCCCAATCAAGCTTATTTCTATTATAGAGAAGGTAGATTCTTCGCAGCCTCTCTAATACTCCTCTTCTCAATTTTTGGGCGTCTCCTTTCATATCTTTTTTACCTTCCTTAATACAAAAATATAGTAAATCCTTCATTTCCCTACAGATTTTAAAATCATCCCAGCTTACAGGCTTCTTGAGAAAGGTAATTGCATCCTTCTCCTTTACAACTACATCCTCTTCGCGAATAATTTTCCTCGGACTTTTGGCTAATTCCTCTGCTTCACCGGCATACTGTGCGCCCCTGTGAATAGGATACTTTTTAGTTATCAATGAGATTCCTCCTGAAATGGTAAGATATTCATTTTGACAAGCAAATTTTTTGAACTCCAGATAAATATCCTCGGCCAGTTCAACTATCCTGTTCCAACTTCCTACTATGAACAGGTCATCACCACCGGAATAAATAATAAAAACATTTTCTCTATACTTCTTAGCTTGACAAATTTGATTCACGTAACCTTCAAAAAACAGAGAAAGATCCCGACTTAACGAAGTTACTCTGGAAATAGAAGTTTTTTCAAAACCTTTAGCAAGAATCATTCCAAGGTTATCAATATCCATCCTCAAAATGCCTAATCGCTTTAACCCTTCAGAGTTTTCGGCAAAGTCATTAAAGGTTAGAGCAATGCCATCTTTGCTCCGTGGGATAAAATTACCTCCAATAAATTTATATCCGTAACAATAGGGGTTAACATTATTTTCATCAGGCAGAAAATCAGTAAAATTTAGTCTATATAAAATAATTTCCTCAGCTTTAATTTCAGGAAGTTCTTTAATATTTTTTAGGCAATAATATTTTGTTTTTAAGAATGGAATCCTGAATCCCTTTTGTCCCCGTGGACTCTCTTTTTCATTATAAACTTCGATAACATATTCTGGTTCCCTTGTTAAAGACTCACCTAAGTCCTCAGCGAGTCGACAATTTTCACATATCACCAAATCCGGCTCTTCTTTTCTATAAGGTTTTAAGTCTCCCTCTCTTTTGCATATTCCACAAACTTTCTTTAATCCTCCCTTACCAAAAGGCGTAAACACTTCTTCATATTTCATCTCTGAAAATCTTTTTCTTTTCTGCTCGTTAGCTTTTTCAGATGCCAATTTCCACTTCTCAGGAAATTTATTATGCAAAAAATCATATCTCGTGAATGAGGTTCCACCTAAAGCTATATAAAGTTCACCATCATATTTATTTAATAATCCTCTATTTACCTTTTCTTGAATTCCCTTGAGTTTCTTCTCATATTTATTTGCTATAAGAAGATAAAATCTCCCACCACTGGCATATAGCATATTTGTAATAGGGTAGTTTATTTGCCTTAAGATATATTTTGCAGTTGTTTCAGCTAATAATTGAAGATAAAAAGATCGTCCCTTAAGTCCTTTGGCTGCTCCCTTTGAAGTTATACTGTAAATAAATCTTTGAATACCGCTAACATCTCCACAGAGAAGAGTAAACTCAGACTCATTCTTATTATCTATACTGTGGTCGTAAAGACACATTGCAATAGCGGCAGTGGTCTTCAGATGATCAAATAAAGAAATATCCGGTTCACTTTTATAAACAGCACTGGGTACGCACCAGATGTATTTCCAAAGAAGATGATATAGAGAAAAAATAAATGTATTAAAATTGATAGTTGGTAACTTTTTTACTTCTTCAATGAAACTTTCCCATAAAGTTCTGTATTCGCTCGCGAGAGATCTTTTGGAAAACTTATCAGAAGGGAATGCATTCTCTGGCGAAAGAGATACTAACTTATGGGCAAATCTATATTTCTCTTTTGGACCTTTTTGACTTAGTTCCTTCGGAATATAAATTTTCTCTAATAGCGATTGTAAACGTTCAAATTCTGGATCTTTCGTCTCTTCTTCATCAAGAGAAATACGATCCATACCAGCCGAACAACAATCAGCCAAGGTCACAAATTTCGCATAATCATGATGATTCCTGATATCATTTTCTATGTTGTTTAGTTCTTCAACTGCAAAAATCTTTGAAGCAGAAAGTTTTTCTCGTAAATATTTTTGAAAGAACTCCCCACCTAACTCTGTATGCCGAATTTTACTTTCCGATAAACTTCTTTGCCAAAATTTCCCAATATCATGTAATAATGCAGCAAGAATTAACGATTGAAAACCTTTATCTTCTTTCTCTATCATGGTCCTTCTCCTACATTTTCTTTTTCCCTTGGGCCTGACATCGCCATATTAGATTTCAGACTAATTAGGCAGAGTATATCTACCTTTCAGTTTTCCTCAATTTTGTATTTGCCTAAGCCAAAAACGGCGGCTTTACCCAAATGGGTGTACTCTCCTACTTTTAAAAAGGGAAGAAATTTAGTTATATTCCCCTGATAAGTTACCCTGCCAATGAATCCTCCCAACTTCATCCTTTGCTGTTGTCTTGCCGAGTATCTTTCCCAATCTATCCAGTTTACTTTAGTTTCAAGAGTTTCTATTTTTTTTGCTTCCTCAATTACTTCTTTATAATCTATATTCAACTCTTCTCCACAGTGAAAGTATAAAAGAGAAGAAAGGCGGCGAAGCAAGGCCCTTAAGATAATATGGAAATGAGGATGAGAGGTATAGGTTCCCTGGTATTTAATCCTGGTTGGAGTGATAAATTTTAAGGTGAGATGATTTGTAGAAGATTTTAAGGAGGAAACTATCCGGGAAATATCTATCTTAGTATTTATATTCCTTAAGGTTTGGGTTTGGTTATCATAAACAGTCCCTGTCTTTTTATGATTTCCGAAAGAATCTACTCGAATTAGCTCGTAATGCGCCCTTTTCTTACCCAGACCAATTTCCCCCAATTGACAAAAGGTGAATATAAAATAGGGAAGATAATCAATAGCTCTTCCAATTAAAATGAGGTTGAAAGAGAGATTCTCATCCTCTGCATATTCCCTTTTGTTTTCCAGAGGAGGCTCTAAAACAAAAGGATGAGGAATATTTTTGTATTTGCTTAGATGAGAGGAATTAGAAGGTGGAGAAGTTTCAAAAATGTAGGAATAAACACATTTGTTTCTAAGAATACAGTCAGGGCAATTTTTATTTTTATTTATACAGATGAGCTTGCGAAAGACAGAGCCAAATCCTCCTCTAAGAACAGAACCTTTATAGAAAGGGAGAATTAAGGCTTCCCTGGTCCGAAGGATAAACCTATACTTAGCTAAAGAAAGTTGATGTAAGCTCACAATTTAGCCTCCCTGAATAAAAAATAAAATTTACTGAGCCCTTTATGCATTAACTGACTATTAAAACTCTCCTCTAAACAGAACAGAGGGCCTTAGCTTCGATAGGTAGTTGTAAAGTTTACTGATGAACAGTTAGTCTTAGATAATCCTCAGCTAAGAGAATCTTCAGGAATGTTTAGTTTGGGTTAATGAGTGGAATTGCTTTGAGAGTAGTACCTAAGACAGGTCTAATTATCATTCATGGGAATTGCTAAATCCATATTTAGTTAATCATAAGATATCAAAATTTAATATTTTAGTCAAATCTTTTAAGCTTTGAATCCAATCTCCCCGGGTCCTTTTGCCTCCTCTATAGGACCAAATTTCTCCTCATATCTTTTCATATTCTCACCCAGAGCCTTTACTATTCTCTTTAGATGACCAGGACTTATAATTACCCTGGAGGTCATAATACCCTGGGGTGGGAAAACATTGGCAAAATCCAGCACAAATTCATCCTTGGTATGAATTACCTGCATAAAGTTGGTATACACTCCCCTTAGCACATCATCGGTAAATTTAATCTTTATCTCTTTTTGCATTTTTTTACCCCTTTTTTGAGACAAATTCACATCCCCTTATATAAAATCTTAAATTCTCTTCCCCACCCTTCTTAATTCCTATCCTCCCTGCCGAGACAGTATCAAATCTTTTCTTTTCTCCCCGCTCAATTATTAACCTGCCAGAGGTTAACTTCACTCCATTGTAGCTTCCATCTATTCCAAAGGCTTTGGTTAGTTTTGCCGGACCGTTGCACAGATTCTTTACATTGTCCACTCCTCTTCTTTTTTTCATAATCTCTATCCCCTGCATTGGCTCCAATGCCCGAATTAACACAGCCCCAGCTTTTCCTTCTTTCTCAGCTACTGCATTAATTAGATAGTGCATTCCATAGGCAAAATAGACATAAGCTGTACCTGGTTTTCCCCACATCATTGCAGATCTTTTCGTTTTTCCCCTAAAGGCATGAGATGCAGGGTCATCTGGACCATAATAAGCCTCAGTTTCTACTATTATACCCTTAATAACGCCATTGGATGTGTGATGAGCCAGAACTTTTCCTAAAAGGTCTATAGCTACCAGTTTTGTATCTCGAGCGTAGAAGGATTCAGGAAGCGATTCTTCTAAGATGATCCAAGATTTACTTTTCATAATTTTTAATGTTTAGGAATCTATAACTTTTCTCCTTTTTCTTGAAAGAGACAGGGACAAAGAACACCATAAAAAGTATTCTTTTGATGATGAAAATTATCTTTAGGATAGGAGGGCTACTTCATCTAATTTTCAGTTTAATTAGCTAAATTTGAAACATTGTCCTCTTCATAAGTTTTTCAATTAATTTCCTACAGAAAGTAAAAACATAGTTAGCTTGTTCTCTGGCGAGCATCGTTTCTTCCTTAGTATAGATCTCCTCTCCATAGAAAGCTGGAGCCCTCTTTTCTGAAAGGTCCCTTGAAATTTGCTTGATTTTTTCAAACTTTATGTGTGATGCATCTATCCCTTTTTCTTTAAGCACTCTTTCAAAACCTGGTGCAATATCATGCACCTTAGGATATTCTACATTTAAAAGCTTGAGGGTGGCTTTTAAAGAAAGCTCTACTGCTTCTTGCGCTCTTCTTATAGCCCAATTCCACATCCTCTTTTTTATGGCTTCATCCAACTCCTCTATTGCTCTTTGTGCTCCTTTAAGTAAGAGTTCAGCTCGTTCTTTATTTGTCATAATTTAATCTCCACCACTTCGCCTGGTTTCCAATCAGGCTTTAGATCCCAGGCCCAGCTCCCATCTTCAAACTCTATATGTTTTGCTCCAATCATCTTGAGTTTTTTCCTCAACCTTCTTAATAAATCAAACAGTTTTTTATGAGGATCATAAATTATAATACCATGATTTAAAATATCCAACAGGATCAATGGGTCCTCAATCAATTCCTCTTCTGTTTTTAAAATAGCAGAGATATAAGAATATATACCTTTTTTAAGGAGTTTCCTTCTTTCCTCGCAATCATCTATCTTAACTAAAAGTTTTATAAACTCATTTCTACGGGATTTAACCTCTGTTGAAACTAAAATAAGCAGGTCAATGTCACTTATATTGCTTGCCTGTCCTCTTGCTACAGATCCAAATAAAATACATCCCAGTATATTTTTGCCAAATTTTGTCAATATAGTTTTTATGAATCTCTGGATCAGCGGTTTATAGACAAAATAATCATAATTCCCTTTTTTTAAAAAAAGCTTGTCCAATTTTTTTCCTCACTACATAAGTTTATGAATTATTTCCTTTAATTTTGAATACAGAGAAATCCTTGTTTACTATATTCATAGTAAATTTTACACAAATACAGGTGTAAGTCAACTTTCCCTATTTGTTTTTTCAGTTCAGTTTCGTTCTATTTCAATCCCCTATCAATCGAGTCTCGCATTCCTACGAAAATCCTGTAAATTATATCACAAATCTCTCATATCCTGACATTAATAAAAGGGGATTGAGAGAACTTGCAGGCTGATTAACAAGGAGGAAGTGGAGGCAAGATTCGCAGTAAGTCTTCTGGAGAGTATGCCGCTCCCCGTGTCTATGAGGTATCAGCAGCTATCAATCGCTTTCCCTCACTGAAATGTAGATAAAATGCAAAGAAGTCTGTGTTGATGTAAATCTCATTAGATGCTTGCTATCTAACAAAATTAATTACAAGCTTTCTTTAATGAAAGAGGAATTGCTATACCTTTGAAAGTCTTCAAATTGAGTATTAGTCTAAATTTATGTTTTTTTAGAATCTTTCCCTTGACAAAATTTGAAAATGAATACAATATAAATAGAAAGATTTTCGTAAGCGCTTTCAGAAATTTTCATATCAAAGAAAGAAAATCACAATGTCCCCAACCATTTATGCCGTAGCTAAGAAAGCTGGTGTATCCATTTCTACTGTTTCACGGGTGATTAACAATAGCTCCCCTGTCAGTGATAAACTTAGAAAAAAAGTAAATGAGGCCATTGAAAAGCTAAATTATCAACCCAACGCTTTAGCTCAAAGTCTAATTAAAGCAGAAACCAGGACAGTGGGACTGATCACCCCTGATATTTCCAATCCTTTCTTTTCTCTATTGGCAAAAGGAGCCGAAGAATTAGCTAAAATACACAATTATAGTCTGATATTGTGCAACTCTAATGATGACCCAAAAGCTGAGACGGAATATATTGATATTTTACTCAAAAAACAGGTAGATGGGCTCATCTTTACAGGGACACGATGTAAAAATGAGTATATAAATCAACTAATAGAGGATCAATTCCCCATAGTGGTAGTAGACCGTGAAATAGAAGAGGGAAAT
Source organism: Candidatus Aerophobota bacterium (assembly GCA_030615365.1). The sequence continues at coordinate 40,512 of JAUWZM010000004.1, read as the reverse complement.
GATGCAAATTTAATTTTTACCAATAATAAAGACGGAGCTTATCAAGCTACAAAATATCTTACTCATCTGGGACACAAAGATATCGCTTATATAGCTGGTTATCCTGATGTAAAGACCGATAAGGATCGTTTTGAAGGGTATAAAAAGGCTTTAGAGGAAGCAAGCATCTCCTTCAAGAAAGATCTGGTAATTATAGGAAATTACCATTGGAAAGATGCTTATGATTCGGTTAAAAATCTCTTGAAAAAAGGAAAGAGTTTTTCTGCGGTTTTTGCTACCAATGACCTTATGGCTATGGGGGCTATTAAAGCCTTGGAAGAAAAGAATTTAAAGGTTCCCGATGATGTCTCGGTGATTGGTTTTGATGATATTCTTTTTGCTTCAATAGTGAATCCACCTTTGACTACTGTAGCTCAGCCGACCTATCAAATGGGAGAAAATGCTATGAGACTGTTAATTGATGTAATTAAAAAAAGGATAACCAAACCCAGAAAAGTTGTTCTGGAAACAAGACTGATCATCAGAGAATCATGCAAGAGGAAAGGATAATAAAATTTAGAGCTCTTTAAAGGAAGAAGCTAAAAATAAGGCAGGAGGAAGGTGAAAGGGTAAACAGTCCGTTAGCGGGGACAAAGGAGAGCTTTTCGAAGGAAAAAATACTGAAAAGTTAATTTCCCCTTTAGGAACTTTTCCATAAAAAATTGAACCATGTCGATATCCGGATACCGATGAAGAATAAGAAGGGGAGGAAAAAAAATGACTCCCAAAGAAAGAGTAATAGCACAGATTCAACATAAAGAAACTGACTTCATCCCATATACTTTGGATTTTGAGGAGGATGGAGATAAAAGTATTGAAAATGGTCCGCTGAAGCGTGTAAATGCCTACTATGGAAACGATTCTTGGAGAGCAAAGTTAGATAATCATATTAAGGTGTTACCAATAATTGGTGTTGGAATAGATCTCGAACGGGTAATACGTCATGGATCAGGAGAAATCATTGCCACTGACGCGTATGGTGCCACGTGGCGCATAGATAAACGACCTATGCATCTGAACAAGCCAGCATTAGATAAGCCCTCCTTTAACGGCTACACTTTCCCGGATATTAATAATTTTTTGTATAAAGGGTGGTATGAGTCTAGTCTGAAATTAATAAATGAAAAAAAAGACCATTTTTGGGTCGTTTTGAACCCTTTTGGCTTATGGGAACGAGCGTGGACATTTAGAGGTTTTGAGAATGCTCTTATGGATATGATTGTTCATCCAGATTTCTTTCAGGAACTTATTCACAGAATTTTTGAGCAAACAATAATAATTCTTGACAAGGTCCTAAGGTTACCTATAGATGGATTTATGTTTGCAGATGACTGGGGATACCAGGATGGTATTATGATGGGGGCTGGACGGTGGCGAAAGTATTTTAAACCCTATGTTAGTAAATTGTATGCAAGGGTTCGTGATGCAGGCAAGTATGTGCTTAACCATATGTGTGGAAGCGAGGCAGAAATATTGCCTGATCTTATTGAGATTGGACTTAATGTATACGAGAGCGTACAGCCTGAACCAAGAAATAATAATCCCTATAGGTTAAAAAGGTTGTATGGGAAAGACGTTACCTTCTGGGGTGGTCTTGGTTCTCAGAGTACAATTCCTTTTGGCACCCCATCTGAAATAAAATCAGAGATTATGAAACTCTGCAAAGAAATGGGAAAGGGAGGAGGATATATTCTCTCATGTGCAAAAGGAATACAACCCGGAACTCCTATAGAGAATGTACTAGCAGTGATTGAATCTTTCGCCGAACAGGCTGGAGTAGTTATCTAATTCTTTTTTGACATGTAAGGTTTGGGATATATGCGAGAATACATTCTCTATAGGAGACCCTTCGAACGTGCCCTAAGACACAACAAAAATCGGAAATATTTTGAAATCCCCAATGGGAGCTATCAGAAGATAGAACCATGTCAAGGTAAACAGGCCCAAATTGTAACTTAAACATAGCAATTTTTTGTCTATGAAAATGGGTCCACCTTAAAGAGAGGATAAAATTTAGAGCTCTTTAAAGGAAAAGCTAAAAATAAGGCCGGAAAAGAGGTGAGAGGCAGGTAGGTCATTAGTTGCATCAATGAAAGTTCTTCAATAAGAGAAATATGGGAAAATTAGTTTCTCTTTTGAGGACTTTCCAAAAATAACAGGAGGGAACAAAAAATGCTACGAAGAGTAGTAGTACCAATACTGCTAAGTGGGATAATTTGCTTTCTAGGGTTAGGCTTAGTATTTGCCCAGGAAGGTGGGGTGTACAGCACGCTGGAGGAGTATGAAAGAATTACCGGAAACAAAATAGAAAAGTTCAATGAAGCTCCTATGCTTAAATTAAAAGTGGCTGCCGGGGAGCTTCCTCCAGTGGAAGAAAGGCTGCCAGAAGAGCCTTGTGTGATAGAGCCTGCCGAGGAGATCGGGCAGTATGGAGGGGTATTAAGGGGACCTGCTTTTGGTATTCATCAAGCTCATGATAACGACTATGCACGAGCCGATCCTTTTTTTCGTATAAGTTATGATGATTTTAGAACCGTAGTTCCTAACGTGGCCAAAGACTGGAAACTCTCAGAGGACATGAAGACCCTAACCGTGTACCTGAGAAAGGGCATGAAGTGGTCAGATGGGGCACCTTTTAGTGCTGATGATATAATGTTCTGGTATGAGGATATCATCTTAAATAAGGAACTTACCCCGGTTATACCCCCAAGATGGTCCCCTGGTGGTGAGGTGATGAAGGTGGAAAAGATAGATGATTATACGGTTCGATTTAAGTTTGCTCAACCTTACCCGGCGGTAGTTCAAATGCTTGGTTGCCTGGATTCGGATACACCGCATGTGTTTCCTAAACACTACCTGAAAAAATATCATATTAAGTACAATCCAAAGGCGAACGAGATAGCAAAAGAGGAAGGGTATGAGTATTGGTGGCAGTGCTTTCAGTTCCACTCTCGTCACTATCGCGATATCGCAGATCCTAACCGACCTGGCATTTTTGCTTGGGTGTTGGAGAAGATAACCCTTGAAGGAGACAAGTATTTTGTACGAAACCCTTACTACTGGAAGGTGGATACTGCTGGGAACCAACTTCCCTATATTGATAAGTTCCGTACAATAAATGTTGCGAGCGGTGAAATACAAGATTTGAAACTGATGAGCGGTGAACTGAATTTTGCAGGCATATTTTTGGGGTTCGAGAAATATCCTCTTTATAAGAAAGGAGAAGAACAGGGTGGCTACAGGACAGTGCTGCTGGATGGAGGAGCGAGAAGTCAGATGAAGTTAGTTTTCAACATGTGCCACAATGAGCCAGTCTTAAGAGATATTTTCAATGATATTAGGTTCAGGCAGGCTCTTTCCTTAGCTATAAATCGTGAGGAGATGAACGAGGTTCTCTTTCAAGGACTGACTTTTCCCTGGCAGGCACCAGTGGCTCCTGGTGGTATCTTTGTTGAAGAATGGATGGGGAAATACTACATCGAATATGATACGGAAAGGGCAAACAGTCTTTTAGATGAGATGGGCCTGGAATGGGACAAAAATCACAAATACCGCCTACGCCCTGACGGTAAGCCCTTAACTGTAGAAATAACATTTACTGATGTAGGATTAGGCTGGATAACGAGAGTAGAATTGATAAAGGAATACTGGGAGAAGGTTGGAGTGAAGACCAATGTAAAACAAGTGGATTATAGCTATTACGCTGATTCTACCCTCGCAAATAACCTTGACTTTGCTCTGTGGGCTTCCGAACCCTACGGAAGAAGCGTGCAAGCCAACGCTGACCTTTTGTACCCTGGCTGGGGTAATTGGTGGGGTTCTCCCTGGAAAATGTGGTTTGATACCAATGGAGAGTCTGGTGAGGAACCACCAGAGGTAGTAAAAAAGCTTCATGAGCTGATCCAGGAGTGGATAACTACTCAGCCAGACTCCGAGGAGTATCTCAGATTAGGAAAGGAGATATTCACTATTAATATGGAAAATCTCTGGACAATAGGTGATTTTGCTGGTGGTCCTTCACCTGTGATAGTGCCACAGAACCTCCGAAACACAGCCTTTCAAAAAGGTGACGTATATGGATGGGCAGGGCAGCGCTTCTGGCAGATATATTGTCCTCAACAGTGGTTTTTTGAAAAGTAAGGGTTATGGAAACAAGAGTCCCCATCTGGAAAAACAGATGGGGACTCTTTGATGCTATCAATAGATAACTAATGGGAAGTGAAAATGATATCTTACATTATCCGACGGATAGTTTACATGGGTGTTATTTTGTTGGTAATGACAATTATCGCCTTTGTCATTATTCAGCTTCCTCCTGGTGATTATTTGAGCACTTACGTAATGCAGCTGAGGCAGTCCGGCTCAGAAGTCGGCGAGGCAGAAATTGCTGCTTTAGAGAAACAGTATGGTCTTAACTTACCTATATATATGCAATATTTCAAATGGATGTGGGGGATGCTGCACGGGAATATGGGCTTATCCTTTCAGTGGAACAGACCGGTAAGTGAGTTATTGGCTGAACGACTCCCTTTAACCTTCATAATCTCTATTCTTACTCTTACCTTTACTTTTGCGGTAGCAATACCCATAGGAATCTACTCTGCTACCCATCAATACTCTATTGGGGATTATACCTTCACTATCGTTGGCTTTGCCGGGCTTGCCATCCCCAATTTTCTCCTTGCCCTGGTTTTGATGTTTCTCTTTCTAAAGTACTTTGGTCTTAGTGTGGGTGGTCTCTTTTCTCCCCAGTATCAGGAAGCAATCTGGAGTGTGAGAAAATTTATAGATCTGTTAAAGCACCTTATCATTCCCATAGTGGTTATTGGGACAGCCGGTACCGCTGGGCTTATCCGGGTTATGCGAGGATGCCTTTTGGATGAGCTTCAAAAACAATACGTAATTACTGCCCGGGCCAAGGGAGTTGAAGAAAGAGCTCTCTTATTTAAATATCCGGTAAGAATGGCTCTTAACCCATTAATCAGCAGCATTGCCTGGCTTTTTCCTGCGATTATTTCTGGAGAAACTATTACAGCTATAGTTCTTAGCTTGCCTACTACAGGTCCTCTGCTTTTTAAAGCACTGAAAAGTCAGGATATGTATTTAGCTGGGAGCACAGTTATGTTGTTGACCTTTTTAACTGTGATTGGAGCTCTTGTTTCCGATATTCTATTGTTGTTGGTAGATCCACGTATTCGCTACGAGAGGTAAGAGGAGTTTAAACAATGAGGAAAAACAAAAGGGAAGTTAGTGCTGAGGAAAAATTTTATATGGCTACCCAGTGGCAGCTTATGTGGCGAAAATTCAAAAAGCATAAGCTGGCCATTTTTGGGGGAAGTATATTAGTTGTTCTTTTTAGCATAGCTATGTTCTGTGAGTTTTTTTCTCCCTATACCTCGCTAAAACGATACACACAGAGAATTTACTGTCCACCCCAGAGAATACACTTTTTTGATGAAGAGGGAGATTTCCATCTTCGCCCCTTTGTCTACGGTCTAAAGAAAGAGATTGATTTAGAAACGTTTCAGAGAGTCTATACTGAAGATAAAACTGAGAAATATTTCATTTACTTTTTTGTCCATGGAGATAAGTATAATCTCTGGAATCTGTTCGAGGCAGATATTCACCTTTTCGGAGTAAAGAAAGGAACCATATTCTTATTTGGAACTGATAAATTAGGCAGGGATTTGTTCTCTCGAAATATTTATGCTGCCCGTATTTCCCTATCCATAGGCTTAGTAGGAGTAGCTCTTAGCTTTGTTTTGGGATGCTTATTGGGAGGAATCTCCGGGTACTTTGGAGGAACTGCTGATACGATCATCCAGAGGGTTATAGAATTCCTAATTGCTGTACCAACAATTCCTCTTTGGATGGCTTTGTCCGCAGCCCTGCCACGACATTGGTCGTCGATTAAGATTTATTTTGGTATCACTATTATCCTCTCTCTCGTGGGTTGGTCCTATCTAGCTCGGGTAGTAAGGGGAAAAATATTGGAGTTAAGAGAGGAGGATTTTGCTCTTGCTGCTAAGATTGCCGGATTAACTGATGGTCAAATAATTACAAGACACCTTCTCCCTTCATTCTTTAGTTACCTTATAGTGAGCTTAACTTTGGCTGTACCGACAATGATATTAGCAGAGACTGCCTTAAGCTTCCTTGGCCTGGGGATTCAACCTCCGGCAGTTAGTTGGGGTACACTGCTCCAGGCTGCTCAGAATGTGCAGGTAATTGTGCTTTATCCCTGGCTATTAATTCCAGGATTATTTGTCATTCTTACTGTTTTAGCCTTTAATTTCTTAGGGGATGGCCTGCGCGATGCAGCCGATCCTTATAAATAATCTGGAGGTGGGGGAGAAGGTAAATAATCAAAACAACATAGAATGTATTCTGCCGAATAAAGCGTAATACTCAACTATGTTGCAATAACTCTATTTATATAAATAAAGGAGAGGTAAAATTATGAATAACCGTGAGAGGTTCCTTGCCGTTATGGATTTTGATGTATCCGTCAAACCGCCACTTTGGGAGTGGGGGTACTGGGGAGAAACCATTGATAAATGGCGGAATGAGATTAGCTTACCTACCGGATACTCAGGAACTGTTAATGAGACTGGAACAATCTATCCGGGCTCTTTTGTAAAAGATCACGCACCGTTGGATCCGGATCCTCTTTACCTGAGAGGTATCAACACAGGAATGCTACCTGCTTTCGAGAGAAAAATTATCTCCGAAGATGCTGAGAATATGACGGTCCAATCCGAGCGAGGCATAATCATGAAAATTAGAAAAGATGGTAACTCAACACCTTTATTTATTGACTTCCCCGTTAAGGATCAAAGAAGCTTTGAGAAGGTAAAAGAAAGACTTCAACCAAAATTAGAAGAACGATATCCAGACAATTGGACAGATGTGGTCAAAAAATATCAAGAAAGAGATTATCCACTGTTTATAGCTGGATATCCCTATGGATTCTTTGGTGGTCTACGAGAATGGATGGGCTTTGACCATTTGATGTTTTCTCTTTATGATGATCCTCATCTGGTAAAAGATATGGGGAGTTTTTTGTGTGAGTTTTTAATTAATGTGTGGTCAAAAGCTACCTATGATCTCAAGCCAGATGCTTTCATCATTTGGGAAGATATGGCTTACAAGAATGGGCCCATGATATCTCCGGACATGTTTCGAGAGTTCATGCTGCCTAATTACAAAAAACTAACTGGCTTCTTTCGGGACTGTGGGATCAAAAATTTTTTTGTGGACACGGATGGGAATTGTGAGAAGCTTATTCCCTTATTTTTGGAAGGAGGGGTCACTGGCATATACCCTCTCGAGGTACAGGCAGGAATGGATGTTGTTGCTTTGAGAAAGAAATTTCCAAAATTACAGATGATGGGCGGACTTGATAAAATGAAAATTGCTATTGACAAAAATAGCATAGATAAGGAATTAAACCAAAAGATTCCTTTTATGTGTACCCGTGGTGGTTATATTCCGCATGTTGACCACTTTGTCTCTCCTGATATAAGCTGGGAAAATTTTAAATATTACCGTTCTAAGCTAAAAGAAATGATATTGGGCAAAAAAATGACGTAACTATTCTGGAAATATATCTTATAACTGGGCTAAAATTTTAATTAAACGATGTTTTAAGGAGAAAATCAATGCAAGAAAATTTAATTATTGATACAGATCCTGGAATGGGCTTTACCTTCTCTGATATAGATGATAATCTGGCAATTTTAATGGCACTTAGCTCCAATTTAATAAAGGTGAAGTTAATTACACTTGTTTTTGGTAATGTAAACTTGGAGGAAGGCTATGCCAGTCTCAAAAATTTTTTCCAAGTATCAGGTCATAGAACACCTGTAGCTTTGGGCTGCAGTAAACCTCTTTTTAGACATTCTCAAAGTGGAAGAAATCTATTAATGAGATTTGCAAAACAAAACAACATTAGACTCAATCGCCTCTCCTCTTTGAATGCGGAAAAAATTGATAAAATAGAAAGACAAGCTGGGTATGAGATACTCAATACAATAAAGAAAACAAGGAAAACTGGAGAAAAAATTACTTTAATAACTCTGGGACCTCTCACAAATATAGCTTTAGCTATAATTATAGATTCTCAAATTATGAGTGAGGTAGAAAAAATAGTTGTAATGGGCGGAAATTTTAAGGTCGGTGGGTTAGCCAGCAACACTCCTACAGTAGAGTTTAATTTTAGAACCGATCCGGAAGCTGCGAAAATCGTTTTTGATTCAAATATTCCAATAGTTTTGGTGCCCCTTGATGTTACCACTAAAGTTAAAATATATTATGAGGAATTTGAGCAATTATTAAAAGAAAAAAATTTATTGAATAATTTTATCCTGCAATCTGTAAAAAACTGGACAGAAGTTTTAAAAGTTATGTTCTACGGGGATGCATTTTTTCATCCTCATGACCCTGTGGCGATGGGTTACCTTTTAGACAAATCCATTTTTAAAACCAAGAAATGCACTGTTGATATAGAAACAAAGGGTGAAATTACAAGTGGACAAACTCTTGCTCGGCCTCCTGAAGAAAATAAGGTTTCTGTGAAGATATGTAGAGATATTGATGTGGATAGATTTAAGCAATTATTTTTTGGACTTCTATGATAAAAACTTTTGAGTTAATTAAATCAAGAAAAATTAACCACTGAAGACACTGAATTCACTGAGTATTTATAATCAATTAGAGGAGAATTCTACTATAGTTTCCTATATAATTAAGAAAAAATATGAAGTATAATCATCCTTGTATAGCTGTGGTGGGAAGCTTTAATATTGATCTGATGTCAAGGGCGCCGAAAATGCCCGTTGCAGGAGAAACGGTGCTTGGGGGTCCCTTTAAGTTAGGTCCAGGGGGAAAGGGTTCCAATCAAGCCATTACTGCTGCAAGATTGGGAGCTAAAGTGCAAGTTATAATGCGTTTGGGGACCGATATGTTTGGCGATCAGGCTCTGGAATACTTAAAAAAAGAGAGTATTGATACAAATTATTTGGTAAGAGATAATAAAAATCATACAGGAGTAGCACTTATTGTGGTAGATGAGAAGGGTGAAAATATGATTGTAGTGGCATCAGGTGCAAATGGAGCTCTTTCTCCAGAAGATGTAAACAACGCCAAGGAAGCAATCTATAGCTCAGATGTACTCTTAACCCAGCTTGAGATTCCGATAAAGACTGTACAAACAGCGATAAAAATAGCCAGAGATAGCGGTGCAAAAACTATATTAAACCCTGCTCCAGGTAGAGAATTAGATGATGAACTATTAAGCCAGGTTGACATCTTAACCCCCAATGAGATAGAGGCGAGTTTATTGGCTGGTATAAAGGTCAACAATAAAGCAAGTGCTAAAAAAGCTGCCTATAAATTAATTAACAAAGGTGTCAATGCGGTTATCTTTACTCTGGGGCAAGAGGGTGCCTTAATAGTGACTTCTAATGAGGCTCAACATATTCCTACTAAAAAAGCTAAGGCGATAGATACAACTGGGGCAGGTGATGCCTTCAATGGGGGATTAGCCTTTGCTATAGCTGAAGGTAGAGATATCATTGAGGCAGTAAGATTTGCCAATTGTGTAGCAGCGCTGTCGGTAACTAAAATTGGGACTGCACCTGCTATGCCTACCAGAGAAGAGGTAGAAAGGTTTAGGAGAACAGGATAGTCCGGTAGTCCAGTAGTCCAGTAGTCTTATAGTCAAGAAAGCCTCAGGGCTTCCCCTCCGTCGCTGGGATGCTCCCTAATTATCTCTGCTCGGTCTCCTCGTTTCGGGAAAAATTTAAACTCGTCGCTTCGCTCCTCAAACATAAATTTCTCTTTTTCCTCCACTCAGAGACCTCGTTAAGGTAGATCATCAATGCTCCTTCGGGGAATGCCCTTCGGCAACAAGTTATAAATTCCTGGTATAGTAAATAGAGTATCCATTACTATTTCCTGCATTTATTTTCTTACCCTTGCATTAATTCCTACCAAATAATCTGAGGGATGTTTCCTCAATGTCAGTGTTATTGACATTAGTCCTGCCTCCTCTATAATAAGGAAAAAATTAGAAGGAAGCTATGTTTCTGAAAGTTGGTTTAATAGGATGTGGAGCCATTGGTAGCGAAATTGCCAGGGCTATAGATAAAGAAATCCCTCAGATGGAGCTGGTAGCCCTATGTGACAGAAATGAGGAAAAGGCAAGAAGACTACTTGATCAGCTCACTAAAAAACCCCGTTTAGTGAAACTCCAGGAGATAATAGAACAAGCTGATTTGGTGATAGAGGCAGCTTCTTCTGAGATAGTGGAGGAGCTGGTAAGAAAAGTAATTAAAGAGGAGAAAGAGATTTTAATTATGAGTGTGGGAGGAATAGTTAGCCATACAGATGTTTTAAAGGAAGCAGAATCCAAGGGATGCCGAATTTACCTTCCTTCGGGAGCTATTGCCGGTATAGATGGGGTGAAAGCAGCTAAGGAAGCTAAGATACGTTCGGTTACTTTAACTACTTCTAAACCTCCTTTAGCTTTGGAGGGCGCTCCTTATATTGCAAAAAAAGGAATTGATTTAAAAAGAATTAACAAGCCGACTCTCATTTTTGAAGGTAGTTGCAAGCAGGCCATAGAAGCTTTTCCTAAGAACATCAATGTATCGGCAACCTTAAGCTTAGTCGGGATAGGAATAAACAAAACAAAGGTACGCATAATAGCAGATCCTTCCCTTACTCGGAATGTTCATTGTATTGTAGTCGGAGGGAATTTTGGGGAAATAGAGATCAAGGTAAGTAATATCCCCTCCCCCACCAATCCTAAAACCAGCTATCTTGCTGCACTGTCAGCGATTGCTACTTTAAAAAAAATTGTAAGCTCGCTGCAGGTAGGAACATAAACTAAAAAGAGAGAATAAAATGCATATATCATTAGTTAAACCTATAATTAAAAGAGCACTCGATGAGGATATAGGAAAAGGAGATATTACCAGTGAGGCTATAGCTTCTCCCTCTGGGAAGAGAAAAGCGAGAATAATAGCTCAGGAGGAAGGGATTTTAGCTGGAATAGAGGTAACCAAAGAAGTCTTTCGCTTGCTCTGCAACAGGGTAAAATTTACAGATTTTTTTACGGATGGAGACTATTTTAAGAAAAAAGATTGTCTTTTGACAATTGAGGCAGATTCTCTGAGCTTGCTAATGGGAGAACGGGTAGCTTTAAATTTTTTGCAGAGACTCTCTGGCATTGCCAGCTTAACCAAAAAATATGTAGATTTAGCTGCTCCTTTTAAGGTAAAAATTTTAGACACTCGAAAAACTACTCCCACCCTGAGATTGCTGGAAAAGTACGCTGTAAAAGTAGGTGGAGGTTTTAACCATCGCTTTGGTCTGGACAATGGCGTATTGATTAAAGACAACCATATCAAGATAAGTGGGGGGATAGAAAAATCAGTACAAAAAGTTCGTCAGAGCATCTCCCCCCTTGTTAAAATAGAGGTAGAGGTAACAACCTTAAATCAGGTCAAGGAAGCTATTAAAGCGGGGGTAGATATAATAATGTTAGATAACTTTAAAGGAGAGGCATTAAAAGAAGTGGTAGGTAAAATTAAAAAAGAGGCTAAGAATATTCTGATAGAAGTTTCCGGAGGAGTTGAATTGAATAGAGTAGTTGAAATAGCTAAAATGGGAGTTGATTTAATTTCTGTGGGTAAGCTGACCCATTCAGTAAGAAGTTTGGATATGAGTCTTGAAATAGAGTGAGATTGCTGTCACTTCACTCCTCGCAGTGATAGGTGGGGTAATTGGAGTTTGCTCCAGGCAAGGTGGGGAATCTCACTTTTTAGTAAAACCTACCATTATGAACAGGTAAATTATATGAGAAGTGAAAAATCTATAGGCTTTTTAGCTGTAGTAGCAATTGGCATCGGGGGTATGGTTGGTGGAGGTATTTTTGCCGTTCTGGGTCTTGCTGTTCAATTATCTCACGGAGGTACTCCCGTTGCGTTTTTAGTGGCCGGTCTGATTGCCCTGATCACTTCCTATTCTTATGCGCGTTTATCTGTGAGATATCCGAGTCAAGGGGGAACAGTCAATTTTTTAAAACAGGCGTTTGGGACTGGTTTACTTACTGGCGGGCTGAATATACTTCTCTGGGTGAGTTATGTTGTCATGTTGTCTTTATACTCTTATGCCTTTGGAAGTTATGGAAGTAGCTTACTCCCAGTAGCTTTACAGCCTTTAGGTAAACACATGTGTATTAGTGGTGTAATTATCTTATTTACATTTTTAAATATTCTTGGCTCAAGCTCTGTTGGTAAAGCAGAAGAATGGCTCGTAGGTATTAAAATTACGATTTTACTTTTATTTATCGCTGTTGGATTTTGGCGCGTTAACTATGGGCAATTAGCTCCATCCACATGGACGCCCATTCCACAATTAATCGCCGGTGGTATGATTATATTTGTTGCTTATGAGGGATTTGAATTAATTGCGAACACTGCGAAAGATGTCAAGAATCCAGCATCAGTACTACCTCGAGCTTATTATACATCAGTGATATTTGTGATCCTTCTCTATATTTTTATTTCAGTGGTAGTTATAGGGAATTTGCCCGTTAGCAAGATTATAGCAGCAAGAGATTACGCTCTTGCTGAAAGCGCCAGACCATTTTTTGGAAATCCTGGGTTTATCCTTATCGCAATTGCCGCTCTCCTATCAACTGGCTCAGCGATTAATGCAACATTTTATGGATCAGCAAAGATTAGTTATATCATTGCCAGGGACGGTGAACTTCCAAAAATATTGGAAAAGAAAATTTGGCAACGCCCGATCGAGGGTCTGCTTATTACCTGTGTGTTTGCCTTATTTATGGCAAACTTTTTTGATCTATCCAGTATTTCAGTAATGGGAAGTGCCGGGTTTTTGTTGATCTTTGCTTTTGTTAATATAGCAAATATGCGATTAAGCAAGCAAACTAAGAGTTTAAAGTGGATTTCTACAATTGGTGCCTTTGCTTGTTTTGGCGCCTTAGGAACATTACTCTGGGAAAGAGCAAGGGTCTCACCCAAAGAATTGTGGATATTAGCTATAATGATTGGATTATCCTTTGCGATTGAGGCAATTTATCGAAAATTTACACATCGGGTCATCTCTCTTAAATCGTAATAGATTTCCTAAAAAATGCGAGAGTGCTTGTTCGTCATTCGAAAAAATATAAAAGCTCCTCAGGAAGGTCTTTCCTGAGGAGCTTAAAAATTATTATTATTACTTTACAAAGAAGAGAATATTTGCTAAAATTGAACTACAAAAGGAAATTAGAAATGATTGATTTTCATACCCATACTTTCTTAAGTGATGGGGAGCTTTGTCCGGCAGAATTGGTACAAAGAGCCAAAAAAAAGGGCTATCGGATTTTAGGAATTACTGATCATGTAGATTTAACTAATTTGGACTGGATGATTCCTCGATTGGTTAAATTTTGTCAACAGATTAACAAAGTAGAAGATAAAATAAAAGTGATTCCCGGAGTAGAACTTACCCATCTACCTCCCTCTCTTATAGCTCCTTTATCTAAGAAAGCAAGAGAAATGGGAGCGCGATTAATCTTAGTTCACGGAGAAACTATCGTAGAGCCTGTTCCCTCAGGTACGAATGAAGCTGCCCTAAAAGCAGATGTTGATATATTAGCTCATCCAGGAAACATTACAGAAAAAGAAGTGAAGTTAGCAAAGATGAGAGGAATATATCTGGAAATTTCAGCACGGCAGGGTCACTCTTTAACTAATGGCAGGGTAGCTTCATTATCCAGAGAGTATGGTGCAAAATTAGTCTTAGGAAGTGACGCTCACGGCCCGGGAGATTTAATTACCTTTAATCAGGGTAAAAAGATACTGAGAGGAGCTGGATTATCCTTTTTAGAGATAGAAAAGGTATTTAAAAATGCTAATAAATTGGAGGAAAAGATAACCGTCAATGAAAAAAGATAAAATCTTGTTGCTGGGAATAGTCTCTGTAATTATCAGCATAGCTCTGTTTACTCGAGTTCAGGCTGGTGATGATTTATTCTCAAAGTTAAAACCCTTACTTGAGGCTTATCAGATCATACAAAATGAATATATAGACAGGGTTGATTCTTCTAAATTAGTGGAAGGAGCAATCGAAGGGATGATAAATTCTCTTAACGATCCCCACTCTCAATGGGTAAGTTCTCAGGAATACGAAAATGTCACTATACGAAAAGAAGGATTTGGAGGAGTAGGGATGGAAATAACCGTTAAGGATAACTTTGTAACGGTTGTTTCTCCTTTGGAAGACACCCCAGCCAGTAAAGCTGGCCTTCAGCCGGGAGATAAAATTATAAAGATAGATGGGGAATCAGCGATAGGGATGACCTCAAATGAGGCAGTATCTAAAATACGAGGTGTGATAGGAACCAACGTAACTCTCACTATTCTCCGAGAGGATGAAGAGGAACCTTTGGATTTTATATTAACCAGAGCCCTCATTAAACTTCCCAACATTAAACAAAAAATATTAGATAAAGATATAGGCTATATAAGAATAATAGGTTTTATGGATGAGAGTACATCTCGGGATTTGAAAGATAGTCTTATTTTTCTAAAAAGCAAGGGAATCAAGGAACTTATCCTGGATTTAAGAAATAATTCAGGAGGACTTTTAACGCAAGCTGTAGATGTAGCTGACCAGTTTCTCTCCTCTGGAGTAATCGTCTCTACTCGGGGAAGAGACTTTAAGCAATCCCAAACTTACTCTGCCCATCCTGAAGGAGATGTTTTCAAGATGCCCCTTCTAATTTTAATTAATGGTGGAAGTGCCAGTGCTTCAGAAATTGTAGCTGGAGCCATCAAAGAACATAAAAGAGGAATATTGCTGGGAACTAAGTCTTTTGGAAAAGGGACAGTTCAAAAAGTATTTCCTATGGAAAATGGAGGGGCTATCTGGATAACTACAGACAAATACTATACCCCCAATGGTATCTGCATTGATAAAGAAGGGATAGAACCTAATATAAAAGTTGAAACTTTCAAGCCCACTCAAAAAGAGAAAGAAATCCTGAATGAATTAGAATCTTCGGAGTTGGTAGAAGAATTCATTTCACAAAATCCCCGGTGGAAAGAGAAGGATCTTCCTCCTTTAATTCAAAAACTAAAAGAAAAAGGAATAATTGTAGAGGAGGAGCTTTTAGAAAGAGTATTGAGACAAAAAGATGAAGATAAAGAGAATGATATGCTGAATGATCTGCAATTAATGCAGGCAGTGGAGGTGTTAAAATCTTCAAAAATATTGAGGAATTATTAACCGTAGAGATAAATCAAAAAGAAAAACTTAATGAAATAATAGAAAAAAAATTTCTTATAGTTTTTCTGATTCTCAGCGTTCTCGGTGTGCTCTGTGGTGGATACAGATAGTATAAATGTTAAAAAGGATTTTACGATTTTTTTTCATAAGTTTAGGAGTTTTCATTGCTGTTTTGAGTCTGGTTGTATTTTACCAGTTTCAATCCAAGAGTTATAAAGAAGAGTATTCTCAGGTAGAGAGGAGGATAAACAGGGAGCTGGAGATTTTAGGTTTTCAGATTGAGGAGAAAACAGTACATGAGGAAGGATTTTTCCCCTCGCATAAAGTAGTCAGGATAACCATTAAAATCCCCTTTGATTATTCCCTGGATAAGCTAAAGAGAAGAATTAGTCATCTTTCTCCTGTAAAGATATTTGAATTCAAGGAGAAAAATCTGGATAGTCAATACCAGATTCAAGTCAATCTTGGCTTTAAAGACACTCCCACTCACTTTTTAAAGTTCATTCTCAAGAAGGTAAAAATCGCAATTCTAATAGATGATTTTGGATATTCTAAGGGTGAGGATGTTGATATTCTCCTTAAAGACATAAATGCACCCCTCACCGTTTCTATAATCCCGGGAACTCCCTATGCGAAAGAGATAGCAAAGAAAGCACATCAAAACAAAAAAGAGATAATAGTTCATCTTCCCATGCAACCCAAGGGAAACTTTAACAACCGGTATCGCTGGATAATTATGGAAGGGATGGAAGATATAGAAATTAAAAAGACATTAAAGTTAGCCTTGAAAGATGTTCCCTATGCAGTGGGAATAAATAACCATATGGGATCTTTGATTACTACCAAGAAAAGAGAAATGGAGGCTATTTTAAAAGTGGTAAAGGAGGAAGGATTATACTTTGTGGATAGCCAAACTGCGTCTTCTTCAATAGCGTATACCCTTGCTCAAAAAATGAAGATAAGATCATCTTACCGTCAAATTTTTTTAGACAACAAAAAAGAAGAGTCTTACATAAATGGTCAGTTTAAAAAACTAATCTTATTGGCCACAAAAAACGGATGGGCTCTGGGAATTGGCCACGTAAATAAAGTTACCGCCTCAACTCTAAAAGAATGTATCCGTCAGCTTGATAAAAGGAAAATAAGATTAGTGTACGTCTCTCAAATATTAAGCTAAGGCAAGGAGGTAGATAATGAGAAAAATTACAGTATCGATAAGTATTGTGATAGTAATGATTATTTTCTTTTCTGTCCAGGGATACACATCCACTAACCTTATTGATACTCCCACAGCTACATTGTTGGAAAAAAATCATTACTCTGTCAACTTTCGTTTTTATCAAGAAGGTGGACTTTTAGTCAGAGGGGAAGCTGGCTTAACAGAAGATTTTACTATAAGTGCCTCTTACGGAGGAACAGGAATAGTAGGAACCGAATTACTCAAGGGAAATCCGGAACCGGCTTTTTCTTTAAAATATAAGTTGGGCGAGGAAGGGAAAAATATGTCCTTTTCCTTAGCTATAGGATATGAAGGACAGGGATATGGAAAATACTATAAAGCGGGGGATACAATAAAGATAAACGGTGGTGAGTTTACTTTAACAAAAAGCTTTTATCAGATAAGCTCAAAGGGGCTTTACGTTTCTTTGAGTAAAATCCTGAAGGATCAGCTTTTTGAATTTCATGGAGGAATCAGGCATGGTTTGCAGAGTATCCCCGGCAAAACAGAGTTAACTGTATTTCTGGGAGTAAACCTAAAGGTAACTCCTAAAATAGAGCTAATATTAGAATTTAACAATTTACTTCACGGAAGCATAAGTTATGAGGATGTTTCTGATTACTCGGGCCCGGAAAAGTTGTTGCGAAAGGCAGGGGGAGAGATAAATATAGGGCTTAATTTCCTATACACGCCCAAGTTAGTTTTGAGATTTGATTTCAAAGATCTATCCAAGCGCTACAGCA
Source organism: Candidatus Aerophobota bacterium (assembly GCA_030615365.1). The sequence continues at coordinate 23,205 of JAUWZM010000004.1, read as the reverse complement.
AAACAGGTAATAGAACATTTACGATAATTTATTTTGAGGAATTTTAAACGTTTAGCCGTAGATTTACACATAATTTAAGCTTAAAGCTATTCGATTAGGTGACTATGGGCTATTTTGGAAGTTTTGTTACTATTCAGCCACAAAGACACGAAGACACCAAGATTAATACGTAGAAGAGTTAACGCATTGATGAAATCAACGAAAAGAACGAGATGAACGAGATAGACCAGACAGACCAAATAGACGAGACGGACGAGTTTATATCACTACTTTGTGCCTTGGTGACTTAGTGGCCTGAACTGTTACGAAGTTTTTATGAAAGTGGACGATAGAAACATTAGCATCCATCTATGGCTGAATAGTCATGGAGAATTTTATGAATCAGAAAAGTAGATATTTTTTGGATTTTGAAAAACCGATTAAAGAGTTAGAAAAAAAAATTCAGGAATTAAAAAAATTGGCGCAAATAGAGGAAATAAATTTAGATGAGGAGATCAATAATCTTGAAAATAAATTGGAAAAGCTAAGAGAAGAAACCTTTTTCTCTCTTACCCCCTGGCAAAGAGTTCAACTTGCTCGTCACCCCAATCGTCCCAAAACCTTAAGTTTAGCAAAGTTGATTTTCGATGATTTTGTTCTTCTTCACGGCGATAGACTTTATTCAGATGATCAAGCCATTGTAACTGGTCTGGGAAAATTGGAACAGCAAAGAGTAGTATTTATAGGACATCAGAAAGGAGTGTCAATAAAGGATAATCTTTCTCGAAATTTTGGTATGGCTCATCCAGAAGGATACAGAAAAGCTCATAGATTAATGCGATTGGCTGAAAAATTTAACCGCCCAGTAGTTACCTTTGTTGATACCCCAGGTGCTTATCCTGGAATTGAGGCTGAGGAGAGAGGGCAAGCTGAAGCTATTGCAGCTAATTTAGAGAAAATGTCTCACTTAAAAGTTCCCATTTTGGTAATTGTTATTGGAGAAGGAGGAAGTGGAGGGGCTCTGGGGGTGGGGGTTGGTAATAAGGTTTTGATGCTGGAAAATGCTATTTTCTCGGTTATCTCTCCTGAAGGATGTGCCGCTATTCTATGGAAAAATCAAGAGAAAGTAGAAGAAGCGGCCGATGCCCTAAAACTCACTTCACAGGATCTACTGAAATTAAAGATAATAGATGGTATTATTCCTGAACCTAAGGGAGGAGCTCACAGGGACATAGAGCAAACCGCTCTTAATATTAAAAAAACAATTTTAAGAGAACTAAAGTTTTTTCAGGGAATCTCCTCTGAGGAATTAGTAAGACAAAGATACCAAAAATATCGAAATATGGGAAGATTTAGGAGTAAGGAAAATGGATGAGGAATACGGAGCAAAACAGATAAAAGTTTTAAAAGATCTGGAGGCGGTAAAAAAAACTCCCAGTATGTATATTGGAAGCACTGGCTATAGAGGTCTCCACCATTTAGTAAGTGAGGTGGTAGATAACTCCATTGATGAGGTTTTAGCGGGTTACTGTAAAAATATTAAAGTAATCATCCATTTGGATAACAGTGTTACTGTAATTGATGATGGAAGAGGGATACCAGTAGAAACTCATCCTGTTTATAAAAAATCTGCTCTGGAGTTGGTGTTGACTACCCTTCACGCTGGAGGAAAATTTGATACTAAGACATATCGGGTATCTGGAGGTCTTCATGGAGTAGGAGTTTCTGTAGTAAATGCTCTCTCAGAATGGTTCGAAGCTAAGGTAACTCGTGAGGGGAAAATTTGGCGTCAGAGATATAAAAAAGGACGACCAGTTACGCCTGTTGAGGTAATAGAAAAGATAGAAGATGGAAAAAGGGGAACAGAAATTAGTTTTCTCCCTAACGAGGAAATATTTGAAAGCATAGAGTTTGATTATGAAAAAATTACTCGACGTTTAAGGGAATTAGCTTTTCTTAATCAAGGAGTGATAATTCAAATTGAGGATGAGAGAGAAGGCAGAAAGGAATCCTTTCAATATGAAGGAGGAATAAAAGAGTTTGTGAAGTATATCAATCGCAATAGAGAAGTTCTTTTCCCCGAACCAATTTACATACAAGAAGAAAGAGACAACGTTCAATTAGAAGTAGCCATTCAGTACAACAAAAATTTTATTCAAGATATATTTGCCTTTGTCAATGATATTAACACTGAAGAGGGAGGAACTCATATTTTCGGGTTTAAATCAGCCCTTACCAGAACAATAAATGATTATGCTCGCAAGGAAGGAAATAAAGAGGTGGATCTTATTGGCGAGGATACCAGGGAAGGGCTCACCGCTATCATAAATATGAAGCTCCCCAATCCTCAATTTGAAGGTCAAACAAAAACCAGATTAGGTAATAGCGAAGCCAGGGGAATTGTAGAATCTATTCTTTACAAAAATCTCTCCCGCTTTTTAGAAGACAATCCCCCTTTAGCCAAGCTTATCCTGCAAAAGATTACCTCAGCTTCTCTGGTTCGCCAAGCTGCCCAGAAAGCCAGAGAGCTTACTCGAAAAAAAGAAAGCCTGGGAGGAGGAGCCCTGCCAGGGAAATTAGCGGCTTGCTCCGGGAATAACCCTGAGGAAAATGAACTTTTCATTGTGGAAGGAGATTCAGCCGGAGGATCAGCAAAACAGGGCAGAGACAGAAAATTCCAGGCTATTCTTCCCTTAAGGGGAAAAATAATAAATGTAGAGAAGGCCCATTTACTTAAGGTTCTTAGCAATCAGGAAATAAAGTCTATGATTTCTGCAATTGGCACAGGGATAAAAGATGAATTCAATCTTGCCAGGCTAAGATATCATAAAGTTATCCTTATGAGTGATGCTGATATCGATGGAGCCCACATTAGAACTCTCCTTTTAACTTTCTTTTACCGATATATGCAAATCCTATTTAGAGAAGGTCATATTTTTATCGCTCAACCGCCTCTTTACCGGGTAAGCAATAAAAATAAAGAGTACTTTCTTTACGATGATGCCGAATTAAAAAAGTTAAGAGAGCAGTTTAAGGGTAAGAAAATGGAGGTTCAAAGATATAAGGGTTTGGGAGAGATGAATCCTGATCAACTCTGGCAAGCTGCTATGAATCCAGATACCAGAACCATCTATCAAGTTTCCATTGAAGATGCGTTAGGGGCTGATGAGCTATTTACCATCCTCATGGGGCAAGAGGTGGAACCCCGTAGAAGGTTTATTGAAAATTATGCAGGAGAAGTAAAAGAGTTAGATATATAAGGAGTAAAAATGGCTGAAGAAAAAATAACTCCTCTTTATTTAGAAGAGGAGATGAAAAAATCCTATCTTAGTTATGCTATGAGTGTAATTGTAGGTAGAGCTCTGCCTGATGTGCGTGATGGTTTAAAACCAGTGCAAAGAAGAATCCTCTATGCTATGCAGGGATTAGGATTAACCTCTAATAAACCTTACCGAAAAGCAGCTCGCCTGGTAGGGGAGGTTTTAGGTAAATACCATCCTCATGGAGATATGGCTGTATACGATGCTTCAGTGAGAATGGCTCAAGATTTCTCTCTACGTAATCCTTTAATCGATGGACAGGGAAATTTTGGGTCCATTGATGGGGATCCCCCGGCAGCTATGAGATACACCGAGGTGAGACTTTCTTCCATTGCTGAGGAGCTGCTTGAGGATCTGGATAAGGAGACAGTAGATTTTACTCCCAACTTTGATAATTTCTTAGAAGAACCTCTTGTTCTGCCAGCTAAGTTTCCCAATCTTCTCTTAAATGGCTCATCAGGAATAGCTGTGGGTATGGCCACTAACATTCCTCCTCATAATTTAGGAGAACTGATAGATGGATGCATAAAGATGATTGAGAATCCCGAGATTACAGTTGATGAACTCCTAAAAATAATAAAAGGTCCTGATTTTCCTACAGGAGGAATTATCCTTGAAGAAAAGGGTATACAGGAAGCTTACCAGACGGGCAGAGGTAAGATAATCTTGAGAGGAAGAGCGCAGATAAAAGAAGAGGAGGGGAAAGAAAAGATAATCATCCAGGAGATTCCTTATCAGGTCAATAAGACCAAATTAATTGAAAAAATTGCCGATTTAGCTGGAGAGGAAAGAATAAAGGGAATTAAAGCCGTCAGAGATGAATCGGACAAGATGGGGATAAGAGTAGTTGTAGAACTTTCCCGTTTAGCTCATCCAGAGATTGTCCTTAATCAACTTTACAAGCATACTGCTCTCCAGGTAACCTTTGGCATTATTTTCTTAGCTTTAGTAGATAATAAGCCTCAACTTTTAACCTTAACTCAGGCAATAAAGAGCTATCTTGAGCATCGCAGGGAAGTAGTAGTTCGTAGAACTCGCTTCCTCCTGGAAAAAGAAGAAAAAAAAGCTCATATCTTAGAAGGATTAAAAAAAGCATTGGATAAATTAAATGAAGTTATTAAAATCATAAGGTCATCTGCTAATCCTAAAGAGGCCAAACAGAGCTTAATAGAATTTCTTATTTTAACTGAAGCTCAGGCTCAGGCTATCTTAGATATGAGATTACAGAGATTAACAGGTTTGGAAAGAGGAAAAATAGAAGAAGACTACCAGACAACGGTTAAAAACATACAGGAGTTTAAGACAGTTTTAGGCAGCGATGAGAAAATTTGGGATATTATTAAGGGTGAGCTTATTCAGATTAAAGATAAATATACTACTCCTCGTCGAACCAGCATTGAGAAAAGGACAGAAGAGTTATCTTTTAGACCCGAAGATCTCATTGAAAAAGAGGATATTGTTGTCATTACTACCTCTCAAGGGTATATAAAGTATACTCCTTTAAGAGCTTACAAAAGACAAAAAAGAGGGGGAAAGGGAATGGCCGGTATCTATCTAAATCAAGGGGATATCGTCCAGAGCTCTTTCATATGCAATACTCACTCTACGCTTTTATTTTTCACTAATCTGGGAAGAGTCCACTCGATTAAGGCTTATGATATACCTGAAAAAAAAAGAGGGGGCAGGGGAAGAGCTTTAGTTAATTTCTTGGCCTTAAAGGAAAAAGAAAGAATCACTGCTACTATTCCGGTGGATAGTTTCGACTCTGATCAGTTTCTTTTTATGGCCACCAGAAAAGGAACGGTTAAGAAAACTCCACTTTCTCTATTTGCCCGAGTCTTCCGGGGAGGAATAATCGCCATTAACTTAAAAGAAGGGGATGAACTGATTAAAGTTTTACTTAGCTCGGGAAATGACGATGTAGTTCTCTGTGCTAAAAATGGAAAAGCCATTTGTTTTTCGGAACAAGATGTGCGATCTTTAGGAAGGGCTGCTATGGGAGTAAGGGGAATTTATCTCAAAAAAGATGATGAGGTTAAAGGTGCTACTTTAGCTAAAAAGAGTGAAAGTCTGTTTACCATCACTTCCCGTGGTTACGGAAAACGAACTCTTTTTTCTCGATATAGAAAAACCAGGAGAGGAGGAAAAGGAATTCTCAATATCCACCTACGTCCACAAAGAGGAGAGGTAGTAGCAATAAAGAAAATAAATAAAGAGGATGAGGTAGTGATAGTAACCCAAAAAGGTAAAAGTATTCGTCTTTTAGCTAAATATATCCGTCTTTCTAAAAGAAACACTATGGGAACCCGTATCATTAGATTAAGTAAAGATGACAAGGTTATTGGCATAACATGAAAATTGCCTTTTTATTCCCCGGACAGGGTTCCCAACAAGTAGGAATGGGGAAAAAAATTTTTCCTCTTTATCCCAAAAGCAAGGAGATCTTTCAACAGGCAAAAAAAATCTTAGGATTTGATTTAGAGAAATTATGTCTTTATGGCTCAAAAGAGGAACTTAAAAAAACATATCATTTGCAGCCTGCCCTTTTAACCTTAAGCTGGATCACAGCTAAATTGCTGGAAAAAAATGGTATTTACCCTGTGGCAGTAGCCGGACATAGTCTGGGAGAATGGACAGCCCTTGCTGCAACCGAAGCGGTAGATTATCCCGATGTCTTGAAGTTAATTTGCAATAGAGCAAGATTGATGGAAGAAGCATCCAGAAAAGTAAAAGGAGGAATGGCTGCTGTAATTGGTTTCGATAGAGAAAAAGTGATAAATATCTGTCGACAGGTAGGAGGGGTGGAGGCAGTTAACTTTAACTGTTCTTCTCAAGTAGTTATTTCAGGGAAAAAAGAGAAAGTTGAGAGAGCAGGTGAAAGACTAAAGAAAGAAGGAGCAAAAAGGATAATCCCTCTTCCCGTCTCGGGAGCTTTTCACAGCTTCCTTATGAGAGAGGCAGCTGATAAATTTTCTAAAGTGATAGATCAGTGTAAGTTCTCTTCTCCTCGCTATCCTATGGTTTGCAATGCTTCTGCCTGCTATGCCAAAGGCATTAATGAGATTAAGGAGAATTTGAAAAAGCAGATGGATCATCCTGTGCTCTGGGAAGATAGTATAAAGAAGTTAATAAGCGATGGGATAGATATTTTTGTAGAAGTAGGGCCAGGTAAGGTTCTTCAAAATCTTTTGAAAAGAATAGATAAAAATGTTACCACCTTAGGGATTGAGAGCAAAGAGGATATAGAAAAAATCTTGTTGATTATGAGATAAATTCATTTTAGCCACAGATTTACGCAGATAAACACAGAGGGCTCATTCAATATGGCTGTTTCAATTGCATTGATATCAATTTTCCTGAATTTTTTAAGTTTTTTAATTCTCTTCCCAGGTAACTGCCATCATCAATTTCAAATTCTTCAGGTTCTTCGAAATGCTCACATGCTTTAGTGTCACCAAGAATTTAATCTGAGGTTAAGAGAAATCTCATACAATGGGTAAAAAATTTAGAACAATAAAGGTTTATTGTCGAAAATGTAGCACTCTTTTGTATAGATACCACAAGGCGGGACCTGGACACTTATTAAAGTGCTACCAGGACAGGATAAAAAAAGATTACACTAACGGAGATTTAAGATGTCCAAATTGTGGAGAAAAATTTGCCAGAGAAGCCATGATTCATGCTAAACCAGCTAATAAAATCATCCAGAATAAAGTTTATGTTAAGGACTGAGATTTTGACTGTATTTTAAGGTTTATCTTTTGAAATGTTTCAGACCTTAGGGGACTCGGAAAAAAAATTTGTCATACCTTGACTTGTAGACCTCCTCAAAAATAAGTATAATAAAAGTTGATTATGAGATAAATTCATTTTAGCCACAGATTTACGCAGATAAATACGTATAATTCATTTCAGCCCAACTTCCACATTTAACTGTAAGGTAATAGGTAAGTGTTACTAAAAAAATATGAGATTCTTCATTTGTTATTGCTGTAGCTTGCCGATTTATCGGCGAATTAAATTTGCCCAATGAATTGGGCAGCTACAATTGACAGAAAAATGAGCAATCCCTCCGTTTTTTAGGAAAACTTACCTGTTACTTCTTTGTCAAAAAGTTCTCCCTTGGGTTCCTCTGGGCAGAGGTAAAGAAGAAAGAGAATAGCGAACTCCTTAAGTTTTATTTGAAACGTAGCAATAATCTCCCACTTTATCGAAGGCAAAAATATAAGAGAAATGTTGACTTGAAAGAATGCGTGTACTAACCAACGCTACATATGGTTCTTTAAAAAGCGTGCAAAGGCAGACCACATTTGAGAATTGTATCTATGTCCGACCCCTGGAAATACAACAAACTGACTGGTACACCCAGCTGATGCATATATTTTTTCTGCAATAGGCCAACGAGCAATTGGCTTATCACCAAAGTTCTCAAAGATTATTATCTTCTCTCTTGTTAGGTCATGGGCATCCCAATAAGACACTGCATCATTTGTGTCGTTCCCACCTATAAAGAAATAAAGAGGTATTGACTTGAAAGATTCAAGATCAAACTCTTTGCCAAAGAGTTTTTTGAAATCCCCAACCCCTATTGGATATCTAAGTATTGTGTTGTTCCACCACCCCTTCCCAGTACTATGCCATTCCGCCAAAGGAACTATTGGCCATCCCCCTGGAGAACCTATGGCAGCAGCTTGAATTCTTTCTGGATGTATGATTGCGAATCGGCTTACAAACATACCTGACGCCGAAAAACCCCACATCAGCACTTTCTTATCCAAATGGATACCCAATGGTAATAAGCTTTTAATCGTATTCTCAATCATACCAATTAATTGAAGATCGAGTCTTTTTAACGTTTTTATGCCTGTTAGGATGGTATTTCGATCAAGAGATTGCGTATAAATTTTCCAGTGTCTCATCGGACGAGGAAAAGTAGGCATTAACAAAGGGGTTCCCAAATAATCCGCTAACATTTTATGGTTTTCTATCCTTTTTCTTGCGGAGTCATCATGAAATTTAATGCTGTCGTCACATTTAAACGAATTATTTGGTATGACCAAAAGATAGTTTAATTTGTTTTCTTTGATTGACATTTGAGGAATGTAGAGATAATAAGGCCAATGAAATCCGCTTTCTGGTTTTTCTTTCACCTTTACTATGTTACCAACGCTAATTTCTTCGTAAATAGGTTTTTGTTTTTCTGTAGGTAAGGGTTTGATGCAGCCAGCAAGAACACAAATAAGACCTAAAAATAAGAATAGAATCATCTTTTTCGTTCCCTTCATACTATTACCTCCTCCCTTTCTGATCTTATAATAGCGAAACCCAGAAATTTATTAAGTTCCTTGTAGCAAAGGTTAGAAAGTCTAAGACGCAAGAGCAAATTAATTATTCCTCCCCAAGCTCCAAAATAATCGGAATATGATCTGATGCCTGTAAGTATGTTAGCAAATTCTTCCTGAATCTTTTCTCTCCAAATTAGCGATGTTAATGTATACCCTGCCTCCTGGAACAAGCACTCTATAAACTTCTTTCCAAACACTCTTCAAAAATTTCAAATATTGCCTAAGGATAAGATCCTCATCATATTCTTTTCCAACATTATAATACCAAAAAGGGGACAGATTTATTTTTTGCATGACCTGAACTCAAAGTTTTAGTTTTTCTCTGTTTCATAGACTATATAACCTTTACAGATTGCAGAGTATCTTGTTGATGACTGCCTGAGCCTTGGTCAAGGTAAAACCCATCTTTAATCAAGGCAGAGATAAGTTTCTTGGCAGTTAGGGAACGAAGTTTTGAATAATCGATTTCGTTCATACCGTAACAGCTACTTTTGGTCCAGAGAAAATCTGGACCTCTTCTGATATCTCTGGAATTTTCTCTCCATGCTCAATCATACTCTCCATGGTCATTTGAACCACTTCTCTGATGTTTTTTAAAACTTCCTCTTTTGTGTAGCCCCAAGTGCTTGTTCCCTTTAAGACTGGACAAAAAGCATGGTAAGCCATTCTTCCATCTTCAAAAGGATCCTCTTCAATCACGATTTTGAAAACATAGGTTTTCATTTTTTCTTCCTTAATAATTTGGCGAGTATTGGTATTTGGTTTTGACCTTTATTTTAATTTAACTCTTTCAAGAGGATTTGTCAACATTTCGTATTTCGCCCTGTCAACGCAAAGTAAATACGTCATACTTTTTGAAATTCAAAACTGATTTTCTTCACAAGCAATTATTGTATTTTTAATTTTATTTTTTAGTCTATACGAGAACTTTTTCTCTTTTAATAACTTTTCTAATGGATCACGAACCTTATCTATTGGACAGCGCTCCAAATATCTTAATATTTTTGATATCCATTGTCTTGTAATATTATTTGATTGTATGTGATACAGCTCATTGATTAAGGGTAGAATAATAGTTGATTTATCTTTCATATGTTCAAGGTGTTTGAAAACCGCTATCTTAAAATGAACTTCATCTAAAGTAATTGGAGAAGGCAAGTTCTTAAAATATTTGATTAATTGATTAAAAGCTTTTTTATTGCCTGAAATGGCTAAACTTCCAAGAGTTGATATGGCTTCAAGTTGCTCATTTTTATCAGGACTATTTAATCGAGCTACATATTTATCTACTGGAACGGTTTTCCAATCAATTTTTTCTATTTCATCAGATAATATGGCTGTTTCAATTGCATCCATATCCAATTTTCCTGAATTTTTTAAGTTTTTTAATTCTCTTCCCAGATAACTGTCATCATCAATTTCAACTTCTTCAGGTTCTTCGAAATGTTCACATGCTTTAGTGTCACCAAGAATTTTTTTTTCTTCTATCAACTCTTTGCATGAATCATAATTATAATTTTCTAATAATTCATCAATAAATGGCTCAAATGCTTTGTCATATAAGCATATGCCGTATTCTGTCACCTCTTCCATGTTTGCAGGAAAAAAATAGTTGCAATTTAAACAAATAGGTTCTAATTTTTCAGATTCCATTTTTAGATAATGTCCTTTCTTTTGTAATTTTGATGCCTTTACCTTTGGCCTAATGACAAGCATCACCGTCAGCAATGGAACAAGACGAAATTGCAACCAGTGTGCATACTTTTGCTATATTTTCTTAGGTAAGGTCGATAAACTTATCAACTGTTAACCGCGCTTGTTTTATAATGTGAGATAATGTTGACCGTTTTATTGGGTGATGTGCAGGAACTGTAAGTTTTAGAACTTCGTCTTGAGTGTGTTTTTGCAATCTGATGTGGCTTCCTTTTTGTCGAAGGATAACCCATCCATCTCGTTGTAAAGCCTTTATGGCTTTTTCATATCCTATGCTTGGTATTTTAGTCATACGGCTACATCGATAATTTCGGTGTCAGGAGCAAGAATCAAATCATCTTCAACGGGTTCTAAATAAAGCTCAATAGCTTCTTTTATATTTATTAAGGCCTCTTCTTTTGTATCTCCTTCGCTAATGCAACCCGGAAGGCTTGGAACATAAACAGTGTAGCCTCCTTCATTGCTTGGCTCAAGAACAACTTTTAATACCATGATTAATACTCCTTTTTCAAAAAATATAACGACGGGCATCACCGTCAGCAACGGAACAAAACAAAATTGCCGTCTGTGTGTAGCACATCATACTTTCTTCCATAAGACGTATCTTTAACATTTTTACCTCAATGAATTTTAACTTTGAATATCTCTCATTGCCTGATTGCCCTCTTTTAGATATTAACCATTCTACTCTTTTCTTTAAACATAATTACCCTTCGAGCGAATAATTAATTATTTTTTTCTATATTTTGATTTTCAGCCATGATTGAGGCACTGGTGATAACATCGTAGCCTTTGTACGGTTTTTTCTTCACTGTAAGTTGTTTAATCTTTTCCCCAAAAAAGGAAAATGTCTTAAATCTTAATAAAGGAATCTTAGTGGCTCCTAAAGCGATACCTAAAATCATTCCTATAAATACTAAAATAACTCCTCTTCCCCACTTTGATTTTGGAAAGATACTATTCTTTTCTTTTTTAGGCATTTCTTTGTGTTCTCCTTATGGATTATAATTTGTAATTCGGACTCCTAACTCATAGCTAAGTTCTAAAGCATCCGGGTGCTTTAATATTTCTCCATCCTGGTCTATTCCCTTAATTAATAACTCATTCCGATACTCAATCTCCATAACTTTAAAAAACGATTTGACCACCTGGATAGCACCATCGAAAAGGTGCGTTAACTTTGTCCCACCAATAGATATAAAAGCGCCCTGTCGCGAGATTCTTTCTTTTAAGATAAATTCTCTTTTGAGTAAATACTTCATCACCCAGAACGGCTGATGCCTGTCAATAAATGCCTTGCCTTGGGCTGGAATGCTCATAAAGAATATAGGGGAGCCAAGAATTATTGCATCCATGTCAATGAGCTTAGGATAAAGTACTTGCATGTCATCATTTATGACACATTTACCAGATTTATGGCAGGACAGACATTCAAGGCAGGGGTGAATCTTAAACTCCTGTAGCCTGAGAAACTCTACATCTGCCTTTGCATCTGATGCCCCTTTAGATGCTTCCTTTAAGAGAAGTTCAGTATTGCCGTTTTTCCTGGGTGAACAGGATACAACAAGAACCTTCAAATTTTAATCTTCCTATAAATTAGAAACCAATTATTATCACGTAGGCAATATTATGAGCGTGATCAGATATTCTTTCAAGATTTCTTATGATATCCACATAAATCGGGCCAACTTCAGGTTTACAGGTTCCTTCTTTCAGCCTTTGGTAATGAGTTTTCTCCATCTCTCTTTGCATACGATCAACCATTACCTCTAAATTCAGGACATTTTTCCCCAATCCTTCATCTTTTTTATCTAATACCTCTATTGCTTTGACATAACTTTCTCTTGTAGTATCAAAAATTTCCTTTAGTTCTTTCATTGCGATTTCCGAAAAATAAAGCTTTTCCTTTCCCATGTACCCTGTTAACTCTGCAATGTTATGGGCATGATCTCCTACTCTTTCTATATCTGATATAGAGTGCACCAAAGCAGTTATCTCTTTTGATTGTTCTTTAGACAGAGATTTTTCGGATATTTTGGTGAGATAACTCTCTATTAGATTGTCTAACTCATCAACTGATTCCTCATTTTTAAAAACAGATAGGACAGATTTCTTATCTGTGAATAGAGCCTTCTGGCTGGTCTGCAGCATTTTTTTTACAATATTTGCCATTCGTAGGGTTTCTTTTTTTGCCTGTCCTATTGCTACGGAGGGGGCATTTAGAAGCTTTTCATCCAGGTACATTGCCCCTTTGTCAATTTTTATATCTTCACCGGGAAGAATTCTCTTTACCAATATAATTAGCAAGCCCACAGCTGGAAGCATAATAAAAGCCATAATAATATTGAATATTGTGTGAGCATTGGCAATCTGCCTTGGTAAATTGGGTGATGTGAAAGAGACGATCTTTGCAAATTGATTAATAAAAGGAAAAAACAAAACCACACCGATTATGTTAAATATAAAATGCGCCATTGCTGCTCTCTTTGCAGAAAGCGAGGAACCGACAGATGAAATCAATACCGTAACACAAGTCCCAATATTTGCTCCCAGGATGATAGGAATTGCAGAATTTAAATTAATAATGTTGTCCATGCTCATTGCTATTACTAACCCTGTAGTAGCAGAAGAACTCTGTATTATTCCTGTAAAAACAGCACCTGCGATTATTCCGAAAACAGGGACCTTGCTGAAACTGGCAAGTACATTAATAAAAAACGCACTATCCTTTAAGGGGTCCAATCCTAATGACATAGTATGCATGCCCAGGAAGAGAATCCCAAAACCCAGGATAATCTGACCAGTATACTTATATTTCTCCTTTTTAGTAAAGAAAAAAATAAAGAATCCCAGTGCTATCAATGGAAGGAACATAGTTCCAATTTTCAATGAGACTATCTGGGCAGTAACAGTTGTCCCAATGTTTGAACCTAATATTACACCAACAGCATGTTGCAGACTCATCAAACCAGAATTAATCAAACCAACTAAGGTAACAGTTGTTATAGAAGAGCTCTGAATAACAGCCGTAAATACTAATCCAACAAAAATACCTTTAACTGGTCTGTTGGTAAGCTTTTCTAATATTATCCTGAGTTTATCCCCTGCTGCTTTCTGCAATCCTGTGCTGAGTAAGTGCAATCCATAAAGAAACAGGGCCAGCCCACCGATAACACCGAAGATAATTGATGGAATATTCATAGCATTTAAGAGATTATAAAGATATTGAGGATCTATTCTAAGAAGATTATCCTATAATTTAGGAAATTGGTCAAGAGTAAAAGGAGCATCTAAAATTAGGTAAATTTTGATTGTTAGGAAATCTTATCTGCACACATAGCATGTCTTGATAGGTTAATTTTCTTATCAGGATACTCCCTGTGGTCTCTACGGGACAGGGATATTGAGCATAGCATCCTAAAGATTTGATTTCACTTCCCATTAAGGTGAACAGCTTCTTCCGCAAACTCCCCAGTCAGTTCATTTATTTGAGCTTTTTGTTTCACCAGGAGAGCCAGTGAACCAACTACCTTACCACCTTTAGATTGGAGAAGACTCTGCATTTTCTTGTTCGCCTCCTCAGGGTCTACGCCGCCGGTGGCAAATACCAGAGACCTTTTATTTTCTAAACCACTACACCGATTTATATAATTCATTATGGGAGGACGGGGAGAGCCAGCGTATGTTGGGCTTCCTACACAGAGTAGGTTAAAGTCACTCAAATCTGAAACTGTCTTCGCATTTGCTCTGTCAAGATGTATCTCCCAGCCTTTAGTTTGAAAGGCTTTCCCAAGTGCGTAGGCTACCTCTTCAGTATAACCAGTAGCCCCTGGATGATAGATAATTAAAGTTTTTCCTGCTATTTCAGGAACGCTGGGTTTCAAAATATCTCGCTTTGAAGGTTGTTCTCTATCCCAACTCCGTATGAGAAGAAAACCACTCCCCATGACAACCCCTAAAATTATCACTACCACTACAATAATAACCAACCTTAAGGACATAATTACCTCCTTTCTTTATGCATTTACCCTGAAGCTAATCGCTTCCAGGTCTTAACTCTATAAAAACTGGCCAAAATCGACCAAACGAGGAGAAACAAGAAGATACTATTTATTAAAGTCTTGTATATTATTGGTTCAGGATTAATGAGCATATATAAAAGAACTACTCCAACGGAAAGAAAAAAAAGGACTGCTCCTATTCTACCTGGCCAATCGTGAAATAGGGCAGATGATTTTTTTGGTTTCACTATCACTGAGGGGGCAAGAAAAAGAAAAAATTTTCCTATAATAATAAGAAGCATCCAGAAAGGAGCAATGTTCACAAATATAAACAGGGCATAACTAACGCTTAGTAGAAAGTAATCAGCGAGTGTATCCATCATTTCTCCTCTGCGTGTAGTCTGTTTGAACTTTCGTGCTAAAGTTCCATCAAGGAGATCAGCCAGACCTAAAATAATGTAGAGAAGCAAAGGGATAAGAAGAGATCTGGTATCTTTCCCTAACAGAGCCCAAAATAAAAACAAAAAGTAAACAGGCAAAAGAAGTATTCTCATTAACGTTACACAGTTTGCATAATTGATACTCTTGGCTAAGCTCATGTTCCCTACCTGATTTTCTCTTTCTTTATTTTACTATGAACGTGGAGGATTTGCACACATCCGTGTTACTTTTCTTCATCTCGGGGCTTAGGATCAAATTAGGGGAATAGCCTGTCTTATCTAATTATTTACACGTAGAACCTCAATTTTTCTCATTTTCTAATTATTTTTCAAACTTCGGGTAGCTGCCATAGATTTTTACGGGGAGGAACTTTTGAAAAATTATTCTTTGTTTTTATCAGAGTCCCTCCCCTACTCTTCTTTTTAAAAAGGAAAAATTAGTTTTGAGAGTAATTAATCTCCCTTGCTTAACAGCTTTAAAAGTTGAGGAGCCAAACCGAAGCTTCCTGTCTCCTTCATTTTGTTTACAGCACGTTCAGCCTCAGGGATAACCATATTTATATAAATATTTCTCCCGCAAGTTTTTTTATCTCCCTTCCTTATCTTTTCTTTGTTCTTTTCATAATAATCGGCAAAGTAATTAGCTCCATCTACTAAATACTGGGTGTTAATATTATTTTTCCCCACCAGACCTCTTATTAATCTGGCTGCTCCTGTTCCTCCATGTTGAGCAAAAGGAATGTATTCACCTAATTCCTGATAGAGACTTTTTTGAACAGTCTCCAATCTTTCTATATCCGGTTCGTGTTTTTCACCTTTTTTAGCTGCATGCTTCATACCTATGTCATAGGCTATGCCTTCTGCTCCAATAAATTTAACAAATAAGACTACCCTATCTTTGTAATTTTCCAATTCTTCGCCAGTCAGCTTTTGAGGTCCTCCTTCTTTTCCGCTTACCCCGGTCGCTGATATTTCTGCCTCAATCATCGTATCCTGATTGTCTAACTCTTTTCTCACCCCAAAGCTAAGATCTCGAGATAAAGCAAAATTAAGTACAGGGGGAAGTTCTCCAGTATCAATCATAGACCAAGCTGGTTTAGCGAAATTTACTGCCCCAAAAAAATCTTTTCTATACTCACCCACAATATCACTGCACAGGTAATTTATATAGATTTGAAGTAAATCTTTGCCTATGTCCACCTCTTTCCCATATACAGGTTTCATTACTTCAATGGCTTCCTCAATTCTGGCTTTGGCTATAACTTTGTCCAGGCCACCATTTCCCTGAGGACTGGCGTAAAGCTCTATATCAAAAGAAGGACTGGTAAAATGATCCAAAGAGGCGAATACCAGTTCAGCTCCAAAATCCTCCACGAACTCCTCAAGGGTTCTCCGGGCCCTGGCTGCTCCTACGGATACTGGACGGGAGACTAAACTTCTTGTAACTCCTTCAAGAAAAACCGTCCCCTTGGGGTGATTACCTGTAGTCATTGAGCAGTTGCTACTGATTTGAACAATATGAGGGCTTCCTTGTCCATAAGCAGCAGCTTGAACAAAAGCTTTCATTTGAATTTCAATAGGAATATTCGCATTGGAAGCCAGTATACTTATCCTTTCCTCCTCTGGTTTTAACTTTCCATCAGATGTGAAAGGACATAATTCCTGAAAAACCTTTTTTAACTCTCTCCCATTTCTTAACGGCATAAAAATCTCCTTTTCTTTAAAGATTTTAGGATTATATTAAAAATAAGAGAGCTGTCAAGAAGTTCGGATTTTATTATTTTGACAGAACATTTATTTTCATTAAAATTTAACAAAACTAAGAATGAGGTGAGAGCAATGCATTTAGTTACGTTCAAGTACAGGAGTATCAATAGAATAGGCACGAAAGTAAATGATTATGTTCTCGATCTAAGAAATGCGTGTTTGTATTTCCAGAAAATAAATTCCAAAAAGGCAGAATTATTTAACGATATGCGTTCACTTCTGGAGTCGGAGGAGGAAGGATTACACATAACTATGGAAATAATCAAAGAGGCATGTTTTTTCCTGAAAAAAAATACGCAGAGCAGGGAAGAGAGAAGGGATAAGAAAATTTTTTTTAAGCTGGAGGAAATTGAAATAAAGGCACCCCTCTATAACCCTCAAAAAATAATTGCCATTGGACTAAATTACATCGATCATTGCAGGGAGTATAACGTTGATCCCCCACAAAGTCCGATAATTTTCGCAAAATTCCCTTCAGCCATAACTGGCCCCAATGACCCTATTGTCTGGTCTTCTCAACTTACCAGTCAAGTTGATTATGAAGCTGAACTTGCCGTAGTTATTGGCAAAAAAGCGAAAACAGTAAAGAAGAAAGATGCCTTCAAATACATTGCTGGATATACAATAGCTAACGATGTTTCAGCTCGAGATCTCCAATTTGGAGATGGTCAGTGGGTTCGAGGTAAATCTCTGGATACATTTTGTCCCTTAGGCCCGTACCTGGTCACAAAAGATGAAATTGATGATCCTCATAATTTGAACATACGATGTACTGTCAATGGTAAAATAATGCAGCAATCAAATACCAGGCACTTAATCTTTGATATCCCCTATTTAGTTTCATTTTTAAGCCAGGCTTTTACTTTATTTCCAGGGGATATAATCTGTACGGGAACACCGGCAGGGGTTGGTATCTATCGGAAACCTCAGGTTTTCCTTAGCAAGGGGGATTTGGTAGTAACTGAAATTCAAAAATTGGGGAAATTAATTAATCCTGTTGGATAAATATCACTAATCCAGCCAGCTTCCGGATACAGTAAAGAGTTTCGACGTATATCGAGATATCTTTAGTTTTTCCTGCATAGACAATTCCTTAGCTCAGGAGGATAAGACAATGATCTCTCAAGAAGAATTGCAGATACTGTCCGATGAGTTTCTTGGGATTTTCAGAGATGGTGAACCTCGTCGTAGAAGTTCATTGGGAATCCAGTGCATTACTCTCAGTGATGCTTATCGTGTCCAGGATAAGGTCATCGAATCCCGCGTTAATAGTGGGGAAAGGATCGCTGGATACAAAGTGGGTTGTACGAGTAAAGCAATCCGTCAGCAATTTGGTCTTACTGAGCCCATGTATGGCCGATTGATGTATCCCTATGTCTATTTTGGAGACACAGAACTGAATTGGTGCGATTATGTCAATTGCGCCATCGAACCCGAGTTCGTTCTATGGATTGGCAAAGAAATAACCGGCGATCGATTGGATACCAAATTTCTGCTTTCAGCCATAGATGCTATATCGGTGGGGATTGAAGTTCACAATTATCGATTTTGGTACGATCCCCCTACTTCACAGGAACTTATTGCCTCCAATGGAATTCACGCATGTTTGGTGGTAGAAGCCGAGAAACATCCTTTAAGGAATATAGATCTTGGAAGGGAACGGGTGGAAGTATTTGTCAATGGGCAACTGAGGGCATCTGGTCTGGGATCAGAAATTATGAATGCTGGTCCATTGGCGTCCCTTCGTTGGCTTGCACAGCGATTACGCATCCATGGTGCAAGTCTACAGCCAGGACAACTAATTATTCCAGGCTCACCTGCCAAGCTGGTGGAAGTTCCACCAAACGCGTGCACACAAGCCAGTATCACCAGTTTTGGTTCTGTGCACGCATGCTTCGTCACTAAGTGATTTGTCTTCTATAAATAAGATGAGGATACCATGAGAATTGTAAATGTGATCTCTAAAACTATTTTAGATGTTGTTTTAATTCTATCTCTGCTTGAGTGATACTACTACTGAAAGCTTTATCTGTTAATCTTCTAAATACAGGAAGGCCGTTATTTTGCTCATCTTTCCATTCCCTGGCAAATTCTCCATTTTCAAGGTCTTTATACTGTCGCTCTATAAATTTTCTTATATGGTCTTTGTCTACTGTTTCATATCTGGTTAATTGTCCATATTGGCTTGTATGTGAATGGAGTGGTAGCTGCTTAAATAATCCTATATCAGCTATTCTTTCCATCATGACAGCTGGTTCTTTTGAAACATAAAGATCCATCAAGACAGCCTCTTTTGGATGACCCATCTTCACTTCAAAATTATAAGCTTCTGTTAATACTGAAATTATAAGCGGCCAGATGGCATGTTCTGCTAACAGATCGATGTAGGTTTCATCTTTAAATGTTACCTCAATTGCACCCTTTTTTGTTGAGCCAATTGCTTTTGCTATGGCAAGAGCGACATTCTTGGCATTACCAGATGCATCGCGCTCTACGGCGATAAAAGATGGGAATCCTTCTCTGTTTAAATACAGTTGCCTGACTCCATCACCTATCATTCTTGGTGCAACCATAATTATATCAACATTATCTGGTGGTTGAATAAACTTGTAGGTAATATTATATCCGGAAGCAAAATTCAGCACGTTTCCCTCTTTTAAATAGGGTTCAATCTCTTCCCTGTAGACTTTAGGTGCAACCTCATCGGGTAGCAATACAAATATAATATCACTTTTTTTACATGCTTCCTTTATTGAGTAAACTTCAAACCCATCCTCTTCAGCCTTTTCCCAGGATTCATCTTTTATATTGCCTATAATTATTTTCTCTACACCTGAATCTCTCATATTTAAAGCTTGCGCTCTTCCCTGATTACCATAGCCAAGTATGCTAATCACACGATCTCCTAAAACATTAAGATCAGTATCTGAATCATAGTATATCTTTGCCATTCTTTATCCTTCCTTTTATTAGTTATAGGCCCTTTATAGCCTTTTGTTTCTCATGTGCTATCCTGAACCGATACATTACCACTATAGATTTCTCGTTGATAGCTTGCTGCGGAATCTCTAAATCCCATTGCAATATGCCTTTGCTTAGTTTCGTTCTTTGGTACTCCGGATTCTGGTTGATCTCTGGTTTTGCTTCCAAGAGCGTGATTTGAACCGAGCCATCAGGGCTGTAAGGTATACGATCCTCGAGCCTGAGCCGAATTATCTTTTCCTTGTAGTTGGATACTGTTAATTTGTATTCAAACTCAGAGACTATATTGCCTCCCTCTATGCGCTCAGTTTTTGTTACCAATTCCCTGGTCACGTGCACCTGTGGATCAACCCCAAAGCCTGTCCTGAACTCTTCCCCACTAGCGACGAGCTCTATTCTTCCCCGTCCGACAAACTCACCATTAAGGTAGGCATTGTAGGAGCCGGGCAAGAACACATAGGGTGTGGTGTTCGTTGCCAGGGTCTCCTCATAGACAAAATCAGTGAGCACGGGAGCTGCAACATGGGTAAAGCGAGCAGCTATATTCATATTGGCAATCTGCAGAATCTGCTCATCGGTCCGACTGGCAAGGCTAACTAAGTGAGGCAGTGGATAGGTAACGCTTACACCTTCTATGCGCATTACTCTCTTCTTTGCAGCTATAAGTACATCTGTTTGCTGTGTTAGTTCCAACACCTGTTCCTCGCCGGCAAAAACGTTCAACTTACTGGAGTTTTCCAATGAGGGAGCTGGCGCTTTCTGTTCGGCGAAGCGGCGCTGCTGAAATCCCTCTAAGGTCTTTTTAACTTCTTCCTCTTTTAAAATTTTCTTAGATCCTAAAGTTATCCTCAAAGGTTCAATCACCGGAGGTTCTGCGGTGAACATAGGCTGCGCTGTCGAGAGGATCAGTCGCACTCCGGACCAATCCTCTCCACTCATCTGCCTTACAATTGCATTGTACTCTACACCTATCGAGTTGCGCTGCTCATCTGAGCGCAAATTGTAGTGAGGATACCAACTTACCCGATCTACCCCATAGCGCACGCTGACTGTCACAGGTTGGTCTGTATCCTTGGTAAAATATACCAACGCTTCCCTTTGTATCTTACTGTAACCTGCTGCAAGTTGGGAGCGCTGGCGCATCAGAAGGTCAATCTCCTCCAGGATCTCCTTTTCCTGCTCCTCTAAATCTAAGAACTCCTGCAAGAATTCATCGTACTTACCAAGACCGTACTCGGTGAGTTGTCGGAGTTCTTCAAACTTTAAGACTCCTTTTTGAAGTTCCATCTGTGCGGTACTCTGGGTGAATGCTACCAGTTGGCTGATGATTTCCTCTTTGATCTGGAGCAGCTCCATATATGCCTCAAGTTTTCTTAGTTGCTCCTCGAGCTCAGCGATTTTATCATCAATAGCTTTGACCTCAGGACGGGTATCCCCCCTGATTGCCCTGGTTCGATAGGTAACAGAATGAATCCTGGTGTTTCCCTTTGACTCAGCGGACAAAGTCGCTGAAATGATTCTCTCTGGCAGATCGGTCACTACAATTTCCAGAGGCCCCTTTGGTCCCTCCACCTTTACTGTACGGGTAACCAGAGCCTGATCTCTGTAAACCGTCACATCCGTTATTTCCCCTTTTATATTCTGAGTTGCCTGCGCTACACCAACTGTAAAAGTTGCTGCCAATACCATTGCAAAACAAATTCTGTACATGGCTTTATTTATTGTGCTCACCTCCTGTTTTACTGTGTGCCTTAAATATCTAGCAGATCAATCATACACTAAATTCATCTTTTGTTAAGTTTGGAGGCTCTGGTGTGCTTGGAAATTATTTCAAGGTAACAAATTAAACAGAGCAATTACTGAAGTGAAATAAAGAAATATATCCTATATTTGAAACCTGATTCCAAAAAATGGGTTGATGGAGTTCAGGAAATGTTGTGCGAAGTTTCCGGTATTCCCGAAGTATCGAAAATGTCCTATAATCTTCCAATCAAAAAGAACATCTTCAATTCTTGGTCCAGAACCAATATTGTGGACTATCATAAATCTTTCTTTATCCGCAGATCTCTTGTCTATTACAATTCCTATATGGGTAACCCCTCTTCTTAGGTCCCAGGCTAAGATATCCCCCGGAGAATAATCATCAGGATTATTTGTGATGGGCAAAACTTCTCCCTTTCTTTTAAAAAAGGTCATCATATTAGGTACTCTTCTATGATCAATATTGGGGTCTGGTTTAGTAAGCTTCCATATTTTTGGATAAAGGAATAAATTTGCACTCATATCTTCATGAATTTCTTTTTGTAAATCTATACCAAGTTTACGATATGATCTTATAATCACATCGGTGCACACTCCCCGATTATCAGGTACATCGCCACCTGGATATTTAATCTTCACGTATCCTGGATCATAAATAACTTTATGGTGGGTACGTTTGATAGCAGCTTCAACTAATTTATGAAGGAATATTTCCTTTTTCCCCTTGGGGTTTTGTGTGGTTAACTTTTGCGATGCGGTAGATGTATAAATGAAATTCCGTGCAATTGTAAAATCAATCTTAGTAAGAGAGGTGAAAGAAACTATGAGAACTAATAATAACCCGATAACCATGACAACTATTGGTGTAATATGTGGCATCTTAGGTTTCATTTCTTCACCCGTGCGATTTTCAATAACAAGATATATGCGAACATAGCTACCACTTATTGGTCGTTCTATATCAGGACCTTTCCTCCTTTGCTCTACAATAATACTGCATGTATTGAACCAAAGAAACAAAAAAATATGTTTACTTTCGAAAAATAAAGAAGATATGCATGGTTGTGAGAGGTTACTTCCTTAGCCACCTTTAACGCACGGTTAAGATTTTCATGGTCTAATGCTAATTGTAATATAGGTTTCATAGGAAATCTCCGAACTGCTCACAAATATAGGGAGTCTTAACAGTCGGCATTGGCAATATCTCTTTGGCGAGTATATGCAATCTCGTACCCTGATATTATCAGGTGACCATTCCTTCATTCTTCTGATTCCTCTATACTAATTTAAATCATACACAAAATTCGCTTTTTGTTAAGTTGCCCGAGTGTGTGGAGAAGCAAAATGCGGAAATGTATCTTATAAGTGAAATCTCCTTTTCAGAAAATGAGCTGAAACGTATTAGGAGATGTTAGCTAATGTGATATTCAATAGTTATTTTTTCCTTCCAATCAATAATGTCAATTCAAGATCCTCCAGGTTTTGAGGATTAGTTAAGGAGTCTATATATCTCTTATATCCGGCCAATCCTTTTTGGTACACTATTTCTTGCAGGGTTCTTAAACCCGAAAACGCCTTTCCCTTGACCTGTTCGTACCTTCTCAGAGGACTCGTTTGGTTTCTCTCAATCACCTTGATGCTGGCAATGTCTGCAAGACCAGCTCTTTTCATATACCTAATTACTTCTTCTATATCAGGACAAAGTCTTAAGTCATCCTCCAAACATTTAGGAAAGAACCTATACCAATCCATTTCTTTAGACTGGTCATGTGAGGCCATTCTTATTAAACAAATTCCTTCTCTTTTCAGTACCCTGTGTATTTCTTCAAACATTTTACCCTTATTTTCTATATGCATTATTATCATTGACTGAAAGCATGCATCGAAAAAGTTATCT
>JAUWZM010000060.1 GCA_030615365.1 Candidatus Aerophobota bacterium | reverse complement strand
AATCCTCCTACCATCTTATCGAACCCATAATGGTGGGTGGCAGGATTGGTGCCGTAGAAAAAATATCCATCTTTCTCAATTGTTTTTTCCCATTCGCTCAAAAGATACTTAAGTTTTCTTAAGATTGCATCATCACCTGTTATCCTGTACATTCTGGCAAATGCACTAAGCCATTGACCGAATGCATTACCAAAGGTGGTAGGTTTCTTCTTATCTTTTGATCCCCAGGGTATACCTGCAGCAGTGTACCATCCTCCAAGATTTTTCCCAGGAGCACTCAGTCGGGCTCTTTCACGAAAACCTTTTAGCATATCATCATTGGGAATAGCTAAGTAGTATTGTTTCATTCGATTGAACTGTTCCTGAAACATACTTTTTCTCAATTGGACACCAAAAAAATTGAAGGGTGTAATAACCTCTGCTGCTTTGAATTTTACTTTTTCTTTAGCCTTAATTTCCATATAATTTCTCCTGGTATTTTTAACTTTGATTTCTTTTTAGACAGGCGAGGGTTTCTGCTTAAAAGAAAAAACAGAAACCCTCATTGCTTTCTTTCTTTTATTTCTTCCAGAAGAATTGGTAGATGCGATTGAATGTACCATTTCCTACAGATGGATCAGTAGTGACGGTATCAGTATTCACATTCCTCAAGTTTATATTTACTATCACGGGAAGAGGAGTCATACCTACAACACCAATTTCCCAGACATTATCAGCATAGATATCAAAGACCTCTTTTAATGCTTTGTCGCTTTCCTCTTTGGAAAGATAGGGGACTTCATCGAGTAGGAAGAGCAGTCTTTTCACTTGATCTGGTGGCTCCTCACCACTCTCACCCTTCGTATTCCACCAGGTTAGCCACAGATAGCCCCAACGCTCTCCTCTAATGAAGTTATTCATACCTGCTTCTATTGCGAAAGGTGCTCCATTACCAAAGCCCCAGGGGGAAACCATAAAGTTACCGGCAGACATAAGAGTTCCTAAATAACCACGTTCTACCGCTTTGATGGAGGTTTTAACTCCAATGTTTTCCCAGTATTCTTTAATTAGCTCACTCCACTCAGTGGGCATAACCTCTGTAAGATTGAGTATTATCAGAAGGAAAGGTTCACCATCGGGTCTAAGGCGAAATCCGTCCTTATCCCACTTATCCATTCCCATTTCATCTAAGAATTGATTAGCTGTTTCCGGATCATAGTCAGCATAAGATTTACCCCATTCCTCTTTGTAAAAGCTACAGATTGGGCTAACTGTTGCCTGGCGCGGCGTGGCTTTTCCAAAAGCAAAGATCTCATTGAATTCCTCCCGGTTAATGGCTAAAGATAAAGCTCGGCGGAATCTCACATCTCTTAGAATATCACCTACGGCTGGATCCTCAGTGTAGTTCTGGGAAATTACATAAGAGGGATTGCCACCTCGGTACTTATCATTAGCTAACCCAACATAGTACCCCCCCTTTTCTGCTCCTTCCATAAAAACAGAGTAATCTTTTATGCTCATAAACCAATCTATGTAATCATATTCTCCTGATACTATTTTTAAGGCCTTGGCCTCCTCATCCCCAAATACAATCGCTTTCACTGTGTCGATATAGGGAAGTTGATTACCAGCAGTATCTATCTTGTAATAGTAGGGATTTCGCTCGTACACTACTCCTTCGGGTAGTGTTTGTCTCATTACCCAGGGACCAAGGGTGGGAATCTCAGGATTGAGCACTCTACCTAACAGGAAATCTCTTTTGGCGTTGAAGAGCTGCCACCAATGATCGTAACCTTCCTCTTTCGCCAGCTCATCCGCCTCAGAATTGTAATCTATATGATACATTTGAAGAGCGTGCTCGGGCAGGAAAATACCATTTTGAAGTCCATTGAACCCTGAACCAGATAGACGCCAAACTATAGTCCAGTAAGGCCTGTCAAAGTGGAAGCGAACTGTATAATTATCTACTTTTTCTACAGTCATTAATTTATCACCCGGTGTCCAGTGTTTGGGTTTAACTGGGGTGATTTCATCATTCAAGATAACTGCTTCCCAGTAAAAGAGAATATCATCTGCCGTGAAAGGCACGCCATCTGACCACTTCATCCCTTTTCTAAAATACAGGGTAAAAGTTTTTCCATCGTCTGAGAATTCCCAATCCTTGGCAATATTAGGAACCACATTTTCACCTTTGCGATCTAAGTTAAGTATATACTCAACTGTTGTACGAAGGCAAGCTGGAGCCGGGAGAAACGTAGCTATCGCGCCCAGGTGAAGGGTTCCCCCGTATGTTCCAACCTCTTCAAATAGTTTATCCACCAAAGGTTCCTCAGGAAGTCTTTCCTCTATAGGGGGAAGCTCACCAGCAGCTACCTTTAATCTTAATATGGGAGCCTCATTAAACTTCTCTATCTTGTTTCCAGTAGCTTCTTCATACTCTCGTAAAGTGCTCCAACCCCAGTTTGTCTCTGCTACCAGTGGCGCTGCTACTAACAAACATAGAGCTCCACTTAACAGCACAACCATTAACTTTCTTATCACTTTTTACTCCTTATCTTTTATTTTTTTATATTATGAGCTAACGGCTCATCTATCTTTTCATCTCCTTTTTCGGCCTTATTTTTAGCTCTTTATTTTTCTTATAAATCATTATTTTCCTTTAAGCAAAGGAACCTGCGGACCAGACCATCAGGGCACGGGATTGTCCGCAGACCCTACTACGACTATCCCTGATATTTCCTTAGACTCCTCTGCGAATAAATAAAAAAAGGATAGACAATGCATAAAAGCACCGACTATCCTTTGAAATTTACCTTTTTGAAGGAAGAGATCTAATTTAATTTTACTCCCCTTATCGGTTAAATAATTTTCTCTTTAGCTGCTCTTTATCATTGATTAGAGCATCTATCGCCCTTTCTAATTAATAAACTTTGAGAGATTCCTATCTCTTTTGATAGCTTTCTCAACACTTATAGCTGTTTTTCTTTAATACTAAATGTTTTAAACTTTAGATAATTCTCTTTCAACTTTGGAGTTATTATAATTTATTTTATTTAATGGTCAAATTTCTCTCCTTAGCCAAAGCAAAGTAAATACTGGAGAACATAATGCACTGCTTGAAGTTATTCTCATCAAAAAGTTCTGAAAGTTCATTTAAAGTTTTTTTATCAGGATTTTTACCACAAAGGATCTTAAAATCCACGCCATTCTTGAAACAATATGCACCCATATAGGCTCCGATCAGTAAAAATTCCTCTATATTTAAATTATATTTATCGAAGAAGACCTTCTTCAGATTGATTCTAGCGTGATCAGAGTCTCAATGTAAAATATAGCCTGAATCGGATTAAGAGGAAAATCGCATATAATTACCTCCTGTTTTTCTTTTTAAGACTCTCTTTAAAGTGAGTCTGTCTGAAAAATTTGGAGGATGAGGTAATGTTTTATGCCTTACTAATTTATCCTGCTATTTCTTTTTAATTCTTCCCTGGCAAAAACTTGGGCACCTTTTACCCACAACCGCACCCTTCTTGTGGCCTTTGAACCACAGGAATTAAAGCCTTAACTATGGCTTCGCCAAATTCCTCTGCTTCTTCAGGACCAACAGCGGTTATGATATTATCATCAACTTGAAGTTTTGCTCCAGTGTATATGGCACCTTTTTCTATTAGCTTATATGCCTCAGATGGCCATACAGTAGCTTTTTTATCTTTTAAGACACCTGCATTGGCTAAAGTAACTGGAGCAATAGATATTGCAGCAAGAATTTTCCCTTTTTCTATTGCTTCTTTTGCTATTTTGTGTGCTGTAGGATTATACCAGTAATAAATTGCACCTGGCCCACCAACAAAAATGATAGCATCATATTCTTCAGTTTTTATCTCACTAATCAATATATCAGGTTTAACGGTTGCCCCTGACAGACCAATAGCAGTATCTTTGGATGAGGATGCTACAGTTACTTTTATTTCCCTTCTTTCCAGTATAGCTTTTGGTTCTTGAAGTTCCTCATCTCGAAAATTTCTTTGAGCAATGATCATAACTACTTTCTTTTCCTCTATTTGTTCTCCTTTGCTTGCAGTAGGAATAAGCGCAACCAATAGCACTGATGGAACTAACACAGTAGCCACGAATAACCATAGTCCTCTTTTTTTCATCTTAGTTCACCTTATTACCTTCTCGCCCCACTTTCTCCCTCAAACTCTTCCCTGGCACAAACTTGGGGACCTTCTTGGCTGGTATCTGTATCTCCTCCCCTGTTTGGGGATTTCTTCCCCTTCTTACCCTTCTCTGCATTACTTGAAAAGTGCCAAAACCAACCAGGGTCACCTTATCACCATTAGAAAGAGTACCTGAAATAACTTTAGTTATTGCATTAATGACCCTGCCAACATCTCTTTTAGTTAATCCTACTTCACCTACTACCTCATTAACCAACCCTGCCTTGTTCATCCTTTTCCTCCTTCATAAGTTAAGAATAACTTTTTCTTACTCCTCATATTTCTCTGCATGTCCTAACTTCACAAACTCTTCATTAACATTTTCCTCATTCACATATACAACACCCAACCATCTTCCATATTTACCCTCGCCATTCCTACCCCACTCTGGCTCTTATTTCAATAATCACCCCTCCTTCTTGAAGCCTCTCCTCAACATATTCCTTTACAATAAGTCCTTTTTCTCTTTCCTCTCCCTTTGTTTCCCAGGTATCTATGCCGTAGAATCTTATGTACTGGTCATCCAGGACTATATCCCTCTTTATTCTGCTTATCCAATCCTATTTCGTCTAAAAGTTTATTCGCTCTTTCAGGATCATATTCAGCATAAGCTTTAGCCCATTTTTTCTCATAAAAGATAGAACCTGATGTTTGTGGCAAAAAGGACTTCATTACTTAGAGGCAAGGTATCTTCTCAAAAAAGAAGCCGCAGGACGTTCCTTTCCTCCTGGATGAACTAAACTATGATTGGGAGCAAGTTTGGAAACCATAAGCTGCGCAACATAGAAGCCTATTTTTTCTTTTACAAGCAAAGGTAACACATCCTTAAAATATGCAAGGTGGACCTCATCGCAGATAATTTGGCGATTTTTCGCTGAAAGTTTTTCCACCCCTATTGGATAAGGAGGAAAAAGAATTCCACCCCACTCAGTAAGCAAGATAGGCTTGTTCTCATATTTTGATATTACCCTGACCTCTTTTAAATGTTCCATTATTCCTCTGGAATTATACGGATAGCTGTGAAAAGATAAAACATCCTCAAAGGCATAAATTTCTCTATTGTGTGAAGGAGATGCTACCCCAACCGTTAAGGGAATTTTAGACTGAAGACTTTTTACAAGATTAGCAAAATGAGAAACAAATCTAACGTACTCCCCTCCTATTAACATTTTTTTAGGTTCGGTTGCCATATTTTCTATGGAAAGAGGTTCGCCATTTTTCGGATAAAGATAGATAAAAGCCTTGAAAGGCTCATTCATAATATCATAAAAGGCAATTCGTTCATCATCAAGATGAGAGCCAACGATATCCTTTATATATTTCTCATAATTTCCCCAATGTTCCTTGCCTAATAAATCATATCCAGGATTAGCTATCCATCCTTTCAAGTAACCATTTTTAATTTCATCAGAGAAGCCAAAACAGCCATCAAATAAAACTAACATTGGCTTAATGTTATGATTAGCGCAAAGGGATAAAAAATCCTCAAGTTTGCTTAAAAAATCCTGATGATTTTTCTTGTACACCTGGTAATGCAAAAAAACTCTTACACTGTTTAAACCCAAGCTTTCAGCATATCCTAACTCCTGGTCAATAATCTCTTTTTGATAATTGCCCCACATTTCAATGGAATTCTTGGCATAAGAAGAAACATAATAATTAGCACCGCGAATCTGCTCGCAAACCTTGTAAATATCTTTGTTCATCATTTATACCTCCTGATATACTAGTCCAAAATTTTATATTCTTACTTCTGTCAACAACTAATTTATATGAGTTTTCAACTTTCATTGTTCTGAGTATTTATATAATTCGATCTTCTGCCCATTCTCTCAAATTTATAAGCTAAGAATTTCCATTTCCCCCATGTTGAATAGTAATTATTTATCATATCATCAGTAACCTTGCTACATTTAATAAATATATATTGACTAAAGTATTTTCTTACATCGCTATCAATGGGTATAACAGAATAAACACCTAAGAGTGTCAGGATATGATTTACTGAATATTCACCAATCCCTTTAACTTCACGTAGTCTCAAAATTTTTTCATAGATACTATTATTTTTTTCTTGTCTTTCTGGCAATATTACTTTCCCATCGTCAATTAATCTACAAAGATTTAATATGTAATCTGCCCTATAGCCCAGGCCTAATTTTTTAAATTTATCATGATTATATTTTAATATATCGGCGACCCTTGGAAATACTCCTTTTCCTACTTCATTAACAAGATTTTCTACCATTCGTTTTGTATTATTCCAGCTTGTATTTGTTGTACACATTGTTTTAACAATATCCTCAAACGCAAATGGAGAACGAACCATTCTGCCGGCACCAGTTTGAGATACATATTTTAATGCTTTATGTTCCCTACACTTTTTATGGAATTCCATTAAGCCTTCGTTAAGTCTAAGCATATAGGTTATATCACTTTTTACTTCTTGCCTCTCTTGTTCTGCCAAAGATACATTTGTGTTTATTTCTAAACTATTTTTACTTTTATTTTCTTTTATAATGTATTCCACAACAGTGCCGTTATGAAGTTTATCACGTCTTTTTAAAGACCTTCTTTTGATATCCCAAGAAAAAGGTTCTAAAAAAATCCAGCCGTGTGATAGTACAATAGATTCAAAATCGAATTTTCTTAATTTAGGCTTAATTATGAATTTCGACATTTTTAACTCATTCAATATTTTCTAAAAATCTTATTAAAGGTTCGTATTTATTTTTGTCTTCATCCTTAAGTTGTTTTATCCAATTTTTTGTATCGTGTCAACTTTGGGGAAGTATTTGAGTTGGAATATCGTTACCAGGGTGATCCTTTGCGAAATCTTCAAGTTGTTCTCTGTTGAATGTTTCTATATCAGTAACTTGAGGTATCTTATTAGCTCTTGTACTTCCTCCCCCATGGTAAAATCTTTTGAATTTTACTCTTTTTATCGGGATGTTGTCTTTTGAATCTAACCTTAAATAATGACTTGTCACGATGACTTATATGTCCCCGCCTCTCTCCCTTGATTTTATTAAGTTTTTCTTTAACCGAGCAAATTTATCATATGAATATTCAAAAAAGCGCCGATATGCAGGGCAATAATAGTTGTGCTTGATGGACTTGCCCTTTTCATTTAACCTGAACTTATAGCAACCTCCCCAGCAGGATTTTAACCATTTGCAATTTAGACAATGCTTATCTAAATTTTGCTTTCTCAATCTAAATTTTTGATACAAATCACCACTTAAGAGATGGCTCAGCGGTATCTGGTTAATGTTGCCCAATAGCCACTGAGGCTGCACAAAAAAATCACAGGGATAAACATTGCCATTATACTCTACCACCAAAGACCCTACACAGTAGGGAGTAAAAGCACAGGAAGGATGAGTTCCGTACACGTAGCCTATAAACCATTCCTCGTACTCACGGATATAGCAAAATGGAGCTGCGTTATTATACCACTCATCAAACATACGGCACAGGAAATTTCCATAAATATCAGGATCAATGGAGAAGGAGGCCAGCCCATCTCCCCTCTCGTTAACCTCTAAACAGGGTATGAATTGCATATAGTTTATACCCATATCTTGAAAAAACTCAAACAAGATCTCCTGCTCTTTGCCATTTTTGTCCGTGAGAACTGTTAAGGCATTAAACTGAACATTATATCGCTGCAGCATCCTGATCTTTTCCATAACTAACGAATGAGTGGGTTCCTCTCCTTTAGTTAGCCTGTAAGCATCATGAAATTTAGCCGGACCATCTATACTTATCCCCACCAGAAAGTTATTATCCCGCAAAAATTTAGCCCATTTCTCATCGAGCAACAAGCTGTTTGTCTGAAATGCATTGCAAACCCTTTGTCCCTTTTTCTTGTAGCGCTTCTCAAATTCTACCGCCCTCAGGTAAAAATCCAGCCCCATCAATGTAGGCTCTCCTCCCTGCCAACACAGCCAGGCCTCGGTACCAGCTACATCAAGGAACTGAGCTATCATCCTCTCCAGGATTTTTACGCTCATCCTCTTTTTCCCCGGAAATAGCTTCTTTTTGGGGGTATAAAAGCAGTAACGGCAGACCATGTTACAGCCCGCATTAGCGGGTTTTACCAGTAAACTTAAAGCATTTTGAGGCGTATCATTCATTTTTGCAGAGAAGCAGGGCCTTCTAACAATGGATTGCCAGTTTCCTCATCCATTTTGTCAGCCACTTGCTTAACTTCTTTTGTATGACAAAAAATTTCTGTTTGGGTCTGAAACATTACAAATAATCTTACTAATTTTTATTTCTTTTTTTGAAACAACTAAGAATATTCTCTCTTGATATTACACCGCAGCGTTTAGCCCAGGATTCATAAGCTTTTTTCATTTTTCTTACCCGGTCTGGATATTGTTCAAGTAAATTATTTATTTCTGTACGGTCTTCTTGCATATTATATAGTTCCCATTGATCAGGATATTTTTTTACCAGTTTCCATATTCCTTC
This sequence comes from Candidatus Aerophobota bacterium, assembly GCA_030615365.1. The sequence continues at coordinate 6,476 of JAUWZM010000060.1, read as the reverse complement.
ACGTACAGCAGCATTTCCTTCATGTTCCCAAAAAAGCATCCCTCTATCACGTTCATCACTATCAAACAGCGGTACCAGACTTTCACCTTCATAAGGTAATATTTTATTACCATTATAGTTTTCAGGATACTTTGCATCAGTAATGTCTAAAATCGTTGCCATTATATCAGTCAATTGTCCCGGAGAATGCCTCAATGTCCCTTTGTTATTAATCTGAGCAGGGTAATGTATGATGAAAGGAGTAGATATTCCACCTTCATGCGTCCAATGTTTATATAATCTAAAAGGTGTATTAGATAAATTGGCCCAGGCTACGCCATAACTTTGATAGGTACTCTCATCTCCAGGCATTATTGACGGTTCATTTCCCAGCTGGACTTTTCCCCCTGTCTTTGTATATTCACGTGCCACCTGAAGTTTTAATAAGACCTCCGCAGGGGGAGCTATTTCTTCTGCACATCCACCATTATCGGCCAGAAACATGATCAGTGTGTTATCCAACATATCATTTTTTTTTAAGCTATCTACTATCCTTCCGATCCCCTGATCCATCCGGTCAATCTGGGCTGCATATACCTCCATTCTCCTTGCCTGCCATTTCTTATGTTCTGCCTCATCCCACGGTGGCTGGGTTTCATCTCTCCGCGTTAGCTGCCATTCGGGATTTATTAAACCCATATTTACCATTCGTTCTGTTCTTTCTTTTCGAAGTTCATCCCAGCCCTTATCAAAACGCCCTTTATATTTATCTATGTCTTTTTCAAAAGCATGCAAGGGCCAGTGTGGTGCTGTATAGGCAACATACATAAAGAAAGGATTATTATCTTTTCTGTCTTTATGGTTGTTAATATATTTTACAGCATTATCACTAATAGCATCGGTTAAGTAATAATCAGAGTCTTGTGCCTCATGTTCAATATTCTCATTATTCTTTGTTAAAGTAATCGGATTATAATAATTGTTAGCTCCACTAATAATACCATAGAATTCATCAAACCCTCTTTGATTTGGCCAATTACTTTTATCCTCAAACCAGCCATTACATACATGCCATTTACCACTCATATAAGTTGAATATCCATTTTCTTTTAATACTTCTGCTATCGTTACACATTCTCTATTTAAATCTCCCGGATATCCATCAGGTAATTGGTTTTCAGTTAATATACCAACCCCGGTTTGATGGGGGTGTAAACCGGTAAGCAATGAGGCCCTTGTTGGTGAACATCGTGGTGAATTATAAAACTGAGTAAAACGGAGACCATCTTCAGCTAATTTATCAAGTACAGGAGTCTGCACCTCTCCTCCGTAACATCCAATGTCTGAATATCCCATATCATCATTCAAAACTAAAATTATATTAGGTTTTTTGTTCATTGAAAATCACCCCTTTTATAAGCTTATTATTTTCTTTATTTTGATGAGCTCATGCTCTTAGGGCAAAAAATTATCTTTGATGTATGAGTCAAAAAAGTTTTCTTGAGGATCAGTTTTTCCTAAGATTTAGATTTTCTCCTTGTAAAATTTTGAGATAAAACTACCTTAAATATACATTAGATAAGGATTTTTGTCAAATACAACTCGTTAAGTGTCACGTTAAAGCTTATATTTCCGGCTTTATGATTCTTTTCAGCCAAGACGCATGTTAAATAGAAGGGTGGTTTCAACTAACTCACAAAATTGCAAATTAAGTTACGAGGAAAAATAATATTTCCATCTGACTGCTTCTTAAACTCAAAACATTACAATATTAGATTATATAGTCGAACCCGGGGTCCTAATTTCTTTATGTTGGGGTCGCAAATCAACCTGTGAGTTTGAGCTTGTAAAACCCTTAATCAGAGCCTAAATCTGTAGTTTTAATCAAATACTAACAAATAAATCTCGCCAATTTTCAGACTTTCAGATTTACACTCACCACATACCTATTCTGAGAACAGAAAATAGTATTTTCACCCATCTCCCTAACTAAGCCAAGATAAGCCGAAAAACCAACCTTAAAACTTTTCATTGACACCGGCTACTTTTCAGGATAAGATGAGAATAGTTTTTAAGACTAATCCCAAAGGAGGTGAGAAAGATGGCTATCTATGTGATGCTTACGACTCTGACCACTCAGGGAAGAAAAAGGGTCAAAGAGAATCCAGAAAGAATAAAAGAGGTTAACGAAGAAGTGGAGAAGATGGGAGTAAAAATACTAAGTCAGTACGCTCTTTTAGGTCTCTACGATTTTGTAAATATTCTTGATGCTCCAAACAACGAAGTTATTTCCAAAGTGGCGATTGAATTAAGTTCCAGAGGAACCGTCCAGACCATGACCTTGCCTGCTGTACCTGTCGATGAATTCATCCAAGCCGTGAAAAAGTAGCAGGGAGGCCGTGGAGGAATGCGTAAAGGGAAAACCCCGGAAGGTTGTTGATAGTTGATTTTCCTGTTGTATCACCTATTAGACTGCTTTGCCCTATCAACTGTATTTTTTTGTGTAATAGTGTACTGGCTTTTTGCAACTAAGTGGACACTATTGTTGAAAAAATAGGCACTTTTAGTAAACTAAAATAGCTGTTACCATTCTGATTCTGAAAAAATCCAGGTAATGTCAAAAGTAACATGAAGGAAAACATGAAAAATTAGATTGCTTCGCTATCGCTCGCAATGACAAATCAGTATTTTGTTCTGTCATTGCGAGTAGCAAAGCGACGAGGCAATCTCGAAGTAATCTTTGCAATTCCAAGAGAAACTAAACAGGCATTAAAAGTAAGGGGAGGCAAGTCAATTTCGCTGAAACACTTGATAATAAAGAATTTAAAAGAAAATTACAAAAGAACTTTTGACATTACTATAAAATCGATGGGGAGTGAATTATGGTGAGAGATGTTCTTGCAGAACCAATTCAAATTGGGTGTCTTCAGGCGAAAAACCGCATCCTCATGCCTCCCATGTATCGTCCTTGGAGCAAACCTTCAGGTAAAGTCTCAGATAGGCACATAGCTTATTACCGTGACCGTGCACAGGGTGGTGTTGGCACAATTGTCGTGGAAACTACTGCCGTGAGGCGCGAGTATCGTCTGAGCGAATCCAATATCGGAATCTGGACAGATGGGCACATCAAAGGATTATCCAAAATAGCCAAAGTAATCCGTTCAAACAAGGTGTTGGCCTTTATTCAGATTAATGATACCGCCGTGAATCGTGCTCTTTCTTTCCAGGAGATAACTACCATAAGGAGCGCCTTTGTCGATGCCGCCATGCGTGCCCAAAAAGCAGATTTTCAAGGTGTAGAGATCCATGCTGCACACGGATTTCTATTAAGTCAGCTGCTTTGCCCCAAACTAAATCAGCAAAAAAACGAGTATGGTGGCACCACCATTGGTAGAATGCGGTTGCTGCTGGAAATAATTACTCTTATCCGTGAAAAAACTAATCTTAACTTCACAGTTGGTGTACGTTTAGGCATAGATTCTTTAGAGGAGGGAATAAAAATTGCACAAAAACTTTCACCGCTGGTGAACTATCTAAGCATCTCTTACGGAGCTTTACTCAGCAATGCCCCAGTATTAGTACCACCCGATTATCCCTTTAGTCCTACGGTGTATCGAGCTGAACAAATCAAGCCTTATGTGAGAGTACCGGTGGTGGCTGTGGGTGAAATCAAAACCGGGGATGTTGCTCGTAGGATTCTGAACAAAGACATGGCAGATTTGATTGCAGTGGGCACAGCAATACTGATGGATCCCCACTGGGCAAAGAAGGCGCTGCAAATGTCAACAACCTAATGCAACCATGATCGTATTCAAACACTTCCCCAACCCACAATCAGAAAACCCAAAACCTGTACAAGACAGTACAACTTTTACATTAGAGGACGCTCTTGCTTTTACACACATAGGGCATAATCATTTGTTAATCTTCCCCCAAATTGACCTGGCTCTATCATTGAATTTTGATCCACTTTGTCAAATGCCTCATGAATCGTATCAAAGTCAAATCTCCAAACGCCAGAGCAAACTTAACAAAAGGCGAATTTTTTGTATAGTTTTGAGTTATCTGAAATAACTAAGGATATTAAAATGTTAATTATAGGGCATGCAAAATCAGAAAATTTAGAGTTCATAACTGGGATCTACAATAGAGCCATTCTGAGAACAGTCACTACGTTCGACACTGAACCAAAAACTGTGGATGAACAAAGAATTTGGTTTGCAGATCATGGCCCTAAATATCCTATTCTTGTTGCAGAATTAGATGGTGTCATTGTTGGATGGGCATCTCTAAGTAAATGGTCGGATCGTTGTGCATATTCTGATACAGCTGAGATTTCACTCTATGTCGAAGAAGCATTCCAAGGAAAAGGTATTGGCAGGAAACTTTTGGAATCAATCATACATAAGGGCCAGAAGGCAGGACTTCATACAGTGATAGCCAGAATAGGAGAAGGTAATGAGATAAGCGTCCATCTGTGTGAATCTGTTGGATTTCAACACATTGGTATTATGAAAGAAGTTGGCCGAAAATTTGGCAAGCTTTTGGACGTATATCTAATGCAGAAAATTTATGACTCTAATGCTCCAGCGACTTCAGATAACAAAGTGTACCCATGAATAGCTGACGCTCCTTCGGGTAGGCTTTAATCTCATTCAATAATTCCTGTGGGATCCAAACAGTTCGACCTGTTTTTGTCTTTGTATTCTCGGTGGGAATCTTAATAAATCTTTCTTTGAAATCTATATCCTCAATTCTTAGCTTTGTCAGTTCCTAAATTCTTATACCGGTACCATATAGCATTTCGATTATGAGCTTATCCCGGTAATTGTCAATGCCACTTCTTAATCTCCCCCACTCTTCCTGGTTGAGATACTTTATTGTATCTGAAAAATTTCGTTTTTGTTTTTTTGACACAAAACCACCTTTTTGAACTCTTTATTCTTGCGGGTTTTAGGATTTATTTCATCAAAATTCTTCGCCCTTGTTAATAGAAAACGAAATTGCACTTTTACACAGAAGGTGACGAAGGAGAAAGGAAGAAAATTATGCCTTTCAAAAGACAAGCACCTCGTGCGGATAGAAATTGCTTGATTCAACAAACTTTTTGCCACGTTATAGTCTGTTAGTGTGGGAAGCTATAATTAAAAGGATTAGATTTAATTTGAGGTATACCTCAAGCTTTCAAATAATAGAGCACTCATAATAACTTTGAAACAGGACAGAATAGAATCTATTAAACCTGCTACTGATGAGAAAAAAACTTGACTTTTGGTCAGGTGATAGTATTACCTATTTAATGTAGAATATAGCCTGAGCCGGATTAACAGGAGAATCGCAATATTAGTTTGCGGATTCTATGATCATAACTTTTTTTTTAGTTGTTTCTTGTCTGCAGATAAATCAAAAAAGATGACCTCAGGAGTGATTCCGCAATAATCACCACACTCCCCTGATGATCAAATCTACCACTAAAACGTTTTGACGTTTTAACGCTGAAGCGTGAGAAAAATTAACCGCTGTGGTAGTCTTCCCAGTTCCACCTTTAAAGTTTAGAATTGCTATTTTGCGCATAAGAAATTCCTTTGTTAGCAAACATTCAACGGTAACTCGTTCTTTTTAATGAAGCCATTAGAGTATATTAACTTAGAGGTTGCACTCTTCTATAATGAATCATAGCTTTTTTTTAATTTCTCTCCCAATGAATCCGGATAAACATCAAGCATAATTGCTGGTTTTGCCGATGGACTACGTCCAAAAACTAAGCTCCAAATTATCCTTTGTCCATCCTTAGTTGTAAAGATAAGTGCACTGTCAATTACAGGGAATCTATGATATTTAAACTCAAGAGAACCCCTCGGTTTTTCTTTAATTGCCCACAACAATAAAATCTGCAAGTCCCTTAATGCAGGATCAATATCATCTTTGTGTAACGCAGTGATCTCTTCAAGAGCGGAATCTACCACATCTGGCAAAGCGCAAGCTAACTTAATTTTCATACCTTTTTTGAGGGCCTCCTCAAATTCTTTTTTCTTCATAAGTAAATTCATTAAACTTCTCCCGATAGACATAATTTCGCTATCATCCGGAGAGTTATTTATAATGTCTTTAAAATGAGGTGTTTAGGTCTTATAGATTTAGGGGTAGCCGTTTTTTCTTCTCCAATAAGTTTCCTCTTGCACATATTCTGAGCATGAATGCTATCAAACATATCCATAAGCGTGGCAATCTCTCTGTCTATCTTTATCTTGTAGTTCATTCACATTATTCCTTTTTATCATAGGGAATTTATTCACTTTACCTCTTAATATCTTCCATAGGTTTGCGCAGTCTCTATCATGGCTAAGTAGTTCTCTGGAGGAACATCATCGGTAATTGAATGACTGGAAGCAACTACATAGCCTCCCCCAGAAGCTAATTTATCTATATGTTCCTTGGTATCCTCAATTACCTCATCTGGTGTGCCAAAACTCAATACCCCGGCAAGATCCATATTG
>JAUWZM010000090.1 GCA_030615365.1 Candidatus Aerophobota bacterium | reverse complement strand
CAATATGGATCTTGCCGGGGTATTGAGTTTTGGCACACCAGATGAGGTAATTGAGGATACCAAGGAACATATAGATAAATTAGCTTCTGGGGGAGGCTATGTAGTTGCTTCCAGTCATTCAATTACCGATGATGTTCCTCCGGAAAACTACCTGGCTATGATAGAGACTGCTCAAACCTATGGAAAATATTAAAGGTAGAATGAATCCCAAAAATTGGGCAGTATGGTAGGCTACAGGTAAAATAAAAAAGGGAGGTTCATTGTAAATTGTGAGCTAACACACCGGGAGAGCTTTCTAAAAGAAGAACAATATTAAAAATTAAATTCTTGTGGAAACTTTCAGAAAAAATTGGCTAAGTCAGAATAAATGAAGCTAAAAAACAAATTGTACCTCAACAGCAGAACGCATTATGTATAACCAAAGCTCATACTAATGATAGTTGATTTGTATCCTGGTAGCTTAGTGGTCTGCTGTTGTGGAAATTATAAAATATAATGAGTAATAGGTAAGTGTTGGGTGTTACTAAAAAATGTGAGATTCTTCATTTGCCATTACGAAGAGCAAGGCATTAGGATCAAAGCAGGCTCTGTAATTTCATGTAGCTTGCCGATTTATCGGCGTATTAAACCCGCCCAATGAATTGGGCAGCTACAATTGCCAGAGAAAAGGGAAATAGTTTTAGAAAAACTAAGCTATTACCATAATGAAGGGTTAAGAATGCCTAACAGAGGTATTTTGACGGGTTTGGTGTTAGTGTTTCTTTCTTTGTTGGCTGTGCCTACTATCATTATTGGTGGAGGTGATAAAGAGATGTCTATTGTATTAGAGAGCTACGATCTTAACGGCTTTAATTTTGGAATTGAGTATGCCTATATTGGTGAGGGAGGAAATGCTCCCTATTATGCCACCAAGGAGATTTACTGGACCAAGTGGAATGGCCCTGGATTTTCCTGGGCCGAACTGGAACCCAACCCGCCGAAAGACGGTGTTCATACCTATAATTTCAGCCGATTAGATAGAGCCGTTGTTAACTGGCAGGCAGGTGGTTTTACCAACATGGTTGTGAATCTCACCACAAAGAATGCATGGGCTTGCGAGCAGTTGAAGTATTCCGATCCTGGCAGAAGAACAGCATCGTCTCCGCCAAAGGATGAAGAGCACTGGGGTTACTATGCTGACTATGTTCGTGCCGTAGTTGAGCGCTATGATGGAGACGGTGTGGGCGATGCTCCTGGTCTTATTTCCCCAATTCACTACTGGGAGATCGAGAGCGAATCGCAACACGACCCACTATGGCAGGTTGCCTGTAATGACTGTACAGATAAGGAGTATCGTGACCGCCGTATCGAGCAGTATCTGCGGCTACTGCGTACAGCTCGTGAGGCGGTCCTTGAGGCAAATCCAAAGGCACGGATCGTTCTTGCTGGCTTATGGCTCTCTGACCTTTTTGACCGCGGCCCCCTTTCAGATGCTGAGGTTGAGGAACTTCTCAAAACACCGAGAGGTGGTGGCTATACAGGATTGTTTCCAGAGAGCATGCGCTTTATTAAGACCATGCTGAGTGCTACGGAACTGTATGATGCGGTGGAATTTCACGTATTGAACCATTACACAGGAATTGAGGGCTCTATTCGCTGGATTCGTGAGGTGATGGGCCCTGCAGGAAAAAATAAGGAGATTTTTGTCGGTGATAGTGCAAGTGGACCCACAATAACTCATGTGGGTACTTTCCAGGAGCCAGAGTATCCCGATGGTAAGAATATTATGGATGTGCTCAGATATCTTGACGACCGATGTGGGTACACCTATGCTGAGATTGAGAAGTGGCTGCGTGCTGAACAGGCACGGTACACAGCCAAGGTGACTCTCCTGGCAGTCGGATCGGGTGCCGCAGGGATAAATATCTTTACCTGGTTCGATAACCGCCAGCTACTCCAGCATCCGAACCCAATTGCAAGGACATGGGGAATCCAGGGCCTGCGTGATACTTTAGAATCGGATACTGTTGGTGTACGGCCAGCATTACTTGTATACCAGTTCCTGGCAAAAAAACTCTTCGGAGTATCAAGAGCTGAGCGAATTGACTTAGATCAGGGAGTACGCGCTTACCGTTTTACCGTCGGTACAAATCAGCTATGGGCACTCTGGTTGGAGGAACCTATTGCCCGTCAGCCGGATGAATCAGTATCATTGAAGACTGTAAATGTTCCTCTTTCCAGGGGTAACTACCGAATTATCCACCTCCCTACAGAGCGAAATCGAGGTATTGAGATGAACGAGGTCACGGTTACCCTCAAAGAACTCTCCCTGAAAATCTCAGATATGCCGATTTTAGTAGAGAAACAAGGAGTAATGTAAATGAACTACAAGATAAAGATAGACAGAGAAAGAGAGGCTGGTACGATTAACCCCAATATCTATGGGCATTTTATTGAACATATGAGTAGATGCATCTATGGGGGGATTTACGAGGAAGGATCAAGTTTATCTAATGAAAAAGGATTTAGAAAAGATGTTATGAATTATCTCAAGAAGATAAGGACTCCCATTGTGCGTTGGCCAGGAGGGAATTTTGCCTCTGGGTACCATTGGGAAGATGGAATTGGCCCCCAGGAAAAGAGAAAGATAAAATATGATCCTGTATGGCGAGTGGAAGAAAATAATCACTTTGGTACTGACGAATTTCTTCAATTCTGCGTGCAAATCAATGCTGAACCTTATATATGCCTTAATTTAGGAAATGGGACCATTGAGGAGGCTATTCACTGGGTAGAGTATTGTAATCGCAAGGGGAATAGCTATTATGCAAAGTTAAGGGGAAAAAATGGTCGATCGCAGCCTTATAAGGTTAAATACTGGGGATTAGGCAATGAGGTTTTTGGAGAATGGCAACTGGGATATAAATCTGCTCAAGATTATGCCAAGGTAGCAAAAGAATTTGCCAAAGCTATACGATGGACAGATCCTGAGACAAAGATTGTGTTAGTCGGAGGTTTTAATGATCCAGAGTGGGATTATGAGGTACTAAAATCGACTGGTTCATATATTGATTACGTCTCTACCCACATTTATTTTAATTTTACCTGTGTGCCTCAAGATTATTATGCAGTAATGGCTGCTTCAAAAATAATGGAGGAAAGAACAAAGATTTTAAAGGGGACTATTGATGCGGCCACAAATTGCTTTGATAATAAAATTGGCATTACCTGGGATGAGTGGAATCTCTGGGGTTGGCAGCATTTCGAAAAGGAAAGGGAAAATGATAATAACAGCTCCTACACTCTTCAGGATGCTCTGGCTACTGCTTCTATTTTGAATGTTTTTCAAAGGATGAGTAAATATGTTACCATGGCCTGTTACTCTCCCGTTGTGAATATCAGGGGAGCCATCTTCACTCATAAAGAGGGTATTGTGCTAAGACCTCAATATCATGTTTTTGATCTGTACAGCAATCACAGTGGAGAGACATCCCTGGATGTCTTTGTTAAATCCGATTATCATAGCTACTGTTTTGATGCTGGTTCCTTCCTAATTAAGAAGGGCAAAGAGGTAGATATTGAATACCTGGATGTCTCTGCTACTTACAGTGATTTGAAAGACACACTGTTTATCACAGTTGTAAATAAACATAAGGATAATAGTCTTGATACGCAGATTATTCTGGAGGGATTCAATCCTCATAAGGTTGCTCAGATTTACGAGTTGACTCATGAGAATGTTTTGGCTTATAATGATATTCATTGCCCCGATGAAGTCAAAGTTAATCAAAAACAAATCCATACTGCAGGAGAGCAGTTCGACTATCAATTTCCTGCTCATTCATTGACTGTTATAGAGATAAAAGTTAATTAGTTTTATGCGAAAAAATAAGAATGTACACGGTTATTAGAATAACAACGCGTGCAATTCAAGGAGAGAGAAATTGATTCAAAAAAATTCTGTTGATTTTTTTCTACTTCATAAATCTCTTTACTGTAAGTTAAGTGAAGAGGGTACCAATAATGGCTATCCCTCTTTATATGTTGATGAGGCAAATCAGGTTTGGGTAGGATGGGTAAGTAGTAGGAATGGCAGGGATGATATTTATGTGAGCTGCCATCATCCAGAAGGTTTACCTTCTGAGGAGGAGATTCGGCCAACTATAGTGTATGGGAAGGACAGTTTTTCCCTTCCCATACAGGTAAGCAGAGAATCAGGGATAAATATAAAACCAGGTATTTGCTCTGATTCTCAGGGAAAAATTTGGGTTATTTGGGCAGGGCAAAGGAAAGGAAAATGGAAAATCCTGGGAAGCTGTCTTGAGGGGAAAAAATTTTCAGAGGAAGTTATCATTAGCGAAGAGGAAGATAATGGTTTTTGGCCATCGGTGACCAGAGATAGCCAAAAAAGGATATGGTGTGCCTGGGAATCTTATCAGAAAAAAGAGCAAAGGATAAAGACAAGCTTTTGGGATGGAGAGAAATGGTCAAAGCCGATTTGTGTCTCTCAAGAGAATAGTTTTAGCTTTCGTCCTGTAATAGCAGCCAGCTCTTCCAAAAGAGTATATGTGGTTTGGGATAGCTTTCAAGGTCAAGTTTATTCTATATATATGAGATATTTTGAAGGGGACAAGTGCTCAGAGATTAAGGAGATCCCCGGGGAAAGGGGGTTGGATAGATCTCACCCCCAGATTACTACAGACCAGGAGGATAATCTCTGGATTATCTATACCAAACTCAAGCCCATGGTAGATATGAGTTGTACTCGTTTAGGAGTAGCCTATTCCGGCAGTCCCAATGTCAGGCCAAGCATTCATCTTGTTGGTTGGCAAAAAGATAAATGGGTGAGCCCTGTTTCATTGGAGGGTAAAGAAGAAGGGTTGGTCAGCAAGGAAGGGTATCTTCCTGTAATTAGTAGTGATAGATGGGGAAGAGTCTGTTTATTTTGGCAAAAGTTAACCCGCCACATGGATTGGACCTTGCAGGGACACATCTATCAGGGAGATAAATTCTCATCCTTATGGGAATTTCAGAAAGCAAAAGATTTTGATCAATGGCTGGCTATAAAAAATGATTTAAAGGGAAATCTTTGGTTGGTCTGTGAAGGTGGCCATGCATTTGGAGATCGCCATATTTACCTTCGTTCTATACCTGTTATTGTTCCAGAGAGGGATGTGAATATTCTCCAGGAAAAACATCTACAGTATATCAAGCCAAAATTGGTGGATATGTCTCAGGAAATAATAAAAGTTGAACCGGGTTCCAAGGAGATATTTCCCATTTTTGAAAGAGAAGTCATTCAAGTCAAAGAGGGGAAGTATGGGCTGTTTTGGGGAAATCCACATGTGCAAACTATAGTTTCCGATGGGCATTGTGGAAGTGTTGACCAGTACTACATCTTTGCCCGTGAGCGTTATCACTGGAATTTTGCTGCTGTTACCGATCACTGTGACACAACGAAATGGCTCTCTTCTGAATGGGCCATCATTCAAAGAACAGCATCCATAATAAATGAACCAGGAAAATTTATCGCTATATCCGGGTTTGAATGGACTCAGGGTGATTATGGCAAAGTTAAGTATGGACACAGGTGTATAATTTATCCCACTGATGATCAGCCCTTTTTTTCTCCCTTGACCAGGGAAGCTCATACCCAGGGTCAGCTCTCCAATCTTCTCAAAAAGACCAATGGCTTAGTATCCGCCCATCACGTTACTCGCTCCTGGAATGGTGGAACAAAGTGGGATAAGTGGGATGAAAGCGTAGAGCCCTGTATAGAGATATGCTCTCACTGGGGAAGGTTTGAGTATTACCACAATTTTGGACACATTACCTTCGGAGAAGAGGTAAAGGGCTGTTCTATTCAGGATGTTTTAGCTAAGGGATACAAGGTGGGATTCATGGGAGGAAGCGACAGCCATGATGTTTGCCATGAAAAAAATGATGCCATAACCTTACTATATTTGAAGGAGTTAACCAGAGAGGAGATTTTTGAAGCATTAAAAAAAAGAAGAGTATATGCCTCCACGGGGATAAGGATATTTGTTGATTTTAGAGCAGATGATCACCTTATGGGTGAGGAGTATCAAACGCAGATTCCCCCCCTCTTCTCGGTGCAGGTACAGGGAAGCTCGAGTTTAAAGCAGATAGATTTGGTACGAAATAACGAGGATATTTATCACCATTTTTGTTCGGGGGAAAAGGAAAAATTTAATTATGTAGATAAGGGGATTATGCCTGGTAAAAATTACTACTATCTTCGTATTACCCAAAATGACAGAAACCAAGCCTGGGCAAGTCCTATTTGGATTGAATATAAGGAGGTAAAATAAATGAAGCAAGATTACAGGATCAAAGTTGACGTGGAAAGAATTATTGGGAGAATAAATCCCAATATCTATGGGCACTTTATCGAACATATGGGAAGATGTACTTACGGAGGAATATATGAGGAAGGCTCCCCTTTGAGCGATAAAAGTGGATTCAGAAAAGACACCTTAGAGGCAATGCGAAATATTGAGTGTCCTGTCTTGCGATGGCCAGGAGGGAACTTTGCCTCTAACTATCACTGGGAGGACGGCATTGGACCCAAGGATAAAAGACCAGTCCGATTTGACCTTGCCTGGATGGCGGAAGAGACAAACAGATTTGGCACCGATGAGTTTATTACTTACTGCCGAGCAGTGGGAACAGAGCCTTATATTTGTGTTAACATAGGAACGGGCAATTTAGATGAAGCTATACACTGGTTGGAATATTGCAATAGCAGCTCGAATACCTACTATGCAAAGTTAAGGGGAAAATATGGTCATCCCGAGCCTTATAATGTTAAATACTGGGGAGTGGGGAATGAGAATTTTGGACTCTGGCAGGCAGGCCATAGAAAAGCTAAGGAGTACGCTGAAGTTTTAAGGGAATATGCTCAGTTTATGAAAAAAGTAGATCCTACTATAAAAATTATAGGGGTAGGAGCTGATAATCCTGATTGGGATATGGAAGTAATTAAAATTGCCGGACAGCACATAGACTACATTTCTAATCATCAGTATCCTGGTTCCATCGGTCGAATTGGCTACTACGAGACAGTAGCTTCTGTTTATTGGTTGGAAAAAAGGTTAGAAATTTTAAGCAAGGTAATAGATATAACTCAACCAGTTGCAAAAGAAGAAAAAATAAAAATCGCTCTTGATGAATGGAATATTGTGGATCAAACTACTGTAGAGAATAATTTTGAGGAAAATCATGCCCTCAAAGATGGATTATTTGCTGCAGGTGTATTCCTCGTACTGCACCGATTATCTCACACAGCAACCATGGCTAATCTCTCTATGCCAGTAAATATACTGGGAGCTATCCACACCGAAAAACACGGGCTTTATCTCACTACCATTTATAGAGCCTTTGAGTTGTTTGTGAAACACAGCGGTACTATTGCCCTTGATACACTTGTTCAATCAGAGCACTATGACATTGAAGGGAAGATACTGCAAGATAGGACGTACAAACTTCATAATGTTCCTTATCTGGACGCCTCAGCTACACTCACTGAAAAAGAGGATAAACTCTATATAGCGGCAATTAACTACCATGAGGAAAAAGAGATAGACTGCCCTGTTGTTCTGGATGTGTTCGCTCCCTCTGCCGAGGCTCATATTTATGAGCTCAATGGACCTGATGCGATGGCGGCAAATGACTTTGAAAATCCTGAAAAGGTTAAAATTAAAGCAGGGATGATTAAGAACGCTGGCTCTAAGTTTACCTATACTTTTCCCCCTCATTCCTGCACGGTAATTGAATTGCATGCAAGATAAATCCATACAATTTCTCACTCACGAGGAACAAAAGAGTATGAATGCCAATGTCTATCAGCTTGTCCTGAAATCGTTCATGGAGGAAGAGTATTTTTCTATGATGGTGAATAATTAAAGATAATTTTTTCAGGAGGGGTATGAACAGTAAAAAAAGCTCTTTCCTTAAGTTTGACAACACTATGTATTATAATATTATGATATTATAAGAATTATAATAGGAGGAAAAAGTGATTATGCGAGATTCTAATGTCAAACGATTGCTTAAGACTTGTTCTTTAAAGGAAGCTGACCGAGTGCCGAATTTTGAGCATTTTGTGATGGAAAGAACTATGAGGTATTTCTTAGGAGAAAAACGCCTGAACAAGATTATGAAATCTGAGGAGATGAAACATCTTCTGTATCTTTTTTCTAATGAGGAATCCGAGAAAGAATTAGAGAAGAAGATTTCTAAGATTCCTTTAATGAGAAATAACAAACTCGCATATAGCATTATGCTTCCCCCGGATGAGAATTTAAAATTACTTCAAGCAATGGGTGTGGATGCTGCCTCACCGATGTTAACCTGGCTTCCGAGAACGCGGGATCCTAGACCGGAAATAGACTCCTACGGCCAAGATGGTATAGTCAGAGGATGGGAAGATTTAGATAAGGTAGATCTTCCTCCCCGAAGAGTAGAAAAAATGATGGAGCTAATCGATTGGTATTTAGATGTATGCAAAGGCACCAATATAGGAGTAGGACCTCTGTGTCGTTCCTGCTTTTGCAATACCTATGAAGTTTTAGGTATAGAGAATTTCATGCTCAAACTCTACGATGACATTAAACTGGTTGAGCATGTAATGGATATCTTTATCGATTATAGCCTTAAAATAACTACAGAGCTCAGTAAACGAGATATAGACTGTTTCTGGTTGGATGATGATATAGCATTTAATAATGGGTTCTTGGTGCAGCCTAAATTTATAAAAGATCTTTGGGTGCCAAGAACCAGAAAGATGTTAAAACCACTTCGGGAAAAGAATATCCCTATTTATATGCACTGCTGTGCTAACATAAGGGATCTTATTCCTATAGCAATTGATTTAGGAATCAAAGCTATTCATCCCGTGCAACCTAACTGCAATGATATATATGCTCTAAAGAAGGAGTACGGTGATAAGATGTGTTTTGTAGGCAATATGGATCTTGCCGGGGTATTGAGTTTTGGCACACCAGATGAGGTCATTGAGGATACCAAAGAGCATATAGATAGATTAGCCCCTGGAGGAGGCTATGTAGTTGCTTCCAGTCATTCAATTACCGATGATGTTCCTCCAGAGAACTACTTAGCCATGATAGAGACTGCGCAAACGTATGGAAGATATTAAAGGTAAAGTCTATTTGGCCACGGATTTACGCAGATGAACATAGATAGCTTTAAATAACAAATTTAAAGGAGATGCTTTAATGAGAGTAAAATCTAAAATGGAAAAAAGAGAGGCAATGGCAGGCTATTTGTTTATTATGCCTTGGATTATTGGTTTCATTGCGTTTACCGCAGCCCCTGTTATTGCCGCGGCAGTACTAAGCTTAATGAAATGGTCGGTGGTAAGCGCTCCTAAATTTGTGGGATTTCGCAATTATACGAAGATTTTCGAGGATCAATATTTCTGGCAATCTCTCAAAGTAACCGCTATCTATATGATAATTGTTCCCCTTCACATAGCAATTGGTTTAGTTATTGCATTATTTCTTAACGCAAAGATCCGAGCCTTATCTTTATTTAGAACAATTTATTATCTGCCCTGTGTCATATCCGGTGTTGCTGTTGCTCTTCTATGGGTGTGGATATTTAATTCTCAATTCGGTCTGTTTAATGTTTTCCTTTCCTATCTTGGTATTCATGGTCCTGGATGGTTGGCCAGTGAGTTCTGGGTACTACCAGCGTTTGTTATTATGAGTTTTTGG
>JAUWZM010000122.1 GCA_030615365.1 Candidatus Aerophobota bacterium | reverse complement strand
TGCAATAAAAGAAGCAATTCCTCTCTTAATAGAAGCCGGAGTTGATATTTTAAATCCAGTACAGGTTAATTGCAAAGGAATGGACACCAAAACACTGAAGAAAGAATTTGGAAATGATTTAACCTTCTGGGGAGGAAGCTGTGATAACAATATACTTGCTTTTGGAACTCCTGAGGAGGTACGTGAGGAAACAAAAAAGCGAATTGATGATTTAGCACCCGGTGGCGGCTTTATTTTTGCATCAATACATATTATTCAGAGTGTAGTTCCTACAAAAAACCTTATTGCATGGTGGGAAACATTGCAAAAGTTTGGAAAATACTGGATTGGATAATTTTAATTTAACGGGAACTCCCCATCTTTACAGGTGGGGATAGGAGCAACTTCCTGCAAGAATTGCAGGACAAGCGCAGCTTGAATTATGAAAGCACCACGCCTGTAAAGGCGTGGGTGTCTATTAAAATTTTCGTGCTATAGTTGGTTGACAAAAAAAATGTGTTAGCATTAATAATGAAGTTAGATCTTTGGCAAGAAGAGAGCTAAAAATAAGGCCGGAGGGAGGTGAAAAGATAGGTGGGCCGTTTAGCTGGGACAAAGGAAAGTTTCCGAAGGGAGAAGCGTTGAAAGATTAATTCCTCTTTTTGGGACTTTCCACAAAAGAATGAACCATGTCTTAAAAATAACATGGAGAAATATAGAAATCACGGAGAGAAAATCAATCTTCTATGGTTAGCTTTAACAATACTTCTTTAAATAAGTGGAGGAAAAAATGGAAAAAAAATGGTTCCAAAAAAGCTATAGGCACAACATAGTTGACACGTTTATCACTGATTGGGATGAAAGATTCTTATCTGAGTTCGATTCTAAAAAGTATGTAGATATGTTAACTCTTGCGAAGGTGAGCTCAACTTTGTTCTATACTCACTCTCATGTTGGTCACTGTAACTGGCCCACTAAAACAGGCCATATGCATAGGGGATTAAAGGGAAAAGACATAGTGGGGGAGGTTATCGATCTTTGCCATCAAAAGGAGATAGATGTAATACTTTACTATAGTTTAATCTTTAACAATTGGGCTTATGATAATAATCCTGATTGGCGAATTATCAATGCTCAGGGAAAAGGGAGCAGCCGTTTTTGGCGTTCTCGCCTTCTTGTCTGTTGCCCTAATTCTCCTTACCGGGATTTTGCTGTGGCACAAGTTGAAGAACTCTGTAAAAACTATGAGTTTGAGGGTATGTGGTTCGATATGACCTTCTGGCCTGATGTGTGCTACTGCTCTCACTGCAAAAAAAGATATGCCCTGGAAGTAGGGGGAAAGATTCCCACAGTCATTAATTGGGAAAATCCGGAATGGGCTAAATTTCAAAGAAAAAGAGAAGAGTGGCTGGCAGAATTTGCCTCTTTAATTACCTCTACGGCAAAGAAATTAAAGCCAGCTATTACAGTTACGCACCAATCCGGTGCATTCACGCAAAATTGGATATGGGGGGCAAGCATTGACCTGGCTAAAGAAAACGACTATATGGCCTCAGACCTTTATGGAGATTCTCTGCAACAATCTTTTTTCTCTAAGCTTTTCTACAAACTGGGCAGGAATGTACCTTTTGAGTTCATAACCTCTGCCTGTTTTCCTAACTCCCATGACCACGTCACCATGAAACCGAAAGAGCTATTAGAGGCACAGGTGTACTCATCCTTGGCCAATGGGAGTTCTTTTTGTCTTAATCATACTATTGATCCTGTAGGAACATTGGATAAAAGGGTTTATGAGCAGTTGGGAGATATTTTTAAAGAAACGCAAAAGTATGAAAGATATCTTGGAGGAGAGCCCTGTCAGGATGTTGGCATTTACGTTAGTTTTGAGTCAGGAATTAATCTGGAAGATAATGGAAAAAAGGTGAGTGAGGTAGAAAGTACCTTTTTTTCTCCTTTTCCTCACTCTCAGGCTGCGCGCGGTGCTGCTCAATCCCTCTTGCATAACCATATCCCCTTTGGCGTTATTACTAAAAAGAACCTCAAAGAACTTTCCTCCTATCAAATCATCATCCTTCCTGATATGGTCATTATTGACGAGGAAGAAGTTGAGGCGCTAAAGAGCTTTGTTGCCTCGGGAGGGAGCCTCTATGTCAGCAAGTATGCATCTGTTTTTACCAAGGATGGGAAGAAGAAAAAAGATTTTCTTCTATCTGAGCTTTTGGGTGTTTCCTATGTGGGTGAGACAAAAGAAGAGGTTACCTACCTCTCTCCCACTGAGGAAGGAAAGGATATTCTCAGCTCTTGCTCTGTCAAATATCCTTTGACTATCTTCAACTCCCAGCTTAAGGTGAAAGCAAAGGAAAAAGTAAAGATTTTAGCAACCATTGCCCTTCCCTATACTGATCCCAAGGACACAACTCGTTTTGTCTGCACTCACGACGACCCTCCAGGTATTCTTACTGATTACCCTGCTATCGTTTTAAATGAGCATGGGAAAGGAAAGGTCCTCTATGTCACGGCAGACCTGGAAACAGCACAGCCGCAGGCTCATAGAAAAATCTTCATCGATCTAATTAAGATGCTCTCTTCAAAGCCATTTTTCCTGGAAGCAGATGCTCCTAAATCTGTAGAGGTAACTTCTTTTCATCAAAAGGATAAGAAGCGCTACCTCATTAACCTTCTTAACTTTCAGGCGCAGCTGCCCAATATTCCTGTAGAGGGAATAAAGCTGAGGGCAAAGCTAAATGGAAAGGAACCTAAGAGATTAATAGAACTTCCTGAGGAAAAAGAATTAGCCTATGAGGTGAAAAAAGACTATCTGGAATTCACCTCTCCTAAATTGGAGACCTTTTTAATGATAGCCCTGGATTATAAGTAAGGCTGTTTTTTTCAGGAAGTTAAAAGGTAAGATGAAAAAGCTGATTTTGCGAGGGTAGTAGATAATCCTTACGAAAACTCTATAGATGCCTTGAGGAGAAGTACACTTTTTCCCTTGACGGTTACCTGACAAAAAAGAAAAATCTGCTAAAATAATCAGTAGTAAAATAGATTCTTTGGTAAAAAGAGCTAAAAACAAGGCCAGAAGAAGGTGAGAAGGTAAACAGGCCGTTAGCTCATAATATAAAAAATAAATCATAGAAAGGAGAAAAAAGTGATAAAAAAATTGATGATCGTGCTGTTAAGTGGGGCAATATGTCTGTTGGCAGCAGCTCCACTGGTAGCAGAGACAAACTGGGGTTGGTCTACTCTGCAGGAGTATGAGGAAGCCACTGGAAACAAGATAGAGAAGTTTAATGAGGCTCCTATCTTACGATTAAAGGTAGCTGCCGGTGAGCTTCCCCCGGTAGAGGAAAGGCTTCCTGAGGAGCCTTTAGTGGATAAACCATTTGAGGAGGTTGGGACATACGGGGGAACCCTTCACCTGGGTGCGATAGCTACGTTTCTCCCGGCTCCAGCTTCACTTCGTACAACAGTTGAGTATATACTTAACTTAGATCGCAAAGGTGAAAATGTGGTTCCTAATATTGCCAAGGATTGGGAATTCTCAGACGAGGGAAAAACTTTCACTTTGTACTTAAGAAAAGGAATGAAGTGGTCGGATGGTGCACCATTCACAGCCGATGATATTCTTTTCCTTTGGGAAGGTGTTATCTTAAACGATGACCTCGTACCAGTTAAACCCAAAAAATGGATGCCTGGCGGTAAGTTAATGAGCGTAGAAAAAGTGGATGATTATACAGTTCGCTTCCACTTTAGCAGACCTTACTGGACTATAGTCTGGCGTCTATCTGGTTCAGGGTTCAATGGACTTCAAAATGATGTTTTCCTACCCAAACACGCTCTTCAAATGTATCATATAGATTACAATCCTGAGGCTGATGAGCTGGCGAAAGAGGCCGGTTATGATCATTGGTGGCAGCTCTTTAATAACAAAAGAGATTTCCTGTTAGGTAGTGTGCTCAATCCTGAGATTCCTACCCTTGGTCCCTGGGTAATGAAACAAACACTACCCGAAGGAGTAGTATTCGAGCGAAATCCCTACTATTATAAGATAGATACTGCGGGCAATCAACTTCCCTATATCGACACAGTCAAAGCGATTGTATTCGGTGATGAGGAGACCAAGGCCTTAAAAATAGTATCCGGAGAATATGATTATATAGATTGGTTTATGAGCATAAAAGATTACTCTGTTTTTATGGAAGGAGCAGAAAAAGGGGGATACTATGTTGGGTTGGCCAATGATAAGTACCGAGGTGCAAACCCTACCTATGTAATTTCCCAGAACTATACTGAGGATCCGGCTATAGGTGACATTTTAAGAGATGTGAGATTCCGCCGAGCTTTATCTTTAGCCATTAACCGGGAGGAATTCAATGAGATTTTTGCTTTTGGAAAAGCCACGCCGCGCCAGGCAACGGTTAGTCCAATTTGTAGCTTTTACAAAGAGGAATGGGGTAGAGCTTATGCTGACCATGATCCGGAAACAGCTAATGCGCTTTTAGATGAAATGGGAATGGACAAACGAGATAAAGAAGGATTTCGCCTTAGACCTGATGGTGAACCTTTCCTTCTGATAATACTCAATCTGACAGAGGTTATGCCTGCTGAGTGGAGTGAGCTAATTAAAGAGTACTGGGAAGAAGTTGGAGTTAAGACCTCTGTCAAAGCGGTAGAACGTGGTTATTTAGGAACTCTTATGTCTACCGGTAACTTTATGGTTTCCCCATGGGGCTTTGGTAGTGGGGCGCCTTTCACAATAGCAGCAGGTATGAATAACTTTATTAGAGGAGAGCGTTGGGGCTATCTGTGGCTAACCTGGTGGAATACAAAAGGAGAGAGTGGTGAGGAGCCACCGGATCAAGTGAAAAGACTGAACTCCCTACTCGATGAAGTCCCCTATCTTTCCAAAGAGGAAAGCGACCAAGCATTGCAAGAGGTCTTCGATATCTATGCTGATAATATCTGGGAAATTGGTGTTGTAGGTATGACTCCTCTTCCTGTTATAGTGAATGTAAACTTGAGGAATGTTAATACCGATACTGTCACTACTGATCCGTCTGTAGGAAACGGTACATTTAACCGCATCTACCAATTTTTCTGGAAAAAGTAGTGAGAAGTTTCACAGGGATCTCTGCCCTAAAGAGAAGGCAGAGATCCCTGTCTAAATAATAACATGATCACAGAAGCAAATACAGAAACCACAGGGTGGACAGATGGAAAATTTACTCTCTGCGTTTTCTGTAATTAAGTTTTGACAATACTATAAATAACACCAGGAGAAATCATATGGAAATTAAGGCTAAAGAAAAAGTAAAATTCAAAGCAGCAGAGGTTATTACACCTTTTAATTTTCGTGGTGTCCAATTGAGAAAAAGTATGTTTCAGGAGCAGTTCAATCGAATGAAGCAATACTATTTAGCTATTCCCAATGATGATATGCTAAAAGGTTTTCGTGAAAGAGCCCGGCTGAGTGCCCCTGGGAAAAATCTTGGAGGATGGTATACTGCTGCAGGTATACCCTGGGGATCAAAAGATAAAAAGAAACCTACTACATTTGGTAATGCATTCGGTCAATGGCTTAGTGCATTTGCCAGAATGTACAGGATAACAGGTGATGATGTCATCTTAAGAAAACTGAAGTATCTTTTGAGCGAATGGGGAAAAACAATTGAGAAAGATGGATACTTTTTCTACGGCACCAATCCTGCCACCCACCATTATGGGTTTGATAAGATGGTAGGAGGATTAGTGGATATCTATGAATACACAGGTGATGAGGAATCTCTTGGGTATCTTAGGAAAATTACCGATTGGGCAATTAATAATCTGAATCAAAGAAGGATTCCGGCAACCTCAGATTGTCCTGTAGGAGTAGTCGTCCCCCCGCTTAGTAAAGAAAGTCTTGATATGGAGTGGTATACCTTATCGGAAAATCTTTATCGAGCCTACCTTCTAACAGGTGATACTGTATATCGAGACTTCGCTAAGGTCTGGCATTATGATAACTACTGGGCTGATCTGGCAAAGAAGAAACACTCTATGACAGGACTG
>JAUWZM010000073.1 GCA_030615365.1 Candidatus Aerophobota bacterium | reverse complement strand
AGAGTTAAGAAGCAATCGGGAGGCTAAAGCCTCCCCTACCCAGACAGAGAAATTTAATGAGCTCTTGGATTGAAGATTTTACTTTTTGTTCTTCCCTTGCTTTTTTCCCATATTTTCCACAATTACTGCTATTCCAAGAGCGATAGCAAATATAAGACAAACCTGAGAAAATTCTACAAAGGCATTGGCTTGCAAATTAGCAGTGAGAGCTCCGGTAGACCCTCGAGAAAGACGAAGTATTACTCCTATTACTAAACTAATTCCTCCTACAATTCCAAAGAAATAGCCCAATATCTTTAAAACTTTTTCACACACTTTTCTCACCCCCTTCATAATTTTAATTATGATAATATCATAGCAGATTTTTTCTGAACGGCAAATCTTACAGTTTTTTTATTCTTTACTGGAGAAGCGCTCTATATCTTCTTCTTCAATATTTTAGGGAAATTTATCTGTTACAACTAATTATTTCCTCCAGAATTCTGGAATTAGAAGAATTAGAACAGTATATATCTCTAATCGGCCTAACAGCATACAGAGAATTAAAGTAATTTTGCCTAAGGATGGAATAAAAGCATAGTTTTGAGCTGGTCCTACTAAACCAAGACCTGGTCCCACATTTCCCAGGGTAGCAGCAACCGATGCCGCTGCACTTATCATATCCAAGCCCAGTGCAGACATTATAAAAGTGCAAATTACAAAAATAAATATATAGAGCAAAAAGAAACCCATAATATTACGCATTACTTCTTCTGGAATCGTCTTATTCCCTAATTTAATTGGGGTTACTGCTCGAGGATGAACTAATTTGTAAAGTTCCCGATAAGCTTGTTTTAAGAGAAGAATAATTCGGATATTTTTAATAGCGCCTCCAGTTGAACCAGCACATGCGCCCAGAAACATTAAAATTAATAAAATGCTTTTAGAAAATGCAGGCCAGATATCATAATTTGTAGTGACAAAACCTGTGGTAGTAGCCGTAGATACTACTTGAAAAGAGGCATATCTTAAAGCAGTGAAAATTGAACTATAAATATATAATCTAAGTTGTGTAGTAATAAGCAGAATAGAAATTAATATTACTCCACTGTAAAAAAGAAATTCACGATCCTTAATTAGACCTTTTATATTTCCTTGAAGAACTTTATAATGAAGAGCAAAGTTCACTCCGGCAATAAACATAAAAACAATTATTATAATTTCAAAAATAGGGTTGTTATAAGCACCTACACTTAGGTTTCTTGGGGTAAATCCCCCGGTAGGCATGGTACCAAACATATGAGTTATGGCATCGAATAACGACATTCCACTAAAGTACAAACAGACTACCTCCAGAGCAGATATTGCCATATATATCAGCCACAGAATTTTGGCAGTTTCTTTAATTTTTGGTTTCAACTTATTCGGGGTAGGTCCGGGAACTTCTGACTTAAATAATAGCATGCCTCCGGCTCCAGAAGTAGGAAAAATAGCTACCAGTAACGCAATAATCCCCATACCACCTAACCATTGAATTTGGTCTCGCCAGAACAATATAGAGTAAGGATTCCCTTCTATAGAAGTAAGCACAGTAGCTCCAGTGGTAGTGAATCCAGACATAGTTTCAAAATAAGCATCAAGAAAGCTGGGGAAAGTTCCTGCAAATAAAAAAGGAAGAGTTCCAAAAGCACCAGCTAATATCCAGCCAAAACTAGCAATTGCAAATCCTTCTTTTGGTCCAATATATCCTTTTGGAGGAAAGAATTTCTTTAATAAAAGACCACTGGTAACGGTAATAATAATAGAAAATATTAAAGCATTAATTACTTGTTCTTGATAATAGATAGCACATATAAGAGGGAATATCATGCTTAATCCTAAAAAGGATAAAACACTACCGATGGTGTTCAGGACAATACTGTATTTCACTTTTCATCTCCTCTTAGCGTCGAATAGTCTCTCTAATTTCTTTATATCAGAGGCTAAGGTAAATATAACTATTTTGTCCTTCGGTTGAATAATATCATCACCATGAGGAATAATTACTTTATTTTGATGGATAATTGCACTGATAATAGAATTTTTAGGTAAATTAGCATTTTTTAGGGGTTTGTTGATAATTTTTGAAGTTGGTTGAACTACCAATTCAATAACTTCTGCTTGCCCTTCTTTTAATAAAGCTAAAGAGACAATTTTCCCTTTTCTAACGAAACGTAGTATAGCAGAAACAGTAGTCATTCTGGGATTAACTACAGCATCCACTCCAATCTTTTCCAGTATAGGAATATAATTGACTTTGCTTACCTTTGCTATTACTTTTTTTGAACCCAGGTGTTTTGCCAATAAAGCTACTAAAAGATTATTTTCATCATATCCGGTAACAGCTACAAAACCATCAGTAGTTTCTATACCCTCGGATTCTAAAAGATCAATATTTGTTCCATTACCATTTATTATTAGGGTATGAGGAAGTTTTTCAGCAATCATTTCACATTTTTCTTTATCCATTTCAATCAATTTAGTGTTAATACCTTCCTTGGATAATATTAAAGCTGATTGAATACCAATTCCACTTCCTCCTAAAATCATAACATTTTGAATGTTTTTAGGATTTTTACCTGTTATTTCCTCTAACTCTGAGGAATGACCTTTTTCAATCAAAACATATAAGTTATCCCCTGATATAATTTTTTCATTTCCACTGGGAATGATTATTTTATTCCCTCGGTATATAGCGGCAACTAATAAATTATGTTTAAAATTAAGATCTTTTAGCTGTTGGTTAATAAAGGAAAAACTTTTTTTCACTTTAAGTTCAAACATTTGAATTTTACCTTCGGCAAATTCCTGGGTTTGAGCAACATCCACTGGTGATTTAACTAAATTAACTATTTCCTTAGCGGTAGCCATTTCCGGGTTGATAATAAAATCTATCCCTAATTGTTCCTTAAGTAAGGCATTGTCATACATATATTCAGGGTCTCTAATACGAGCAATCTTTTTAGGTACACCAAATTGCTTAGCAGCCATACAGGCTATCATATTTACTTCATCAGTATTGGTTACCGCAATTATCATATCTGTCTGTTTAATTCCTGCTTCTTCTAAAATACGGGTATTAGCTCCATTACCACTAATAGTTAGCACATCTAAATTATTTTGAACAAATTGGCATATTTCATCATTTTTTTCAATTATTGTTACATCCTGATTTTCTGAGGATAGAATTTTAGCTATTTGATAACCAACTTCTCCCGCGCCTATTATAATTATCTTCAAAAAATATTCCTCCTTTTTTATTGCATATAAAAATTTAATCTTTTCTGAAAAACGGCAGATTTATAATCCATTGATTTTAAACCTTTTTAGTTTTAATCCTGTCGCCATCCATTTTCCAGACCCATTTCCTCAGCTATCTTGAGAGCCTGATTGTATTCTTTTAGAGTGATCTTCCTATTTAACTCTTCAATCTGAATTGCCCTATAAGCAGGAAAATATTGATTCATAATACTAACAAAGGTTTTAGGAGAAATTTCCTTCGCTATAAAGCTGAAAACATTTCTGGTTCCTGCTAATTCCTGAGGAAGAATTAAATGTCTTACCAGAAGTCCTCTTTGAGCAATCCCCTCCTCATTTAGTTTTAAATCTCCAACCTGTCTATGCATCTCCCTCACAGCTTTCTTAGCCACCTCAAAGTAATTGGGAGCTGAAGAGTATTTTCTACTTTCCTCTTCTTTTCCATATTTTATATCAGGCATATAAATGTCAACTATTCCATCCAATAACTTTAAAGTTTCCACTGATTCATAGCCTCCACAATTGTAAACCAGAGGAATCTGTAAACCTTTCTCTATAGCTACATTCAGACTAAATAAAATCTGGGGGATAAAATGAGTAGGGGTAACTAAATTTATGTTATGGGCACCTTTTTCCTGAAGGCTAATCATCATAATAGAAAGTTTTTCCAAACTAACTTCATTTCCATTGCCCAGATGGGAAATAGGGTAATTTTGACAGAACACACATCTTAAGTTGCAGTAGGTAAAAAAAATAGTTCCCGATCCTCTCCATCCTGAAATAGGTGGTTCCTCTCCCAAGTGCAAATGTAAGCTACTTACGAGGGGTGTTAATCCGGCTTGGCAATATCCCCTCTTTCTACCCCTGTTTACCTGACAATTCCTGGGGCAAATTCGGCAATTTTCCATCAATCGGTACGCTTCTTTTATCCTTTTCTTTAATTCACCACTCTGGTGCAGTTTTAAATAAGAAGGATAAACTGAATTTTTCATCTTTTTAGCTATTCTGTGTGAATCCATGGCTAATTTTTCTTGATTATACCACCCATTATATCTTTTGACAAGATCTTATTCTGTTAGCTAAAATTTAAAATGTCACCATTTAAGTTTTAAAATGTCACTGGATTGAGATGGCAATTGTCAGGTTGATATGCAGTGGACAGTACATTTCTCTGCCAAGTGCTGAGTCCTACTATTAACGTCGTCGTCACACATAGTGCGGCATTTATTGGTTTCTCAGAAATACTTTTCTCCACCATAAGACTGTTTTTAAAGGAGGATGAGAGTAGCACGATTCTGATTTCCGGCAAGGATATAATGTACTGACATTTTAAACTTTAAATCATAGAAAAGTAGTGACATTTTAAAATTTAATTGACAGACAAGATTTTATTCTTGACAAAAATTTTTAAAAAGTGTATCTTTTAAAAAGAACGACGCAGAACAGATCTTTGAAAATAAATAGGGGGGTGATTTCAATTAGAATTATAAGCTTAATATACATTTTTGTAGGAATGCTGGTAGGGGGTATAGTAACTATTCTCTGGGACAAATTTAAAGCTAACTCTCTATCAAACAGAATTCAAAGAGAAGCCGCTCAAGTAGAGGAAGAAATTAAAACTAAGCGCAGAGAAATAAGATTAGAGAAAAAAGAAGAGATTCACCGAATCAGAACCGAGTTTGAAAAAGAAACCAGAGGAAAAAGAGATGAACTTCACAGACTTTCCGAAAGATTAATTGGAAGAGAAGAAACGTTAGATCGACGCATTCGAGATCTGGAAAGAAAAGAAAAGGAAATGAAGAGTGAAGAAGGAAAAATAGAAGAGAGAAAGGAGCAAATTGAAGAGCTGGAAAACCAATACCGATTAGAATTAGAAAAAGTGGCCGGCATATCTTCTGAGGAAGCAAAAAGAATTCTCTTGGAAACTATAAAAGAGGAAGCCAAAGAGGAGGCTATCCAAATAATTCAAAAGACAGAAAACGAGGCCCGGGAAATAGCAAATAAAAAAGCAAAAATGATTATAGCTATAGCTATTCAACGTTGCTCTGTTGACCAGGTAGCCGAATCAGCAATTTCTATTGTTTCTCTTCCCAATGAAGAGATGAAAGGAAGAGTAATTGGAAGGGAGGGGCGAAACATAAGAACTTTCGAGGCCCTCACCGGGGTAGATTTAATTGTTGATGATACACCAGAGACTGCTGTCATTTCTTGTTTTGATCCTTTGAGAAGAAAAACAGCTGAGCTTAGTTTAGAAAGATTAGTAGCTGATACCAGAATTCATCCAGCCAGAATTGAAGAAGTGGTAGAAAAAGCCAAAAAAGAGGTAGAAGAGTTAATTAAAGAAGAAGGCCAACAAGTAGCTTTTGACATGGGTATTTCTGATCTACCTCTTGAACTTACCAATTTATTAGGTAGATTAAAATTTAGAACCAGCTATGGGCAAAATGTTTTGTTACACTCCAAAGAAGTTGCCTATATAGCCAGTATTTTGGCAGCAGAAATAGGGATAAACCAAAAATTAGCTAAAAGAGCAGGGCTACTTCATGACATTGGCAAAGCTGTAGATCAAGAAATAGAGGGTCCCCATGCCCTGATAGGAACCAGATTAGCGAAAAGATACGGAGAAAATCCTGAAGTAGTCCATGCAATTGCTGCTCATCATGAGGATGAACCAGCTGAAACAACTTTAGATGTGTTAATTCAAGCAGCGGATGCGATTTCTGCTTCTCGTCCAGGGGCTAGAAAAGAGGTTTTAGAGGCGTATCTTAAGCGCATAGAAACTTTGGAAAAGATAGCGATCTCATTTTCGGAAGTGGATAAGGCGTATGCCATTCAAGCAGGGAGAGAAATACGTATCATAGTTCAGCCAAATAGAGTAACTGATGAGAAAACAGCTGGGCTTTCTCGAGAAATTGCTGCAAAAGTAGAGAAAGAATTAAGTTATCCAGGGCAAATAAAAGTAACGGTAATCAGAGAACTCAGAGCTATAGAATACGCCAAATGAAAGAAGAATTCTACAAATTAGGGATAATGGGAGGAACATTTAATCCAATTCATCAAGGACATCTGATAGCAGCTGAGATAATTAGAGATGAATTTGAATTAAATGAGGTGCTCTTTGTTCCCTCAGGTAAACCACCTCACAAAAATAATAATAAAATTGTCGTTTCAAAACATCGCTGGATCATGGTAGTTTTAGCCACAGCAAGCAATGAGCACTTTTCAGTCTCGACAATAGAAATAGAAAGGGAAGAAGAATCTTATACTCGGGATACTCTCTTGGAATTGAAAAAAATCTACGGAGAGAAAACTCAATTTTACTTTATCACTGGAGCCGATGCTATAGCTGAAATATCTACCTGGCACAGGAGTGAGAATCTGCCCAAACTTGCCAGGTTTATAGCAGCTTCCAGGCCCGGGTACAAACTGGAGTGGGAGAAGATAGATTTACATTTTAGGAAATACACCCATCTCATTGAAATTCCAGCTTTAGCCATTTCTTCCACCGAGATAAGGAAAAGAATAAGGGAGAATAAAACTATTAAATATTTACTCCCTCATGCAGTGGAAAAATATATTTATAAGAATAAATTGTACCAAAGAAAAATGTAAAGCAAAACTTGACTCGATAACAGACTTTTGTACAATAAAAGTTTGTTTTCCCCTAAGACAAGAATTAAAAGCAGGGAGAAAGAGTTGACCTCTCGAGGGTTAGCCCTACAAGCAATCAAAATTGCAGAAGATAAAAAGGCTAAAAATGTAATTTCTTTAAATTTAGAAGGAATTTCTGCAATGACTGATTATTTTCTTATCTGTAGTGGAAACTCTTCTGTCCATATGAAAACTATAGCCAGGGAGTTGAAAAAGGAAATGGTGGGAAGGGGAGTTCCCCTTTTAAATACCAGTGATTTCTTAAATAATCACTGGATTCTTTTAGACTTCGGGTCAGTAGTAGTACACATTTTTTCTGAGGAAGCAAGACGATTTTATCAATTGGAAAAATTATGGGCTGATGCAGTTAAAGAAAAACTTTAGATTAATATTTAATGGGGGCATAGCTCAGTTGGGAGAGTGCGTCCTTGGCGTGGACGAGGTCGGGGGTTCGACTCCCCCTGCCTCCACCAAATTTAATCTATTTTATAAAACCTAAAAGTTCATCGGAGAATTATAGTTATGGAACTGAGAAGCGACAGGATAAAAAAAGGTGTGGAGAGAACACCTCATCGAGCACTGCTTTATGCTACGGGAATTTCAAAAGATTCCTTAAGAAAGCCTTTTATTGGCATTGTCTCCAGTTTTAGTGATGTGGTTCCCGGGCATATTAACATGAGAGAGATAGGAAGATTCGCGGAAAGAGGAGTGGAAGCGGGAGGAGGATGTCCCTTTACATTTGGAGTTCCTGCCATCTGTGATGGAATAGCTATGGGTCATTCGGGAATGAAGTACTCTCTTCCCTTAAGGGAATTAATAGCTGACAGCATTGAATCTGTAGTCAATGCTCACTGTTTTGATGGTCTGATCCTTTTAACCAACTGTGATAAGATAACTCCGGGGATGTTAATGGCTGCTGCCCGAATAAATATTCCCGCTATTGTAATTACTGCTGGACCTATGTTATCGGGAAGATATCGAGGAAAAAGACTTTCCTATGTCAGAGATAGTTTTGAAACAGTAGGAAAATTTAAAAAGAAAAAAATCAAAGAAGAAGAGTTGATTTCCTTAGAAAGAGAGGCCTGTCCTGGAGCAGGATCCTGCCAAGGATTGTACACAGCCAATACTATGGCCTGCCTCACCGAGGCCATGGGAATGAGTCTTCCAGGAACTGGGAGTTCCTTGGCTATCTCAGCTAAAAAGAAAAGACTTGCCTATAATGCTGGAGTTAGATCCGTCCAGCTTGTCAGAGAGAAAATCTTTCCCCGGAAGATAATGAAAAGAGAGGCTTTTGAAAATGCTATTAAAGTAGACATGGCTCTGGGAGGATCTACCAACACTATTTTGCACTTATTAGCTATTGCTAAAGAGGCTAAAGTTGAGCTTTCTCTTTCTTCATTTGAAAGAATAGGGAAAGAAACTCCTCATCTGGTAAATTTGAGACCGGGGGGAGAAAGCTTTATGGAAGATTTAGAATGGGCAGGAGGAATTCCTGCTGTTTTACACACAATGAGAAATTTACTTTCAGATACCCTTACCGTGTCGGGAAAACCTCTTCTAAAAATTGCTGAAGAGGCATCCATGTGGGATAATGAGGTAATCAGGCCACTGGAGAATCCCTACCACACAGAAGGGGGTATAGCTATTCTTTTCGGATCTTTAGCTCCTGAAGGAGCGGTAGTAAAACAATCAGCAGTGCAAGAGAAAATGAAAAAATTTAAGGGTAAGGCGAAAATCTTTAACAATGAAGAAGATGCAATGGAGGCGATTTTAAAGAATAAGATTAAAAAAGGTGATGTAGTAGTAATTCGCTATGAAGGTCCTAAGGGAGGCCCGGGAATGAGAGAAATGCTCTCTCCTACATCAGCAATAGTTGGAATGGGGCTTTCTGAATCAGTAGCTTTAATCACCGATGGTCGTTTCTCTGGCGGGACCAGAGGTCCATGTATTGGTCATATCTGTCCTGAAGCGGCAATGGGTGGTCCAATCGCCTTAATAAAAGATGGCGATCCTATTATCATTGATATCCATAAAAAAAGATTAGATATTGGTATATCCTCAACAGAACTAAAAAAAAGGAAAGAAAAATGGACTCCACCTCCTGCAACAGCAAAGGAAGGATACTTAGCTCGCTATAGCTATTTCGTAGGTCCCTCCTCTCAGGGAGCTATCTTGCAAGTATAGTTAATGCAGGAACAGATGGATGAGCAAATTAAGGTATATTTTTTTTAAAAGGAAAAATATGTGAACAAATCATCGTTTCCTATAGAAAAGTTAATAATTTCTCCTGATATATTAAAGATTAGGCCCTACGTTCCCGGAAAACCAGTGGCAGAGGTAAAGAGAGAATTAAAATTAAAAAAAGTAATTAAACTTGCCTCCAATGAAAATTCACTCGGTCCTTCTCCTAAAGCAATAGAAGCTATTAAAAATCATGCTTCTTATACTCATATTTATCCTGATGGAGCAGGATATTATTTAAAAAAACGTTTGGCTAAAAAATTCAACGTAAGCCAGGATAATATAATCCTGGGAAACGGATCAGATGAGATTGTTTCTCTCCTCACACGTTTTTTTATTCAAAGGGAAGATCAGGTAATAATAGGAGATCCATCCTTTTTAATGTACAAAATATACACTCAACTCTCAGGAGGAGATATAATTTTTGTTCCTCTCAAAAATTTCGAGCTAAATATCCCCGAGATGCTTAAATTTGTTACCCCTAAAGTCAAAATTATATTTATTGCTAGCCCCAACAATCCCACCGGGACTATCGTCAAAAAAAAAGATATAGAGGATTTATTTAAATTCTTACCTTCCAGTGTCCTTATAGTCCTCGATGAAGCTTATCATGAGTATGTGGAAGACCCTGATTATCCTCAAACTCTAAAATGGGTAAAAAAGGGGGAAAATTTAATAATTCTACGGACTTTTTCTAAAATTTATGGATTGGCTGGACTCAGGATAGGATACGGAATTGCCAGAAAAGAGATCATTGATATTTTAAACCGAACCCGTTCTCCCTTTAATGTGAACTCTTTAGCTCAGGTAGCTGCTTTAGCCAGTCTCGATGATAAAGAACATTTAGACAGAAGTAAAAGATTAGTTAAGGAAGGGAAAAAATTTCTTTATCAGAATTTAAGGGAAATAAAAGTTCCTTTTGTTCCTACTCAGGCAAACTTCATTCTGGTTAAAACTGGAGAAAAAACCAAAGAGATAATAGCTGAACTTCTTAAAAGAGGAATAATTGTAAGAGGAATGGGGAGTTACAATTTACCTCAATATATAAGACTAACTATTGGGACTCAGGAGGAAAATGAAACCTTTATCAGGGAACTTCAGTCTATTTTCTTTCCATCCCAAAAAATTAACTACTGAAAACCTTAAGAGAACTCAGGAAAACGTTTTTAGAGCAGCGAGTCAGGCCTATAAATTCCTATGGACTTTAAAAAAAACATTACTGTTACTATAGATGGACCATCTGCTTCTGGTAAAAGTACCGTTGCCCATCTTTTAGCAAAAAAACTTGGTTACCTTTACCTGGATACAGGAGCAATGTATAGGGCTTTGACATTAAAAGCTTTAGAAGATAGAATAGATATACAAGATAAAGAAGCCCTTTCTCAACTTGCTGAGATTACTAAAATATCTTTAAAGCAAAATCCTACTAATTCTACAAAAGTGAAAGTTTACGTAAATAATGAGGATGTAACTTCTCGAATTCGATCTCGGTTAGTAAACAAATGGGTTTCTCCCCTATCCACGGTAAAAAAAGTACGAGAAAAAATGGTGCAACAACAAAGAGAGATAGCTAAAGGGAAAGGAGTGGTCGCTGAGGGAAGAGATATGGGAACTGTAGTTTTTCCACGGGCCAAAGTAAAAATTTTCTTAGTAGCTTCCCTTAGAGAGAGAATGTACCGCAGATGGAAAGAATACCAGCAAGGGGGGATTTCTTGTTCAAAAAAAAATATAGAAAGAGAACTTCAAAGAAGAGACCAAATAGATAGCCAAAGAGAAGTTTCTCCCTTACAAAAGGCAAAGGATGCTATTCTCATAGATAACACTAATCTTAGCATTCCAAAGACCCTGCAAAAAATATGGGAGATAGTAGAGAAAAAAATAAAATAAAAGAAACTCCCTGGTGGTACCATTTACTATGGGGATTAGCTTTGATTATCTTTAAAATTTTCTTTGGCATAGAAATCAAAGGCAAGAGAAATATCCCCTTGAAGGGAGCAGTAATTTTAGCCTCTAACCACTGTAGTTACCTTGATCCTATTGTTATAGGTTTACTTACTTCTCGTAAGTTAAATTTTTTAGCTAAAGAAGAACTGTTTAGAACTTCGTTCCTTAAACAATTAATTACTGCATTGGGAGCTTTTTCTTTAAAAAGAGATAAACTGGATCGTAGGGCTTACCAAAAAGCTCTGCATCTTCTCTCTCAAGGTAGAATCTTAGCTCTTTTTCCAGAAGGTACCAGAAGTACCACCCAAAAAATAGGTAAACTTCGCCAAGGAACTGCAAATATAGCTCTAAAAACCAAAGTTCCTTTAATTCCTGTGGTAATAAAGGGAACTGGAAAAGCTTTGCCTCCTGGAAAAAAGCTAATAAGACTAAGTAAAATAAAAGTTCAAGCGGGAAAACCCATATATGTAAATGGAATCCTTAAAGAAGGGAAAAAGGCCATTGACATTCTTCAGGGGAAATTAAAAGAAGAGCTGGGGAAATTAGCTAATAATCAATGAAAATTTTTCTTCCTTCCACAATTGGCTTTTGTTTCGGTGTAATAAATGCTCTTCAATTAGCTAAATCGGAATTAGAAAAAAAGGGAAATCCGGTGTATAGCTTGGGGGAGCTAATTCACAATCCTCTGGTGATTGAAAAGTTAACTAAAAGGGGTATGAGGATGATTTCTAACTTTACCTCGATTAGCAAAGGTACCGTAATCACCAGGGCTCATGGAACAGACCCCTCCTTGATAAAAGAAGGAGAAAGAAGAGGATTGAAAGTAATTGATGCTACCTGTCCTTATGTAGCTAAAGTGCAAAAAATAGCTAAACTACTCTCTCGAGAGTCCTATCAAATAATAATGATTGGTTCAAAATCTCATCCAGAAGTAAGAGCAGTGGAATCGAATATTCCCAATCAGAAGATGTATATCCTAAGCGATCCTGCTCAGGTAGAAGACCTACCTCAGAGCAAAAAAATAGGAGTAATAGTTCAAACTACTGAACTGCTTGACAATTTCCAAAATATCGTAAAGAATTTAATAAAAAGAAAAGGGGAAATTAGGATTTTTAATACCATATGTGAGGTAATAAGACAAAGGCAGATAGAGGTGAAAAGATTAGCCAAAAAAGTACAAGCAATGATAGTAGTGGGAGGACATAACTCATCCAATACCTATCAGTTAGTTAAACTATGTCAATCTTTACAAAGAAAAACTTACTTTGTGGAAAGGGAAAAAGAATTAAATCTTGATGAACTAAAAGGTTTTGAAACCATAGGAATTATAGGTGGGACTAGCACACCACAAGAAATTATTCAGAACATTAAAAAAATACTCATTACCAGGGAGGGAGAGAAGTCAAGTGGTTAAATCAAGAGAAGAAACTATGTTAGATAAGGCTGCTGATAGCCTGATCAAGGGAAAACTAAAAATTAGGGAAAAGAGGAAAGTAGTAAAAGAGGAAGTAAAAGAGGAACAGAAAAAAGAGGTAGTAAAAGAGTTAGTAAAAGAGGAAGTGAAAGAGGAAGTAAAAGAGGAACAGAAAAAAGAGGAAGTAAAAGAGGAACAGAAAAAAGA
>JAUWZM010000009.1 GCA_030615365.1 Candidatus Aerophobota bacterium | reverse complement strand
GGAGAATCTGGATGTGGCAAAAGTGTTACTGCTCAATCAATTCTTAGAATAACCCCTCATCCTGGGAAAACAGAGGGTAAGATTTTTTTCTATCCAAAAGAGGATAAAAAGTCCTCTCTTGAGCTGGTCAAGCTGGATCCTTCTGGTGAAAAGATCAGATCTATCAGGGGAAAAGAGATAACCATAATCTTTCAAGAACCAATGACCTCCTTTTCTCCTATTCATACCATAGGTAATCAAATTATGGAGGCAATCCTTCTTCACAAAACTAAGAATAAAAAGGAAGCCAGAGAAATAACCTTAGAGATGCTTCATAAGGTAGGTATTCCTAATCCAATCCGGAGAATAGATGAGTATCCTCACCAGATTTCAGGAGGTATGAGGCAACGATCTATGATTGCGATGGCCCTATCCTGCAATCCATCCCTTCTTATTGCTGATGAGCCTACCACAGCGTTGGATGTGACCATCCAGGCTCAAGTTTTGGAATTAATGAAAAGTCTGCAGGCTGAATTTGGTATGTCCATTCTTTATATTACTCATAATATGGGAGTTATCGCTGAGATGGTAGAGAAGGTAGGGGTAATGTACTTAGGCAAAATAGTAGAATACGCGAATGTAGAGGATATCTTTGATGATTCTTTGCATCCTTATACAAGGGCTTTACTAATGTCCATTCCGAAAGTTGGAAAAAAGGCAAGAGAGCGTCTTTACTCTATCAAAGGAACTATATCTCTTCCCCTCGATCTTCCCAGGGGATGTACATTTTATCCTCGCTGTGAGGAGGCCAAAGAAGGTCTGTGTAACGTGGATGATCCTCCTTTAGTAGAAGTGAAAAAAGGACATGAAGTGAGATGTTTTCTTTATGCATAAGATCTGTTTTTTAATATCCTCATTTGAAAGGGTTACAAGAAAAATAAACAATGGAGGAGGAAATGGTTTCAGATAAGAAAGATATTCTTCTCGAGGTTAACTCTTTAAAAAAGTATTTTCCCATTGAAAAGGGTTTCTGGAGAAAATTAGTCGGATATATAAAGGCTGTGGATGATGTGAGTTTTTATATCAGGCAAGGAGAAATTATGGGTCTGGTAGGAGAGTCGGGCTGCGGTAAAACTACCCTGGGTAGATGTATCCTCAGGGCCATAGAGCCTACAGAGGGAGATATTCTTTTCAGAACAGAGGATGCTGATTTGGTAAATATTACTCACCTGGATAAAAAAAAGCTAAGGCTAATGAGAAAGGATATGCAGATGATATTTCAGGACCCTTATTCTTCCCTGGATCCCAGAATGACTGTCCTGGACATCATAGGAGAGCCACTTCTGGTGAATAAGATGGCAAGGGGTAGAGAATTAGAGGAGAAAGTTAAATATTTAGCCAATGTGGTAAGATTAAATATCAAGCACTTAAAACGTTATCCCCATGCCTTTAGTGGAGGACAAAGACAGAGGATAGGAGTTGCCCGGGCCCTAGCCACTAATCCTAAATTCATTGTGGCTGATGAGCCAGTTTCAGCTCTTGATGTGTCCATTCAGGCTCAGATATTAAACCTTTTGCAGGATCTACAGGGAGAATTTAATTTAACCTATCTTTTTATCTCCCATGATTTAAGTGTGGTAGAACATATCTCTGATCGGATGGCCGTGATGTATGTGGGAAAAATTGTAGAGCTGACCAAAACAGAAAAACTCTTCCTCAATCCCAAACATCCTTATACAGAAGCACTTTTATCTGCTGTTCCTAAGCCCGATCCTCATTTTAAGATGAAGAGAATTGTTTTAAAAGGTGAAGTAGCTAATCCAGCTAATCCCCCTCCTGGTTGCTATTTTCATCCTCGCTGTAGCTATGCCAAAGATATATGCAAAACTAAGGAGCCCGAGTTAAAAGAGATTGAACCTGATCATTATGTAACCTGTCATTTTGCCAGGGAACTTAGTTTAAAAGGAGTACCTACCTAAGGTGTCAATTCTTATCCTCTTTTTAATTTTTATCGTCTTTATCGCTTTCTTCACCCTTATTTTTAAGTTTACTGCTGTATGGATGGGCAGGATTGTTGGCAAACAGGTAGGTGAAAAGCATAAGGCAGCTGAGATAATTATTAATACTGGAAAGGTACCAGAGGAATGGAGCAATAAATTAGAAAAAAGATTTTCCTCGGCAAGTAAAGCTGCAAAGAATCCAGCAAAAGTATCCAGGATACAAGAACAAGCCAAAGAGGCTGCCTTAAAGAGACTTGATCATTTAATAGATTATTTTAAAGCATCTTCGTTGGTTAAAGACAAAGAGACACGAGGAATTTTATTAGACCAGCTTCAAAGAGCTCGTAGGGTATGGAAAGAGAAAGAGTGGAATGAGATTATAACTTCCCGAAAAGCATAAATCTGGATTCGGTAATTTGAATAATAATTACCATACCTACCTTAAAATTGTACTATCACACTAGTGCAGACACTTAGATTTACTTGATGACAAGCCTAAAGATTTGCAGTGTATTATTGGCAAATCTTGTAATCTACACTCCAATCCGAAAGTATCATAATTTCGATAATTTGTAGTTATCTCCTTAGATACGAAACCATCCCCCACTGCCGATGAGCTATACTACCACAGTGCGGGTATGGGCATATCGTGGTAGCGGTGGCTCCAGATTCCTTCCGAAATGGCATAGTGATTGCCTTTAAGTGAACTAACAATTATTAACGATTAAATCTGACATAGAGGACAACATAGAGGACAACATAGAGGACTACAGGTTGACATTTTTGATATTTTTCTATAATATAAGGATAAAGTTTGAGGTTTTTAAGAAAATGGGGTAAGAGTTACTATTTACAATCAGGAATATAATTTAAGGACCGATGAAAATAAGGGGAAAATAAAAGAAGTTGCCTCTTATGTAGATGAAAAGATTAAAAGAGTTGTTACTTCTTCTCCCCAAAAAGATTTTAGTCAAATCTGCGTCTTAGCCTGTCTAAATATAGCCGCCGAAATGTATCAATTAAAGGAAAAAAATTATAGGGCAAAAGAGAAAATTAAGCAGCTAATTGAAAAATTAGAGAAAAAAACTCAATGAACTGGTTAGACATAATTTTACTACTCATTATTGCCGCCTTTGTGATAAGAGGGCTAATAAAGGGATTATTTAGAGAAGTTTTTGTGATAAGTGGGATAATATTGGGAATTATTTTAGCTATTAACCAATACGATAATCTTGGTAGGGCAATTCAAGAAAATTTTCTTTTCCTCTCCCCAAAAGTTGCCAGCCTCATTGCCTTTGCTTTAATATTTGTAGGAATAGCCTTAATAGGAGCAATATTAGGTGCAGTTTTACACAGTCTACTTAAACGTTCCTTTGCCAAGGGGGTGGAGGGAGGAGGGGGATTTTTGTTAGGTCTGGCTGAAGGGGCTTTAGTGTGCAGTATGATTTTAATTTTAATAAATATATCTCCCTTAAGAGTTAAATTTAACAGATGGACAGACAAGTCTATTCTTGCGCCATATCTTATGAAAGTAGGTCCTTCTGTGTATGATGGTTTAATTTCGGTTACCCCGGGGAAAGCAAAGAAATTCATGGAGAAGTTAAAGGATATAGATACCCTTAAGGAGTTACTACCGGGAAAAACAAACAGTTAAAATGGTCTTGAAAAATACATTTTTTGATAGAGTTGCCCAAGAGAAATGGGAGGAAAGGAATCTTTCTTTTTATGCGTGCGAGAGTAAAAAAAGTAAGGGTAGAGAAAAAAAAGAGATTTCCTGTCCTTTGAGAACAGAATTTCAGCGTGATAGAGATAGAATTACTCATTCTAAATCTTTTCGCCGCCTGGAACATAAAACTCAAGTGTTTATTGCTCCTTTTGGAGATCATTATCGCACACGACTTACCCATACCCTGGAGGTTAGTCAGGTAGCTCGAACAATTTCCCGCGCTCTTAGATTGAATGATGATTTAACCGAAGCCATAGCTCTTGGTCATGACCTGGGACACACTCCTTTCGGGCATATAGGAGAGGAAGCGCTAAATGAGATTTATCCGAGAGGATTCTGTCATAACCAACAGAGCCTACGGGTAGTGGAGAAGCTTGAGGGAAAAGGAGGATTAAATTTAACCTGGGAGGTAAGGGATGGTATCCTTAATCATTCCCAGGAGGGAGAAGACATTTTAGATTCTGAAAGTGCGTATTCTCCCCATACCCTTGAAGCAGAGGTAGTGAAACTTGCCGATCCCTTAGCTTATGTAAATCATGATATAGATGATGCCCTAAGAGCTGAATTAATTAAGAAAGACGATCTTCCCCTTGAGCCTATAAAAATTTTGGGAGAAACTCATCGAGAGAGAATATCAACGTTAGTGGAGGATATAATAAAAAATAGTTGGTGGAAGCCTCATCTTGAGATGAGCGAGGATATTCTCAAGTCGTTTAATGAGTTAAGAAACTTTATGTACGAGAAAGTTTATCAGTGCAATATTTTGTTGGAAGAGGTTAAAAAAGCCCGTCGTCTTATTTGTAGTCTTTATCAGTTTTATCTAAAAAACCCTCAGTTTTTTCCTAACAATTTCAGGAAAAATATAAAGAAAGGGGGAATTGATCGAGTGGCGGTAGATTATATTGCTGGGATGACCGATTGGTATGCTTTAAGGGAATATGAGAAATATTTTTTTCCGCAAAGTTGGGGATATAATGGCAGGATTTATTCCGAATAACATAATTGATCGGATACTTGAGGAAAGTGATATAGTAGAAATAATTGGAAGCTATATTTCTTTGAAGAAAAGCGGAAGGAATTATCAGGCTCTTTGCCCTTTTCATCAAGAACGCACTCCTTCTTTCGTAGTATCACCAGAAAAACAGCTCTTCCATTGTTTTGGTTGTGGGGTGGGAGGGAATGTGTTTACCTTTTTAATGAAATGGGAGAAAGCCTCCTTTCCAGAAGCAGTGAAAAGTGTAGGGGAAAAAATTGGTATTTCCGTTCCAACTCTGGACAAATCAGGAGGATACAGAGAGGACCTTTGCCGTATCAATACTCTGGTAGCTGATTTTTTTCATCAAAAACTAAAAGAAAACAGTTTCGCTTTAAATTATCTCCTTAAAAGAGGATTCAAAGAATCCATTATTGATACTTTTTATCTTGGTTACGCTCCCCCCTCCCGGGATTTTTTAAATTTTTGTTCTAACAAGAAAATCTCTTCAGATAAATTAAAGGCCTTGGGTTTAATTTTACCCAGCAAAATAGCAAACACCTTACCGGATTCACCTACCCGGGAGAAAGATGGATACTATGCTTATTTTCGATCCCGTATTATCTTCCCCGTATTTACCCCGACAGGAAAGATATGTGGTTTTGGAGCAAGAGTGCTGGATGAGTCCTTACCCA
Source organism: Candidatus Aerophobota bacterium (assembly GCA_030615365.1). The sequence goes on along the minus strand of JAUWZM010000009.1, from coordinate 45,296 downwards.
AGTACCTCAATTCTCCTCAGTCCCCTCTTTTTAACAAAGGAGAAAATCTCTACGGATTAAATTTAGCCAAGCAGTTTATCAGAGAAGAGAAAGAAGTTATTTTAGTTGAAGGATATACCGATGTTATATCTCTTTACCAGGAGGGAATAAGAAATGTAGTTGCCTCACTGGGCACATCCCTTACCCCTTCCCAGGCGGAGCTTTTGAAAAGGTATACTAATAAAGTGCATGTTGCCTATGATAAGGATAGTGCGGGCGAATCTGCTACTTTAAGAGGTATAGATATTCTCCTGGATGCCAATTTTCAGATAAAGGTTATCTCTTTTTTTGGGGGAGCTGATCCTGCTGATTTTATTCAAAAAAAGGGTAGGGACGCTTTTATTAAGGTTAAAGAAAAATCCGTTTCTTATTTTGATTATAGATTAAATCTGGAAGTTGACCAAAAACCTTCGCTGGGATTGGAAGATAAACTGGAAATAGTTGATTCTCTATTTTTAACTTTAAAAAAAGTAAAAAATCAAATAGTGAGGCGGGAGTTCATTAAGAGATTAGCCTCTAAGTTAAATATTGATGAAGCAGATTTATTAGTAGAATTTCAGAAATTTATGACCAGGCGAAACTACTCTACCTTTCCAGCTATTAACTCCTCTTCTAAGAAATCTGAGGAAAAAGACAGGGAAAGATGCCTTTTACAGGTTATGCTCTGCGGAGAGGAGGCAGTGGAGGTAGTTAAAAATGAGTTTTCTTTAGATGAATTTACTAACCCTGCGTATCGGGAAATTGCTCAAGAAATAATCAAAATAGTAGAAAAAGGCCAGCTATCTCACTCCAAATTGATAAGTCGGATAAAAGATGAGAATCTTTCTTCCATTGTTTCCTCTTCTGCCTTGTCTAATCCTTCTTGGAAAGGATATGATAAGGTAGAAATTGCCATAGATATAATTAATAATTTCAGGAGAGTATCAAAACAAAGAGAGATAGCAAGTTATCCAGAAAGAATCAATGAAAGCGAGAAAAGAGGCGAGGAAGAGAAGGTAAGAGAATTAATTAGGCAGCATGCAGCTAAAAAGAAGAATTTTATTAAAGTAAATCCTGTTAGAAAAATCGGACAAGGCTTTAAATCTAATTAGATGGTGCACATCTAAATTTAGATAGACGCCCAACTCTCATGAGTCTTTATATTTTCCCTTACGGATGGGTTTTTTCTAACGGGAGAAGGTTTGAGGTGCGTGTATGGATAAAAGAATTGAGAAATTATTAGCGAAAGGCGAAAAAGAAGGGAAACTTACCCACAGAGAGATAGAAGAGGCTTTAAATGAGGGGGAGCAGATAGGAGAAGGGGAGATGGAAAGTGTATTTGACTTAATTGAGCAAGAAGGGATTGAACTTATTCCCGAGGAAGAAGCAGCCAAACCTTCCACCTTTTCTGCAGAAGTTGGCGATGGGATAGGAAGATATCTTCAAGAGATAGGAAAAACCCCTCTTTTGTCAGCTAAACAAGAGAGAGATTATGGGAAGAAGATAAAGGAAAGCAGGAAAATTCTTCGATTAAGAGTCGTAGAAGTTGTTGAGCTTACTCAGAAAAACATTTATTTTTTCTCTTTAACTAAAAAAAGAGGTGTACAAGAGGAGGATCTTCGAGGGCTAAGAAAAAAGTTTAAAAAGGTGAAGAAACTATCTAACTTTGTAGCGGAATTAAATGAAGAGGAAGGGAGTTTAATAAGACCTCCTGAGGACAGAGAAAGATTTTTTAGTTTAAGAGAAGAGATAAGGTGGGCAAAGCACTGCTATGAAATCTACAGAGATAAGATGATCAGAGCCAATTTAAGATTGGTGGTGAGCTTTGCTAAAAAGTATATCGGAAGAGGAGTTCCCTTTTTAGATTTAATTCAAGAGGGAAATATCGGTCTTTCCCGGGCAGTAGATAAATTTGACTACCGCCGGGGGAATCGTTTTAGCACCTATGCCAGTTGGTGGATAAGACAGTCTCTATCACGAGCCATTTCTGACCAATCACGTACTATTCGTGTTCCTGTCCATATTACTGAGCTTATTAAGAAGGTAAATCGTATTTCTCAAGAATTAGAACAGGAATTAGGTAGAGTTCCCACTGCGAAGGATATCTCAGAGAGATGTGGCATTTCTTTAGAGAAAGTGGAAAGGGCACAGAGAGTAACTACCAAGTCTACATCCATGGATACGCCGATTGGGGAAGATGAGAATAGTTATTTAATAGAATTTATAGAAAATGAAAACTCTATTTGTCCCTTTGAAGAAGTTAATTTGAAATATTTAAAAAGGGAAATGGAAAATCTAATTAAACAGATAAGAGATGATCGAGAAAGAGAGATTTTAAAGCTCCGTTTTGGAACAGAAGATGGGTGGGATTGCACTTTGCAGGAGATAGGGGAGCGATATGGAGTAACCCGGGAGAGAATAAGGCAAATTGAGGCGAAAGTATTAGCTCAACTCCGGGGAATTGCCAGGAGAAGGATGCTTGAAGAGTACCTATAGGATTGTGTGTTTTGTTGACAGGAGAAAATTTTTTAGTAAAATTCTAAATAGATGAGGGATAAGGGCCCATAGCTCAGTTGGCAGAGCAGCGGACTCATAATCCGTTCCCAGCCAAGCCGTAGAATCACTCCTGACTGCCCAAATATTTTCTGAAAGCCAAATTCCACGATTCTATTCATTCCATTGTTTCTATTGTTTATTACAGTTTTATGCACTTCATAGTCACAATACGGTCACAAAGCTTGCAGCGTTTTACCAGCCTTGCGATTCTAATGCAGACAATCAGGGGAAAACTTGGCTTACCCATTCAAAGTAGTATAGTGTTATACAAAAGTGAAACATTTAAATACCAAGGGATATTAGGAGGAGGCATGTTCTTTGCAGGCGTGAGAGAGTTGAGGCTTAAGGCGGGCGAGATTCTGAAGAAGACGGATCGGGGTGAGCAAGTTTTGATTACGTACCGAGGAAGGCCACGGGCGATTATTCAGGGGATCACCGAGGACAATCTTGAAGACTTTATTTTGTTGAATCACCCCCAATTTAAGGCGCGCTTAAAACAATCACTAAAACAGGCACTCGCCGGCCAGGTTACGAATCTGGATGAGTTGATTGCTCAAACGGAAGAAGAAATTGGCTAAGCATTAGGGCGGTTGTCTCGGATTTCGGGAAGGAAGACTTATTTCAAATCGGACCCAAGGTGAGGCGGAAGGCATTGGAGAAGCTTAAGATGTTGGAGCAACAATCCCTTTCCTACAAGCAAACCCATCAAGAAGATTAAGCTATCCCACAAGATATCACTTTTCCGTTTAAGGGCGCTTGGTTACAGAATTATCTTCCATGTTCGGGACAACACAGTAATAGTTCTGGCGGTAATCCCTCGTAATCGCTTTGAAGCCGCAATCAATAACGTGATCACGAGAGCCATTAGGGATCATGAGTGGACTCGGCGGGAAATAGAGGGACAGTAGTTTTAATGGAGAAAAATAAGTTGTAGAGATTATCCGTCATTTTCTGTTAACCGTGCCATCGCTGACCGCAACCGCTGGCGACAAGATGACAGAACAAGATACGGTGTGGAGATTTTAATTTTCATCAGAATGCTCTTTTTCAACGATTGTTGAAACGGATACAAATGGTGAAAGGTTGACAATGGTTTCATTATATTGTATTATTTCAACGATTGCTGAAAACCAACATAAGCTGAAACATTATGAAAGAAATTGAGTGTCTAAGAAAACTACAGGATGCAGTCAGGCAAATATTGGAAGATATTACTATCATAAAAATCATTGATGTGGAACCTTATCCGGGTGATAATTCGTCCCTCCCCCAACCGGACTTCATAGTAAATGTGAAAACCAAAGGGAAAAAACAGTACTCACTTTTGTTTGAGGTGAAATCTATCGGGCAACCACGTTATGTTCGAATGGCCGCAAATCAATTACAGGCTTTAGTATCAGGGAGGAAAGATGCCTATGGAGTATTTGGAGCGCCTTATTTGTCAAAGGAGTCTATAAAGATATGTCGGGAAACTGGCATAGGGTGCATAGATGTTGCCGGAAATTGTCTTCTTGAATTTGATAACCTATACATTAATATCCAAGGACGGCCAAATCTCTATCCTGCCAAAAGGGTTCTAAAGTCTCTATTCGCTCCAAAATCTACTCGTGCCTTGAGGGTGCTTTTGTGCAGTCCAAGAAGAGAATGGGGTGTTAAGGAGCTGGCAAAAGAAGCGAATATAAGTCTTGGCTTGGCTTCAAACATAAAGAAAAAACTCTTGGATTATGAGTTTATAGAAGAAGTGACAACCAGGAGAAATTTGAGGTTTCGCACGCTGAATCCAGAGACTCTTTTGCAAAAATGGGCTGAAAACTATGCCTATCGAAAAAACAAGTTGAAAAATTTCTATTCATTTGATGGACCAAAAGAAATTGAGCAGAGAATTGCTGACTACTGTAAAGCTAACAGAATTAGTTATGCCTTTACTCTGACCTCCGGGGCTGCCTTAGTGGCACCTTCTTTGAGATATACGAGAGTTTTTGCTTATATCCAGGATTCCTTAGGGGATGTCGCACAGGCATTAAATTGGAAGGAAGTTTCTTCCGGGCAAAATGTTTCCATCTTGGAACCGTATGATGAGGGGATTTTTTATGGACTGCAGGATATAAACGGGATAAAGGTTGTTTCTGATGTTCAACTCTATTTAGATTTGCAAAGTTACAGAGGGCGGGGAGAAGAGGCAGCCCAATTTCTCTTAAAAACACGCTTGAGGGCTCAATGGTAACAAAAGCAGATTACAAAAAAGATGAAGTGGAAATATGCTTGTCAGTAATAGTTGAATTTATGACTATACTGGGGAAGTTTCGTGATAACCTGGTGCTGGTGGGAGGCTGGGTACCCTACTTTCTCTTCGGGGACAAAAAAGACCAACATACGGGAAGCCTTGATATTGATGTTGCATTAAACTTCGAGAAAATCTCCGATGAAACATACCACACTATACTCCAGCTTCTGCAAAAACGAGGCTATCAACAAGGTCAACAGCCTTTTACTTTCTACCGTACTGTCGACAGAGATGTTGGTGATCCAGTAATTGTTGAAATTCATTTTCTTGCTGCTGAGTATGGTGGAACTGGTAAGACGCATAGAACTCAACGCGTTCAGGATGTAAGAGCGAGAAAAGCAAGAGGATGTGATTTGGTATTTCAACATAGTCTTTCGGTGAAATTATATGGGAAAATGCCTGATGGCGCAAAAAATAGGGTCGGCATTAAAGTTGCGGGTGTTATTCCCTTCCTTGTTATGAAAGGAATGGTTTTGTGGAGCCGATATAAGGAGAAAGATGCCTATGATATCTATTATACAATTTTTCACTATCCGGGAGGCCCTCTGAAGTTAGCCAAGCTTTTTGCACCCCTTAGCTCCAATCGACTTATTAGAGAAGGACTTGGGAAAATAAGGAATAAGTTTCATCATGTTGATGATACACCGGGTCCTATCTGGGTAGTGAATTTCTTAGAGATAGACGATGAGGAAGAAAGAGAGCGGGTTAAAAGAGATGCTTTTGAAAGAGTCAACGCTTTATTAGACGAACTTAACATAGAATCGTTCGAAGAAGAAAAGCTATGATTATCCAGGAACTTCGGGCAGAGTTTAGTGAATACTTTCAATCACCCGATGCTGAGCTGATTCTCTGGTTAGATCCATTTGCTCAATGGAAAGGTGTTGTTGAGTACTTGAAGCATGACTTTCGACTGGTTAAATACAATGGTAGCCAGCTTGAGGTGAAGGCAGAAGTTGAGCTTACCTGGAAGAAGAATGTAAGACCCAAGTTTGTTCTCTATCTTCCAGGATTGACTCGAGAGGATTTATCAGTTCTTAAGGAGTATGAATTCTCGGGGAAGGTATTTGAGGAAACGATACTCCAATCTTTCAGGCGATGGGGTGTTGAGTTTGAGTCAGTACATGAGAGTGAATTGGAAAAGATCGTTCCCCTGCTTGCCAAAAGATTTGCAGCTAAGGACAAATCTTTCTGGCGTAACTGCCTTACACCAGAAAATGTTCGGGTCCTCTTGTTCGATAACGAAACAGTCAGAAAAATGCTGGCAGCCCCGGACATAACCGCAAAACAGCTTCGGAGAGACGAAACCTACGAGGTCTTTTGTGATTTTGTGGAAGACAGGTTCGGTGGTCCAAAACTGCGGGATAATTCTCCAGAAAATGGGCTCGATATTTTGCCACTTATCTTATTTTGACGGAGGTCAGAGCCGGTAGCGGAAAACCCTCTTCATTTCCGGTGTTTGCTATACCATGGGCAGATGATAGGCATGAAGGTACATGTTTTGCCTTTGTCAGAGATTGGTTATATAATGCTACCTATAAGGAAGATTTTAAACGACTTTCTCGTGAGATCGAGAAAACCTACGATTTGTCTCCTTGGGCTGCGGGCCTTACTGAATGTCCCACCTGCCAATCTGCCTTTTGCGTGGAGAAAATTCTGGAAAATGGCATATTGTCTGAGATTAATAGCCTAGGAGAGTGGTGAAAAAGCTATAATTTGGGTGTAGGTCCAGGGAATTCGTCCTACTCTGAGGTCGTCTTTGGTAGTTTTTCATGATTTTTCAGGGATGGGGTGCCAGAAAGAGCCTTTTCGGCGATGGTACCCTCCACCCCCGAAAGTGAGAAGGACTTTTTCACCAGTCCCCTATGTTATTCTTACTATCATTGTGGTGATGATCATTACGCTGGCTATTGGAGTTCGGAGGATGGAGAGGAGGTTAGATAAGAAGATTGAGAAGTTGAGGGAGGAGGTGGATAAGGAAATGGTACAAATTCAACCCAAGGTACGAGTACCATGTGTAATTAAGCTAACTAAGAACGAGGGGACCACCAGCGAACAGCGAAAGCATCTAGAGGTGCCGCATATCTCTGGTACAGACTATTGGGAGTTCACCGAGGCTGCCAGGGTGGAAGTGGGAGATAAAGTTTTCGTCAAGTCTGGCGATGACAATGTGGTAGACAAGAAAGGGAAGGTGACTCAAGTTACTCCCACCACCAAAGAGGGATGGGTAAGAGTCACGATAGTCATGGAGGGCCGATAACAGGAAAAGAGATAATGAATAGAAGAACGTGATTGTTCTTCATCACTGATTCAATATTGATGGTTCTCTCATTATTAGGAATTTTCTATCTGCCCTAAGGATAAGTAGAAGGTTGGATCGAATTTAGGTTAAAAATGCTGACAAAAGCTGCAAAAACTTACATGCTGGTGAAGGTGTGAAATCTGGCTCAAATATACTATCTAAAAGCGATTGATCCTATCCTGGCAAATAGAGGAAATAGGGCCGATCGTATCCCACCTCCGACACCGTGCCAAACCACAGCTAATAAGCCCACCAAGTAAAAGAGAACATGATAAGCTAAAAGCGAAAGACAAGGAAGAACCGACTAAGACTGCAATCCTGTTACTTCAGATTTTGTACAGGAAAGACTCTCACGGCACCCAATTGCGCATTATTTTACATTTATTCAAGACCTTTACAGATCAGCTTGAAAACATACAATATATTGATTGGTGCCGGGAATGTAAATATACCTGGGTTATGAAGTTACTTGCGATGATTATAGATGTGTGCGGATCAAGTTTTCCAAGATTGATTGGTGAAAATCTACGAAGCTTTACTTCAAGGGCCAGTGCTATCTTGAGGCGAAGACCATAAGTTGAAATCATAAGACCGTAAGAATTGCAGGGGTAAAGAATTGACAAAAGATGAAACTAAAAAAAATAGCCAAACACTCAATATTTCTTCAGCATGTCCTCTAATTGTTTATGACAGGCCACCTGAGGGTAATTTCAAGAAGATTGGAGTCTACTATTATAATGAAGATTGGCGCGGTCTGGCCCGAAATGTTTCAAAGGAACAGTCGAAGAAACCTACCAAATTGTCATCAGTCAAACATAGTTCCGGATTACCTGCACATAGGTTAGAGTTAACTCCTTCCGATTTCCAGCTTTTCAAAGAAATGACAGACAAGGCTTTACAAAAACGAACCCCTACGAAAAAGGATTTAAGAGTTTTCGAGAAATCCTTTTCAGTTGTTGGAGCTCTGGATAATCAAATACCGATGGTTTATACTCCTCTCTCGGATAATAAATCTGTATTGTTTCAATGGATCTATTACGTGTGGCGTGGTACTATCAATGTAAGAAAATGCAAAGCTCAGGACTGTGGTAAAATCTTCATTCCTAAAAGGTCGGATCAACAGTATTGCTCAAAGAGGTGTGCTAATCGGGTTTGGGCACAAAAACATCTATTAGGAAGATAAATAAGAAATAGACTTGACAACGTCCTAAATTGTGATATAATATATAGTAGTAATAATTGGAAAATAGATGTATTGAGAAGGATTATTGAGAGTCAATATTAACCGGTAAGAGGAACGAGCTGTCATAAAGAAAATGGGGGAGCGGTAACTCCCCCATTATGGCGACTAAAAACACCAGAAAGAAACAGCAGGACGCGACCAGCGAACTACCTCTCTTTTTAGTGCAGCGCCATTTTTATTAAAGCACAAAAGGGAATTAAGTCAACCAGAACGAAAAGAAAAGGGAGGGCAAAAAAGATACTTACCCCTCACCCCAACCCTCTCCCGCAAGGGGAGAGGGAGAATGGAAGGAAGTTAATTTCTTCATCTCAACTCTTTCTCGCAAGGGGAGAGAGAGTGGAAAGTATTTTTAACACTACTGAAAAAAAGAAGAGGAGGGTGAAAAACATGGTAGAAAATCCAATAAAGGCTCGAAGAAAGGCAAGGGGGTTATCCCAACGGGGTATGGGCTTGTTAATTGACATTAGCTCATTCTGCATTGACTCCTGGGAGAGAGGCCAGTCCCTTCCTTGTGAGAAACGAATGGTGCAGATAGCAAAGATATTGGGAATTACTGTGGAAATCCTGAGAGAAGAATTGGATCAGTTTTATGAGGCCAGAGGGAATGAACTTATAAAATTGTTAAGAGCAGGTAGCGATATTAAAGCTATTAGGAAAGGAGACTATGTAAATGGTTTCTGAGCTGCTAAGTGTGAAGGAGTTAGCCCGTCTTATTAAGGTCAATAAGAGCACTTTGTACCTTTGGGTTAACCAGAGAAGAATTCCCTATGTAAAACTGGGGGCGAAGGTACTCTTTGATGAAAAAGATATCGAGAGCTGGGTAATGGATAATAAAGTAGAGATTGTAAAATTTTAGGCAGTTGAGGCAGGGGAGTAATTAATGGGAATTTATAAAAGAGATAGAATCTGGTATATTGATTATTATGACCAATTGGGCGGAAGACACCGAGAGGTGGTAGGTCCGAATAAAAGAGCTGCAGAACAGGCTCTGGCTAAAAGAAAAACAGAGGTTGCTGAGAATAAGTTCTTAGACAAGAAAAGACAAGAAAAGATCAGATTTGCCTACTTCGCCCACCAATTTATCGAGTATTATTCAAAACCCAATAAGAGATCCTGGAAGAGAGATATCCAATTGGTTAATAACCTGGTGTCGTTCTTTCAAGAAAAGCTTTTGCATGAGCTGACTCCTCTTGATATTGAGAAGTATAAGAAAGAAAGAATCAAGACAGTTGCGTCAGCAACCGTGAATAGAGAACTGGCCTGTCTCAAGACTATCTTTAACAAAGCTATTGAATGGGAAAAAGTGGAGCAAAATCCAGTAAGGAAGGTAAAACTCTATAAAGAAAACAACAGGAGGGTCAGATATTTAGAGTCAAACGAGATAGACAGATTGCTTCGGGAATGCTCGGGTCATCTGAATCCCATCATAATTGTGGCTTTGAATACAGGAATGCGGCGGGGTGAGATACTAAATTCGAAATGGTCAGATGTTGACATCAATCAAAGATTGATATATATTATGAATAGTAAGAGTGGAGAAAAAAGAGAAATCCCCGTAAATAACTTGCTTTTGGAGCTCCTGAAGAGATTAAAAGAGGGCTCAAAAAGTGATTATGTTTTTTCTCACGAAGACGGCTCTCCCTTTGGTAAAGTTGACAAGGGTTTCAGGAGTGCTTGCAAGAGAGCAGGAATAAAGGATTTTAGGTTTCACGACCTGAGGCATACGTTTGCTTCCCATTTAGTAATGAATGGGGTGGATTTGAAGACAATTCAAGAACTACTTGGACATAAGTCATTAGAAATGACTCTCAGGTACGCTCATTTGTCTCCAGATCATAAGAGAAAGGCTGTGGATAATTTGGGTGAGAAAATGCGCAAGGTAGTCACAATATAGCCACAAGAGACAAAGCGTTAAGAACCGCAATCTTCTAAAAGCTCTATCTGATAAGTTCTTGGGCCCATAGCTCAGTTGGCAGAGCAGCGGACTCATAATCCGCGGGTCGGAGGTTCGAGTCCTCCTGGGCCCACTAAGCTATAGTAGGATGGTAGAGTCATTTTGCTGAAGGATTGGCTATCTTGCTTTCAAAATTCCTACCCAAATCAGTAAATATTTGTTACTATTCAGCCACCAAGACACGAAGACACCAAGTAAACCCCGGTCTTAAAATTTTAGCGTATTCTGTGTCTTCAGTGGTTAATTTTTTTAGCAATGAATTCTTCTCTTTCCGATGGAGGTTTAAAATTCATATCACTTCTTTGTGCCTTGGTGACTTAGTGGCCCGAACTGTTACAAATATTTTTCACTATGTTCCTTTGGCGGGAATTTTACAATTTTTCATGAGATCTTAATTCTATTATAAACAATAACTGAGATTCTTTTAGAGGTATTAATTCATGGTAATTCACACTGTTTCTGATTTAAATATTTATCTGTTTAATCTTATCAATGGTATTGCAGTTAAAAATCGCATATTAGATATAACTATGATTTTTATAGCAAATTATTTAATTTTTATTATCCCTATATTCCTTATCTATCTGTGGTTTAAAAAAGTTAAGAAAGATGAAAATAAGAAAGAAGCCCTATTCATACTTGCTTCTGTTTTGATATCTTTGGCTGTTGCACGGGGAATCAGTTTCATTTATTTTCATCCAAGACCTTTTATGATTGGCTTGGGAAAAAATTTAATTCTACATGCTCCCGACAGTTCTTTCCCAAGTGATCATACTACTGCGATGCTTGCAGTGGTTTTTTCATTAATTTTTCTTAAAGAATTTAAAAATGGCGTAATTTTCCTTGTTCTTTCTCTATTAGTTAGTCTGGCAAGAATTTTTTGTGGTGTTCATTTTCCCTTTGATATTATTGGCAGTATTTTTGTATCGTTGATAGGTGTAAGTATAATTTTCGCAACCAGAGGAAAACTTACTTTTTTCTTTGCGAAGATAATAAGACTGTATAACAAATGTGTCTCTATTTTTGAGAAGAAAGCTGCTTAATCCTGGATGTGGTAATGCGAAGATGATGAAGATGGGTTGACTTTTGTCAAAAATAATATATATTTTTAACAGTAGCGTAGCTACGAAGTCGCCAAGATGATTATGTATTTCGAATCTCTTGGGGATAGTAAGAGAATTATTGCATAATCTTGTTGTTTTGCTTTGGTGGCTAAATAGTTACGTATTTTTAGACATATGGGCGAATAGCTCAGTTGGGAGAGCGCTGCCTTCACGCGGCAGAGGTCACGGGTTCAAGTCCTGTTTCGCCCACCATAGCAAAATAGTGGAGCTATTTTATTGGAATGGGGCCGTAGTTCAGTTGGATAGAATGCCTGACTGTCGATCAGGAGGTCGCGAGTTCAAGTCTCGTCGGCCCCGCCATACTTTAATCATAATATGCTTACTGCAATCTTAGTTGGTAATAGTTAAGCTTTTTATTAAAACTAAACTGTTACCTTAGTTGCTTGCTGCGCGAGCTTAGTCGATAGAACACAGGAGTGAAAATCCAATTCCCTTTATTCCCTAAAACCCTTGTTCGAATCTAAACCTGTGTTTTGGAACTTAAATTTCAAGGTCTTAATCATTTTATTTCGTTGATTAAATTGCGCATGCCTTCATAGGCTCTGAGCCTTATGGCTACCATTATCAACGTATCATAATCGAGTCAACAAGAGTTTGGTAGGTAATCATTGACAATTTTTTAAAAATGAATATAATATCTATCAGCTTTTTAGATGCGGTATTTTGCAGTATCGGAATTTCAAGATTTTGATAATTTTTTCCCTGAAGAGGAAGAGAAGGGAATCATTTATTACAATGCAAAATATTAGGGGGTTGACAAAACTAAAAGTATATGATAAGTAGATAAGATAAGCTGGTTAATAAATCGGAGGAAAGAAGATATGGGGGGGTATGTTTATTTTTTTGCAAAAAATAAGGCGAAGGGTTCAGCGAAGCTAAGAAACCTTTTGGGTGGTAAGGGTGCCAATTTAGCCGAGATGTCTAATCTTGGTATCCAAGTTCCCCCGGGTTTTACTATTAGTACAGAGGTTTGTACTTATTACATGGAAAAGAAATCTTATCCGTCAGGATTGGATGAGGAAATAAAGAAGAACTTAAAAGAGATGGAATGTATCACAGGAAAAAAATTTGGGGATTCGGACAACCCTTTACTTGTCTCCGTTCGTTCCGGCGCAAGAATTTCTATGCCTGGGATGATGGACACGGTTCTTAATCTTGGCCTTAATGATGAGACGGTAAAGGGGTTAATTCAGCAAACTGGTAACCCACGTCTTGCCTATGATTCTTATCGCAGACTTGTTCAAATGTTTGGTAATGTTGTTTTGGGAATACCAGGAGAAAGGTTTGAGGAATTAATAGATAAACTGAAGAAATTAAAAGGCGTAAGTCAGGATATTGAGTTAACTGAGGAAAGCTTGAAAGAGTTGGTAGAAAATTTCAAAAGCCTGGTAAGCCAGGAAGAAGTAGATTTTCCTCAAGATCCTTTTAAGCAATTAAAAATGGCTATAAATGCCGTGTTTGCCAGTTGGAATAATAAAAGAGCCATTAGTTACCGCAAGATTAATAAGATTCCTGACCATTGGGGAACAGCGGTAAATGTGCAAACTATGGTTTTTGGAAATATGGGCAATGATTCTGGTACAGGAGTAGGATTTACCAGAAATCCAGCTACAGGAGAGAAAGATCTTTATGGAGAGTATTTAATTGATGCCCAGGGTGAGGATGTAGTAGCAGGTATAAGGACTCCTCAACCTTTAGCTAAATTGAAAGAGGAGATGCCCCAGATTTACCAGGAGTTATATAAAATAACTCAGACATTGGAAACCCATTACCGAGATATTCAAGATTTTGAATTTACAGTAGAAAAAAGGAAACTTTATCTTCTTCAGACTCGGACTGGTAAAAGAACAGCTCAGGCAGCGGTAAAGATAGCTCGAGATATGGCCAAAGAGAAGTTAATATCTAAAGAGGAAGCTTTGATGAGGGTAGAGCCAGCCCAGTTAGAACAGTTACTTCACCGACGCATTGACTCTGAAGCTAAAGTTGAAGCTATAGCTCAGGGGTTACCTGCCTCTCCAGGAGCAGCTAATGGAATGGTAGTATTTACTGCCGATAGAGCTGTGGAGTTAGCTGACGGAGGGAAAAAGGTAATCTTAGTTCGTAAAGAGACCTCTCCAGAAGATATACATGGAATGGCTGTAGCTCAGGGAATACTTACCTCTCGGGGAGGAATGACATCTCACGCTGCCATAGTAGCAAGAAGTATGGGTAAATGTTGCGTGGCGGGTTGTGAGGCTATTAAAGTAAATGAAAAGGAGAAAAAGTTTACTGTGAATGGGATGCTTTTTCGAGAGGGCGATTATATAACCCTTGATGGAAGCTCAGGCAAAGTGATAAAAGGCGATGTTCCTATGTTGGACCCGGAGTTGAGTGATGAATTCAGGGAAATTTTAGAGTGGGCTGATGAAGTGAGAACTATGGGGGTAAGAGCAAATGCAGATACTCCTCAAGATGCTCGAGTAGCTCGAGAAATGGGAGCAGAGGGAATTGGACTTTGTCGGACTGAGCATATGTTTTTTGGCGAAGATAGGCTTCCCTTTGTCCAAGAGATGATTATGGCTCAAAATTCAGAAGAAAGAGAAAGATCGGCTAAAAAGTTAGAGCCCATACAAAAAGAGGACTTTAAAAGAATCTTAAGAGAAATGGAAGGTTTACCAGTTATTATACGTTTGCTTGATCCACCCTTACATGAGTTCTTACCTAACTATGATGATCTTTTAGTAGAGATAACTAAATTGAAAATGCAAGGGGCAGATTTAAAAGAAATTAAAGCTAAAGAGAAAATTTTTCAGCGGGTAGCTGATTTGCGGGAAATAAATCCTATGTTGGGACATAGAGGTTGTAGGTTGGGGATTACCTTTCCCGAAGTCTACAGTATGCAGATAAGAGCAATTTTTGAAGCAGCGGCTGAGCTCACCAGAGAGGGAGTTAAAGTTTTTCCCGAAGTTATGATTCCTCTGGTGATCAATGAAAAAGAGCTGTCTATTCTTAGAACTCAAACAGTTGAAATAGCTGAGGAGATACTAAAAAGAGAAAAAGTCTGCTTTGAATACAGGGTAGGTACAATGATAGAACTTCCCAGAGCTGCTCTTTGTGCAGATAAAATAGCTCGGGAGGCTGATTTCTTTTCCTTTGGTACTAATGATCTCACTCAAACAACTTTTGGTTTTAGTCGTGATGATGCCGAAGGTAAATTTCTTCCCCTTTACATTGAAAAGAAGGTTCTAGAGGAAGACCCATTCCAGGTGTTGGATCAAGAGGGTGTAGGAAAATTAGTGCAAATGGGACTTGAGAAAGGCAAAAAATCCAATCAGAACCTGGAGGTAGGAATTTGTGGGGAGCATGGAGGTGAACCTTCCTCAGTAAAGTTCTGCTACCGGATTGGTTTGGATTATGTAAGCTGTTCTCCTTACAGGGTTCCTATTGCTCGTTTATCTGCTGCTCAAGCAAAAATAGAGGAAAATCAGAAATAGTTCATTGATTTCATTGGGTTGAATGATCTCGCTATATCAAAGTTTTTCGATAATAAATTTGTAGCCGACAGTTCTTATTCAGACTTAGGACTAAGGCCTACTAGACTATGGACTATTTTGGGGGAGGTGCCAGAGTGGCCAAATGGGGCGGGCTGTAAACCCGTTGGCGTTGCCTACGATGGTTCAAATCCATCCCTCCCCACTATATAAGGATAACTTTGCTATCCTTATATAGTGGGCTTAGTTACTAGAAGTTCAAGAAAAAAGTGTCAAAACTTTAAAAAAGACAGTGTTGGTTTCAAACTATGGATCAATAACTATTAATTACTAAATTTTGCTAAAGCAAAATTTAGTAATGCCCACGTGGCTCAGGGGGAAGAGCACATCCTTGGTAAGGATGAGGTCACCGGTTCGAATCCGGTCGTGGGCTCTTTCAGGGGTTTGCCCCCTGATGTATCTTACTGGGTGTTATTTATAAATGCTTTACTTATAGATAAGGAGAAATAAGGAGGAAAAAAAGATGGCGAAAGAAAAATTTCTAAGAACCAAACCTCATATCAATGTTGGAACTATAGGTCACGTTGATCATGGCAAGACTACTCTTACTGCTGCCATAACTCAGCTTTTGGCTAAGAAAGGATTGGCTATCCCTAAAACCTTAGAGGAAATCGATAATGCTCCCGAAGAAAAGGAAAGGGGCCTGACTATTGCTATTTACCATGCAGAATATGAAACAGAAAAAAGACATTACGCTCACATAGATTGTCCCGGGCACGCTGATTATATTAAGAATATGATTACTGGGGCAGCGCAGATGGATGGGACTATTTTAGTAGTTTCGGCTGCTGATGGAGCCATGCCTCAAACCAGGGAGCATATCCTCCTTGCTCGGCAGGTAAATGTCCCTGCTATAGTGGTCTTTTTGAATAAAGTTGATCAGGTGGAAGATAAAGAGTTGTTGGAGTTGGTAGAGTTGGAAGTGAGAGAACTTCTTGACAAATATAATTTTCCAGGAGATGATATTCCAATAATTGCCGGGTCAGCTCTTCAGTGTCTGAGTTGCTTATGTGGGAAAGAGGATTGTCCAAAATGTGGACCAATATTAAAGCTTCTTAATGCTGTGGATGAGTACATTCCTCTTCCGAAAAGAGAGACAGATAAACCCTTCTTATTGGCTGTAGAGGATATTTTTACTATAACAGGAAGAGGTACTGTGGTTACAGGTAGAGTGGAAAGAGGAGTGGTGAAAACAGGTGACCCTGTTGAAATAGTGGGAATGACCAAAGAAATCAGAAAAACAGTGGCTACGGGTGTGGAGATGTTTAGAAAAACTCTGGACGAAGGCCAAGCAGGTGATAATATAGGGGTTCTCTTAAGGGGAGTGGTCAAGGATGAAGTGGAGAGAGGACAGGTTTTAGCTGCTCCAGGTAGCATAACTCCTCATACCAAATTTGAAGCACAAACATACATTTTAACCAAGGAGGAGGGTGGTCGACATACTCCCTTCTTTGAAGGGTATCGACCTCAGTTTTATTTTAGAACCACAGATGTTACCGGTGATTCCTCTCTTCCTGAGGACGTGGAGATGGTAATGCCAGGAGACACTGTGCGACTAACCGTTAAACTCATCACTCCCATTGCTATGGAACAGGGGTTAAGATTCGCTATAAGAGAGGGAGGTCACACGGTTGGAGCTGGGGTTGTAGGTAAAATTATTGAATAGGAAAATCCAGTGGCTGAAATAATAACTCTTATTTGCACTCAGTGCAAGCAAAGAAATTACACGACTATGCGGAATAAGAAAGTATCTTCTTTGAAATTAAAAAAGTACTGTAAATTTTGTCGTCGACATACTCCTCATAAAGAGAAATAGGTCCGTAGCTCAACTGGCGAGAGCACCGGACTCCAAATCCGGCGGTTGCGGGTTCGAGTCCTGCCGGGCCTGCCAGTAGTTTGGTAATTAGTGAACAGTTTTTGTAACGTATTTACGCTTTTATGCATTCATGCGTTTTGCACATTACCAAGCACAACAGGGTATATCTTAATAACAATAGGAATTTCCAAATGGCTAATAAAATAAAGAGCTTTCTTTACTCGGTTAGGGCTGAGTTAAAAAAAGTGAGCTGGCCTACACGAGGCGAAGTTGTAAGATCAACTATTATTTCTTTGGCAGCCATAATTCTTTTTTCTATTGTTATAGGTGGAATTGATCTCCTATTTCTCCAGATGTGGAGAATTTTTTTAGGATGAAGTGAGAATAATGGCTAAAAGATGGTATGCTCTTCATACTTATGCAGGACAAGAGGATAGGGTAAAAGCCAATCTTGAGCAAAGAATCGAGTCATTCGGAGCAAAGGATAAAATATCTCGAATTCTAATTCCAACAGAAAGAATAGCTGAAGTGAGAAATGGAAAAAGAAAAATATATAAAAGAAAGTTTTTCCCAGGGTATATACTGATAGAAGCCACGCTTACTGATGAGACAAAGTATATAATTAGTGATACTCCTGGAGTTACTGGTTTTGTTGGTCCTAAAAGTCAACCTGTTCCTCTGGATAAAAAAGAGATAGACAATATTGAATATCGAATGGGTCTTTTAGAGAAAAAGCCTAAGCCTGGAATAATTTTTGATATTGGAGAAACCATTCGTATAACCAAGGGGCCATTTACTAATTTCCAGGGAGAGATTATTGAGGTAAATTCGCAACAACAGAGGCTTAAGGCTTTAGTTTCAATTTTTGGACGGGGGACCCCCGTAGAGTTAGAATATATTAATGTGGAGAGGTTATAATGGTCAAAAAGACTATTAAAGCGCAAGTTAAACTTCAGATCCCTGCAGGAAAAGCAAATCCAGCTCCTCCTGTTGGTCCAGCCTTAGGTCAACATGGAGTAAATATAATGGATTTTTGTAAATCTTTTAATGAAAAGACCAAAGGTAAAGGGGATATTATAATTCCTGTATTGATGACTATTTATAAAGATCGTTCTTTTACTTTTGTATTAAAGACACCCCCTGCCTCCTCCTTGCTTAAAAAGGCAGCTAATATTGAGAAAGGCTCGGGAGAACCTAACAAGAAAAAGGTAGGCAAGGTAAAAAAGAAGGATATTGAAGAAATAGCGAAGATCAAACTGCCTGATTTGAATGCCTATAGAGTAGAAGAAGCTATGAAGATTATTGAAGGAACAGCTAAAAATATGGGATTGGTGATAGAGGAGCAATGAGCTATGCCCAAAAAAGGTAGAAAGTATCTTTTAGCCAAGAAGAAGATAGAAACTAACCGAGGATATTCCCCTGCCGAAGCTATCACTCTCATTAAGGAGCTTCCTCATCGTAACTTTGAGGAAACCGTAGAGATAGCTGTGGTTTTAAATATAAAACCCAAGGAAAAAGGGGAAAGGGTAAGAGGGACGGTAATCTTACCACAAGGGTTAGGAAGGTCAGTGAGAGTGATAGTTTTTGCTGCCGGAGATGAAGCTGAGGCGGCTAAACACGCAGGAGCAGAGTTTATTGGTGGGGAGGATTTAATTGAAAAGATTCAAGGGGGATGGTTAGATTTCGATGCTGTGGTATCTACTCCTCAGATGATGAGATCAGTAGCTAAATTAGGAAGGATTCTCGGCCCTAAGGGCTTGATGCCCTCTCCCAAGTTAGGTACAGTCACTGATAACCCTGCTCGAGCAGTGGAAGAGCTAAAAAAGGGTAAAATAGAGTACAGGAACGATGTCACTGGGGTAATCCATGCTCCTTTGGGGAAGGTTTCTTTTAAGGAGGAGGCTCTTCTGGAAAATCTTGAAGTTCTTATAAAGGCCCTGGAAGGGGATAGGCCTTCGACAGTGAAGGGAAGATATATAAAAGGTGTTTTTCTTTCCTCCACCATGGGACCGGGGGTAAAGGTTAATTTACCTGAAACAGGGAGATAATTAATACAATGAAACTGGATGAGAAAAAGCAGTTAACGATGGAAATGAGAGATAGCCTTTTAGAGAGCAAGGCACTCTTTATTGTAGATTACCGTGGATTAAAGGTAGTCGAACTTGCCGATTTCCGAAATAAATTAAGGGCACACCAATCTTTCTTTCGGGTAGTTAAAAATACTTTAGTTAATCGAGCTTTAAAAGAGGCTAAGTTAGAGATGCCGAGTGGTTTTTTTTCCGGACCTACTGGCATAATTTTTATTCAAGCCAAACCATTAGAATCAGCCAGGACAGTTAAGGAATTTATATCTGAGCATTCCAATTTGAAAATCAAAGGGGGTCTTTTGGGGAATTACCTTTTAGATACAGATCGAGTTCTCTATCTAGCGGATTTACCTTCAGAAGCCGCTCTTTTATCTCAACTTGTAGCTGTGCTACAAGTTTCCTTAAGAAGACTAATTAGAGTTTTGAATTATCCTTTAATTAACTTCATTTTAATTGCAAAGGCTATTTTAGAGCAAAAAGGAGGTTTATCTATGCCAGCCAAAGTAAAAGAGGTTCCTAATGCTGGGAAAAAAAAGGAAGACCAAAAAATGGAGAAGAAGGATCAAATTGTTAAAGTCATTGAGCAGATGAATGTATTAGAACTATCAGAATTAGTGAAAGAATTGGAGGATAAATTTGGAGTTCAGGCAGCATCTCCTCAGGTGGCTATAGCTGCTGCTCCTGCTCAAGAGAAACCCAAAGAGGAAGAGAAGACAGAATTTGATGCGATTCTTAGCGAAATAGGGCCCAAGAAAATTCAGGTAATTAAAGAGGTAAGAAAGCTTACATCTTTAGGCTTGAAAGAGGCCAAGGATTTAGTAGAGCAGGCTCCTAAACCTGTTAAAGAAGGCGTAACCAAGGAAGAAGCTGATAAAATAAAACAAACTTTGGAAGCCGTAGGAGCCAAAGTACAGTTAAAATAATATAGGAAAATATAGAATTAACTACAGAGTGCACAGAGTAAAAAACAGCGAGTAAGAATTTAATGTGTATAAGGACAACAAGGGGATGATTTTTATAGGAGATCACAGAGAAAGTAAGGATAAAATTATTTTAGAAATGTTTTATTTTTTAAGTATCTCTGTGTCCTCTGTGGTGAAATCTTACCTTCAAGAGGGAAGATATTGAAAACAAAAATTTTAGATTTTAGCAGATATTCTTCCATTGTGGAGATTCCCAATTTATTGGAGTTGCAAAAAACCTCTTGCGACGCTTTTCTTCAAAGGGATGTTCTGCCTGGGAAAAGAAAAAGAGAAGGGTTGCAGGCTGTTTTTTTGGATATTTTTCCTGTAGAAAGTTACAATGGTAAAATGATTCTGAACTTTGTAGAGTATCGCTTTGGTGAGCCGCCGTATGATTTGGAAAAGTGCGAAGAAGAAGAGTTCTCCTACACACTCCCCTTATATGTGAAACTGAGATTGAAAAAAGAAACTGAAGAGATGCCAGAACAAGAAGTGTATTTAGGTGATTTGCCTTTAATGACCAATGAGGGAAGTTTTATTATCAATGGAACTCAGAAAATAGTAGTCAATCAACTTCAAAGAGCGCCGGGGGTATTCTTTGAAGAAAATACCTCAGAATCCAGCGAAGGAAAGATACTTTACAAGGGAAAAGTTGTTCCTGAAATAGGAAGTTGGTTAGATTTTGAGATCAAAGATGATCTTCTTCAACTTCGTATTAATCAGGGCAAAAGAATGTTAGGTACAATTTTTTTAAGGGCTCTGGGGGCGGATCTCAAACAAGTTTTAAAGGAGTTCCCCTATTCTCAAGATAGAGATATTTTAAAGAGGACCTTTGAACAGGATGGGGTAAACTCTTCTCGAGAAGCTCTTTTTAAAATTTATCAACGATTGAGACCCGGCCGTTCCCCAGTATTTGAATCAGTGAAACAGGTATTTGAGAAGACTTTCCTTGATCCCCGAGTGTACAATCTGAGCAAAACGGGAAGATATCAGATTAATAAAGAATTAGGTTTAAATACTCGCTGGGATAGTATGGTTCTTCACATAGAAGATGTTGTAGGAATTATAAAGCTTTTGCTCCAACTGGGTCGAGAAACAAGAGAACTTAAAAGCTTGGATCATCTTTCTCATAGAAGAGTGAGAAGGGTAGGAGACCTTTTAGCTGAACAAATTCGTATTGGATTATCTCGTCTGTCCAGAATAGTTCAGCAACGAATGAGCATTCAGGATCCCGAAACAATCACTCCACGTTCCCTGGTCAACACTTATGCTTTGAGGGGAGCGATACAGAGTTTTTTCCATACCGGCCGCCTTTCCCAATATCTTGACCAAACCAATCCATTGGCTGAGTTGACTCATAAACGTAGATTATCAGCTCTGGGTCCAGGGGGTTTATCCAGAGTTCAGGCGAAAGAAGAAGTGAGAGATATCCATTATTCTCATTATGGGCGCGTATGTCCTATTGAGACTCCAGAAGGTCAGAACATAGGACTTATAGTTTCTTTGGCTACCTATGCTCGAGTGAATGAGCTTGGATTTTTAGAAACTCCTTATAGAAGAGTTAAAAATGGCCAGGTAACAGGAGAAGTAGATTATCTTGATGCCAGAGAAGAAGATATGCACCATATGACAGGATGTGATGTAATAGATGCTCAAGGGAATTTTATTAAGTCCCATATAATCGCTCGATATCAGGGAGAGATAGTGGTTGTTTCTCCTCAAGAGATAGAATATGTGGACGTCTCCCCCAAGCAAATAGTGAGCGTAGCAACTTCTTTAATACCTTTTTTAGAACACAATGATGCCAATCGAGCCTTGATGGGATCAAATATGCAAAGGCAAGCTATCCCCTTAGAGAATTTAGAGCAACCTTTAATTCAAACAGGAATGGAAGGTAAAATTGCTCAAGACTCTTTAGCTTCTCAGATGGCTAAAAGAGAAGGAAAAGTTATTTATGTAGATGCCAACCGGATAAAGATAAAAACCTCTCAAGGAATAGATGAGTATCCTTTAATAAGATACAGAAGGTCTAATCAAAGAACCTGCATAAACCAAAAGCCTATTGTAGAAAAGGGTGAGGTGGTGAAAGAAGGAGATTTTATTACTGATGGTCCAGCTATTCATAAGGGGAAGCTTTCTCTCGGTAGAAATATTTTAGTAGCTTTTATGCCCTGGGAGGGATACAACTTCGAGGATGGAATTTTAATCAGTGAGAAATTAGTAAAGGAAAATATTTTTACTTCCATTCATATTGAAGAGTTTCAGGTAGAGGCGAAAGAATTAAGGTCGGGAACAGAGGAAATAACGGCTGATATTCCTAATGTGGATGAAGCTTCCTTGAGGGACTTAGATGAAAATGGAATAATTAGAATAGGAGCTGAGGTCTCTGCTGGAGATATTTTAGTGGGCAAGGTAACTCCTCAGGTAGAAGTAAAACTAACTCCCGAGGAGAGACTACTCCGGAGCATTTTTGGTGAGAAGGCTCAAAAAGTTAAGGATAACTCCTTACGAGTACCTCATGGCATTAGAGGTAAGGTAATTGAAGTGAGAGTGTTTTCTCAGGAGGAAGATGTTCTTCCTCCTGATGTGAAAAAGAGAATAAAAGTTTATGTAGCACTTAGGCGAAAGATTAGCGCAGGAGATAAACTGTCAGGCCGTCATGGGAACAAAGGAGTTGTGGCGAAAATACTTCCTGAAGAGGATATGCCCTACCTTTCCGATGGCACCCCAATAGAAATAGTGTTAAATCCCTTAGGTGTTCCTTCTCGAATGAATATTGGTCAAATTTTTGAGCTTCATATGGGGTGGGTAGCCAAGCAGTTAGGTTTAGAAATGATATGCCCAATTTTTGAAGGTGCCAAAGAGAAAGAAATACAAGAGCTTTTAAAGAAGGCATCTTTGCCAGATTCTGGAAAAATAACTCTTTATGATGGCAGAACTGGGGAGCCTTTTGATCATCCAGTAGCTGTGGGCTATATGTATATAATGAAGTTGATTCATATAGCTGAAGAAAAATTGCATGCTCGTTCAACAGGGCCTTACGCGTTAATTACTCAACAACCCTTAGGAGGTAGGTCTCGACAGGGAGGACAAAGGTTTGGCGAAATGGAAGTATGGGCTTTAGAAGGTTATGGAGCAGCGCATACTCTTCAGGAGATGCTTACCGGGAAATCAGATGATTTGCAGGCCAGGACTAAAATCCATGAGCAGATAATAAAGGGAGAAAATCTCTTAGAAACAGAAGCTCCTGAATCCTTGAAGGTTTTGGTTAAAGAACTTCAATCTCTGGGGTTATCTTTGGAGTTCTGGAAGAATGGGAAGAAAACCTTCATTGAAGATATGGAAGAAAAGTGAACTTGGGAGACTAAATTGTGGAAAACTGATGATATTGATAAAGTTAAAATAAGAATAGCTTCCCCGGAGGAGATAAGAGAATGGTCTCATGGGGAGGTTAAGAAAACAGATACTATTAATTACAGAACTTTTAGACCTGAGAGAAATGGTCTTTTCTGTGAACAAATTTTTGGCCCTACTAAGGATTATGAGTGTTACTGTGGTAAGTATCGAAAGATGAAATATAAGGGGGTTATATGTGAGAGGTGTGGAGTAGAAGTTACCTCTTCCAAGGTGAGACGGGAAAGAATGGGTCATATTGAACTAGCTACGCCTGTTGCCCATATCTGGTATACTAAAAAGTATCTTCCTTTTTTATTGGGAATGAGGAAAAGCGATTTAGAAAAAGTGATTTATTATGTGAATTATTTAGTGGTTGATTCCGAAGAGGCCTCACTAAAGCCATTGCAACTATTAGAAGAGGAGGAATACCAGCATCATAAAGAGGTGTATGGAGAAGACTCTTTTCAGGTGGGAACTGGCGCAGAGGCTATACTAAAAGTCCTACAAAACATAAAACTGGAAAGCCTGAAGCAAAGCTTAAAAGAAAAACTTCTTCAAAGAGGAACCAAAAAGGGAGAAAGAGTTAAATCGATCAAGCGGTTGGAAGTAGTGGATAACCTCCTTCGCTCAGGGAATAAACCTGAATGGATGATTTTAAAAGTTATTCCTGTTATTCCTCCTAACTTTCGTCCTATGGTTCAATTGGAAAGTGGTATTTTTGCGAATTCAGATTTAAATGATCTGTATCGTCGGATAATTAATAGAAATAGTCGTCTTAAGTATCTTTTAGAAATAGGTGCTCCTCAAATAATTATTCAGAATGAGAAAAAAATGCTCCAGCAAGCGGTAGATGCTCTTTTTGAAAACGAGAGGCTTCCTCAACCTATAGTGGGTTCTGCCGGCAGACCTCTTAAATCCCTAGGAGAAACAATAAAGGGGAAGCAAGGTAGATTTCGTCAGAATCTTTTAGGCAAAAGAGTTGATTATTCGGGAAGAGCAGTGATTATCCCCGGACCCCACCTGAAGTTTTCTCAATGTGGTATTCCTGAGAAAATGGCCCTGGAGCTTTTTAGGCCTTTTGTTTTAGCAGATATTTTAAGAGAAGGAAAGGCCGAGACTATAAAGAGAGCTAATGATTTGATAGAAAAGGGAGTTTCTTTTGTGTGGGAGATACTAGAAAAGGTGATTGGCGATCACCCCGTTCTTCTTAACAGGGCTCCTACTTTACATCGTTTAGGAGTTCAGGCTTTCCAGCCGATTTTGGTAGAGGGAGATGCAATTCAACTTCATCCTCTTGTTTGCGCAGCATTTAACGCTGACTTTGATGGTGACCAAATGGCAGTTCATATTCCCCTTTCTTATGAGGCTCAACTGGAGGCAAAGATTTTAATGCTTTCCCAAAATAACATTCTTTCTCCGTCTAACGGAGAACCAATTATTACCCCTACTCAGGATATTACCCTGGGTTGCTATTACTTAACTGTAATGAAGGATAAGAAAGGAAAGCCAGGAAGAAGTTTTTCCTCTTCTGAAGAAGTAATTTTAGCTTACGATTTGGGAAATATAGAGCTACATGTAAAGATAAGCGTTCTTATAAATGGACAATGGTTGGAGACTACGCCAGGCAGGATAATTTTTAATCAGATTCTTCCTCAAGGGATGCCTTTTCAAAACAGAGCGATAGATAAATCAGTTTTGTCCGAGATTATAACTACAGCTTGGGAAAATTTTGGAGATATGGTCGTTGTTGATATTTTAGATGAAATTAAAAAGTTAGGATTTAAATACGCCACAAAGTCTGGATTAACCTTTTCTTTATCTGATATTCCTAATATAAAGGAAAAAGATAGGTTGCTCCAGGAGATGGAAGATGAGGTTGAAGGATACAACCTTTTAGCTAAAGAGGGTGCTATTAGCGAGGAGGAAAGGTATATTGATGTGATTAATTTAAGGATGCGATTAACCGATTTGATAGGAGAGAAAGTTTCCCAGTATCTTTCCGATTCCCCCTTTAACCCTCTGTATATGATGTGGGATTCAGGGGCAAGAGGCAGCGCAGGTAATTTAAGCCAAATTATAGGAATAAGAGGACTAATGTCTCGATCTATTCGGGAAACTTATCGGAGGGAACTATGGGATGAAGTCTTTAGAAGAAAGCTGTCCATCCCTTCGGAGCTAGTTCGGCAGCACTTTTATCCAGTTCCAGGAGGAAGATTGAAGGGAAGAATTAACGAGGAGCCGATTCGATCCAATTTTAAGGAAGGACTTTCTGCGACTGAGTACTTTATGTCCACTTCTGGTGGAAGAAAAGGTTTAATTGATACTGCACTGAAAACCGCTTATGCTGGGTATTTAACCCGCAAGTTAGTAGCTGTAGCTCAAAATGTTATTGTTGTCGAGGAGGATTGTGAAACTATAGAAGGTCTTGTTGTGGGATCCTTGATGGATGAAGAGGGAAAATTACTGGAATCATTAAGTCAGCGAATAGTGGGAAGGATAGCAGCTTCTCCAGTAAAGAACCTCTCCACGGGAGAAATAATAGTAGAAACTAACCAGGAAATTAGTTTAGATGCTGCTATTCGTGTTGAAAAAGCAGGGGTGAAAAGCGTGAAAATTCGTTCTCCTCTTACCTGTCAAAGTAAGTGGGGCCTTTGCCGTAAATGTTATGGATGGGATCTTTCTAACCATCACCTGGTTAGTTTGGGAGAAGCAGTGGGAGTGGTAGCTGCTCAGTCTATTGGGGAGCCTGGAACACAGCTCACTCTGCGTACCTTTCACACAGGGGGAGTATTTAGAAAGGGAGGGGATATTCCTCAGGGTCTTCCTCGAGCAACCGAGCTTTTTGAACCCAGAAAGCAAACATATCCCAGAAAAGGAGTAATTCGACAACGGAAAGGAGAAGAAGCTCTCATAAGTGAGATTGAAGGGCGGGTAAGTATTCAGAAAAAAAAGGGTCTCTCTTTGATCAAGATAAAGGGAGGGGATAATAAAGAGGTAGCTTATGAAATTGGTGGAGAAGTTTTAGTTTCTGAAGGTGATAATATTGAAGCCGGAGACAAAATTGTTGAAGGAGAGGTTAATCCCCGTTCTCTTTTAAGAATAAAGGGAGTGAGAGCGGTTGAGGAGTACCTGGTAAACCAGGCTCAATTAGTGTATCTATCTCAGGGGGTGAATATCAATATTAAACATTTTGAAATAATTGTGCGGCAGATGATGAGAAAAGTAGAGGTAGAGGACCCTGGTGATACCGATTATCTTCCCGGAGAGCAGGTGGATAGAGTGGAATTTGAAGATGTAAACCAGAAGGTAAAATCAGAAAAAGGAAGGCCAGCTACAGTTAAACCAGTTCTGTTGGCTATTCCAAAAGCTGCTCAAGAGGAGCAGAATAGTTTTTTATCTGCTGCGTCTTTTCAGCGCACAAAACAGGTATTAGTTGAGGCAGCAGTGAAGGGTCAGGTTGACTATTTAAGAGGGTTAAAAGCTAATGTTATCTTAGGGAGATTAATCCCTGCTGGAACAGGTTTTAGAAATGAAGATTCTCATTCTGATTAAGGAGAAAAAATGCCTACTGTTTGTCAACTTTTAAGGAAGGGAAGGGAATTTAGTAAAAAGAAGGGGAAGAGTTTAGCTTTGCAAGGATGCCCTCAGAAGAAGGGAGTTTGTGTAACGGTCAGAACCTTTACTCCCAAAAAGCCAAATTCTGCTCTTAGGAAAGTAGCTCGGGTAAGACTATCTAATGGCAGAATGGTAACGGCTTACATTCCAGGGGAAGGCCATAACTTACAGGAACATTCCATTGTGTTAGTGAGGGGAGGAAGAGTAAAGGATCTACCAGGAGTAAAATACCATATTATTCGGGGAACTTTGGATACCGATGGAGTGGAGGGAAGAAAAAAGTCTCGTTCCAAATATGGTAGGAAAAAACAGGAGTAATACATGGCAAGGAGAAGAATAGCAAAAAAAAGAGAAATAATTCCTGACCCTGTATACAGCAGTGTCACTTTGTCTAAATTTATTAATAAGTTAATGAAGCACGGGGCGAAAAGTAAAGCTGAGAAGATCTGTTATGAGTGTTTTGATATCATCAGGAATAAATCAAAGAAGGAACCTTTGGAAGTTTTTCTTAAAGCTTTGGAAAATGTAAAACCTGTGTTAGAAGTGCGTTCTCGGAGAGTAGGAGGAGCTACCTATCAGGTTCCTACGGAGGTTAGGTCTCAAAGACAAGAAACCTTGGCTATCCGATGGATAGTTCACTTTGCTCGGGGGAAAAAGGGAAAACCAATGAAGGAAAAGTTGGCTGAGGAAATCATCTTGGCTTTTCGAGGAGAAGGTCTGGCGATAAAAAGGAGAGAAGATACTCGCAAGATGGCCGAGGCTAATCGTGCTTTTGCGCATTATCGTTGGTGAGATAGGAAAGCGAGGCATGAGAAGTAATCAGGAAATAGAAAATATTTTTTCACTCCTCGCTGTTTAAAAGGAAAGTAATTATTCAGCCACAGATAGACGCTGATATTTTTTCTTTCATTATCATACAAAAGGTGTAAGGCTAAAGGGTAAAAGGCGTAAGCCAAAGGTTACCAAGTTCATTATAAATTTCATAAAAACTTCTAAGAATAATATCTGTGATTTTTTGTGTTTGAACTTATTTGTGCTTATCTGTGTGAATCCGCGGCTAAGTAGTTAAAAGGAAAAAAGTTGTGAACATTATGAGGATAAAGAGTTATTCGACTCCTGAGTCCTGGAGAAAAAATATGGAAGGACAATCTGGCATAGAGAAAATTAGAAACATTGGTATTGTTGCTCATATAGATGCCGGTAAAACTACCACTACAGAACGAATTCTTTACTATACTGGCAAAACTCATAGAGTAGGGGAAGTTCACGAGGGTACAACGGTGATGGACTGGATGGAGGAGGAAAAAAAACGAGGCATAACTATCACTTCTGCTGCTACTTCCTGTCAATGGAAAGGACATAGTATTAATATAATAGATACTCCTGGTCATGTGGATTTTACAGTCGAGGTAGAAAGAGTGCTCAGAATATTAGATGGAGTCGTAATAATATTTTGTGGTGTAGGAGGGGTTGAACCTCAGTCAGAGACAGTATGGCGACAGACTGATAAATACGGCATTCCAAGAATTACCTTCATTAATAAATTAGATAGAGTAGGAGCTGATTTTCACAAGACATTAAACGAGATAAAAGATAATTTTGAACTTACTTCTCTTCCGGTCCAATTGCCCATAGGACGAGAAGAAAATTTCCGAGGAGTCATAGATCTAATAGAAATGAAGGCTTTAGTCTGGGAGAGTAATGATGTGGATTCAAAAGTCAGAGAGGAAGAGATTCCCTCTGATTTACGGGAAAAGGCCATTGCCTTTCATAATGAGTTAATGGAGAATGCGGCTGATGCAAGTGATGAATTAATGGAAGAGTTTTTTGAAAAAGGCATTCTGACCCCTGCTCAAATAAAACAAGGAATTAGAATTCTTACCTTAGAGCACCGTGGAGTTCCTATTTTTTGTGGGAGCTCCTTAAAAAATAAAGGAATCAGACTTCTTTTAGATGGAATTATGGATTATCTACCTTCACCTTTAGATCTTTCTGAAGTCGAAGGGTTCAATCCTTTAAATAAAAAAAGAGAAAAAAGGAAAGTTTCGATTAATGAGCCCTTCTCTGCGTTAGCTTTTAAGATAGTTACTGATCCCTATGCAGGGAGGTTGACGTATTTTCGGGTATATTCGGGGAAAATTGGCTCTGGTTCTTCTGTGTATAATTCTACAAAGAGAAGAAGAGAAAAAGTTGGCCGTATTTTAGAGATGCATGCTAACTATCGCATCGAGAGAGAGGAAATTTGTGCCGGAGAAATTGGTGCTTTAGTGGGGTCCAATACTATTAGGACTGGAGATTCTCTGTGTAATGAGCAATATCCTATAATCCTGGCGCCTATAAAATTCGCTGAGCCTGTGATTTCTATTGCTATTGAACCAAAAACTAAATTAGAACAAAATAAATTAGCCATTGCTCTTTCTAAGTTGTCAGAAGAGGACCCTACTTTCAAGGTTCGCCAGGATGAGGAGACAGGACAAACTATCATCTCTGGAATGGGGGAGCTTCATTTAGAGGTAATAGTTAATAGATTGCATCGAGAATTTAACCTGAGAGTAAATTCAGGAGAACCCCAGGTAACTTATAGGGAGAGTATAAAAAAAAGAGCTCGGGCTCGTGGTACGTATATTAAACAAACAGGTGGTAGGGGTCAATATGGCGATGTAGTACTGGAAATTGGATCCAGAAAAGATGGAGAGGGATACTTTATAGATAAAACGAAAGGTGGTGTTATTCCCAAGGAGTTTATTCCTGCCGTGAGGAAAGGAGTAGAACAGGCTATGTTAAATGGGGCATTAGGAGGTTATCCTATGGTGAATGTGAAAGCTACTCTTTTTGATGGTTCTTTTCATCCCGTAGATTCTTCCGAACATGCCTTCAAAACTGCTGCTGTTATTGCTTTCAAGAAAGCTTCGAGGCAAGCTTCTCCTTATCTTTTAGAGCCTATAATGAAATTAGAGGTGAGAGTTCCTCAGGGATTTTTGGGTGATGTGACGAGGGATATTATGGCTCGCCGAGGACAGATTGTTAAATTAGAAGGGGGAGAAAAAATTCGCCATTTGTCTGCCTTTGTTCCTCTCTCTGAGATTTTTGGTTATATTACCCGACTTCGCTCTTTAACTCAAGGGAGGGCTGTTCCCAATTTGGAGTTTTATCGTTATCAGGAGGTTAGCCAAGAAATTACCAGGGAGATTTTAGGACAGTAATTATACAGGAGTAATGAAAAATGCCTAAACAGAGGATCAGAATAAAATTAAAAGCGTATGATCATAAGATATTAGATCAGTCAGTGAAAAGAATTGTTGAGACTATAGAGCGAAGCGGGGCAAAGATTTGTGGCCCTATTCCTCTACCTACAAAGATTAGTAGGTTTACTGTTCTTCGTTCTCCTCATACCCATAAGGATTCTCGAGAGCAATTTGAAATGAAAGTTCACAAGAGGGTTATAGATATAATGGAGTCTAATCCTAAAACT
Source organism: Candidatus Aerophobota bacterium (assembly GCA_030615365.1). The sequence goes on along the minus strand of JAUWZM010000009.1, from coordinate 14,940 downwards.
GTCGATGCGTTGATGGGAATGAATCTCCCCACGGGAGTGAACGTAGAGGTGAAGCTGTAAAAACTGTAATGTGTAATGGACGATGGGTGATATGTAATAAGTAAACAGTAACAAGTGATAGGTAGTAGGTGATGTGTAAAGAGGTTTTTTACTTATTACATATCATACATCACATATTACTTGTATTTATAGTGGAGAATAAATATGGTAAAAGCTATATGGGGTAGAAAACTGGGAATGACTCAAATTTTCGAAGGAGATGCCTTGCTTCCAGTGACTGTGGTCAAGTCTGTCTATGGGGTAGTGGTTCAGATAAAGACTAAAAAGAGAGATAAATATAGCGCTATACAGGTAGGTTTTGACGAAGTGAAGGAATCTCGTGTTTCTCGACCTTTATTGGGCCATTTTAGAAAAGCTAATCTTTCTCCCAAGCGTTATTTGCGAGAAATAAGAGAGGATGACCTTTCTTCTTATAAAATAGGTGATGAGATAAAGCTGGATGTTTTTAAAAAGGGAGATTTAGTTAAAGCTACAGGAGTCTCTAAGGGGAAAGGTTTTACTGGAGTTATGAAAAGGTATGGTTTTAAAGGAGGACCTGCTTCTCATGGTGCATCCCTATGGCACCGTAGACCAGGTTCTATTGGTGCTTCAGCTTCTCCTTCTCGGGTTTTTAAAGGCAAGAAGATGCCAGGTAGAGCTGGAGTTCAAGTGGTGACTGTGAAGAACTTAGAGGTAATAGAGGTAGATAAAGAAAAGAGTTTACTCTTAATCAAGGGAAGTATCCCCGGTAAAAAAGGAGCCCTTCTGTTCATTAAGGAAGCTTAAGGATTAGTTATGAAGTGGAAAATTTATAATATACAGGCAGAGGAAGTGAGTAATCTTGAATTGAACGAGGAAATATTTGAAGGTGAGGTGAATCAGCCTGTTTTGCGAGAGGCAGTTTTGGCTCACCAAACTAACCTGCGGCAGGGAACCTCTTCCACCAAGAGCAGAAGGGAAGTGAGTGGAGGAGGAAGGAAGCCCTGGATTCAAAAGGGTACAGGTAGAGCGAGAGCTGGAAGCATTAGATCACCTCTCTTTGCAGGAGGTGGAATAGTTTTTGGACCAAAGCCAAGAAATTTCAGCTACCCTTTATCCAAAAAGAAGAAAAAGTTAGCATTAAAATCAAGCCTATGGATAAAGATAAAAGAAGGAAATTTTTTTGTTCTGGATAGATTTAGAGTCGATGAGGGTAAAACCAGAGAAGTAGTGGCCTTCTTAAATAGTTTCTCTGTGAAAGGGAAAACTCTAATTTTACTGGATAGTATAGACAAAAAGGTGAGAAGAGCTTGTGCTAATTTAAAAAATGTAGATGTGGGATTTGTTTCCAAAGTTTCCGGATATGATATCCTTACTCATGACAATCTCTTTTTAACCCAGGTCTGTGTAGATAATTTAACTGAGAGGCTGAAGAATGGATAAGACCGTGTATGGTATTATTTTAGGACACGTGGTTACGGAAAAGGGAACTCATATGCTGGGAGAGAACAAGTATATTTTTAGGGTCCCTCTCAGCGCAGGTAAAATTGAAATAAGAAAGGCGGTAGAGGATTTATTTAAGGTAAAAGTGGAAAAGGTGAGAACTATGAGAGTCAAGGGGAAAATTAGGAAATGGAGAGGAAGGGCTGTGGGAAAAACTTCTCGGTGGAAAAAAGCTATAGTAAAATTAAAAGAAGGTAACACTATCGAAGAATTGGGAGTATAAAGGAATGTCCATTAAATTTTACAAACCTACTTCTCCTGGGAGAAGACATCAAAGTAAAGTCTCCTTTTCTGAAATTAGTAAAACCAAGCCAGAAAAAAGCCTGACTGTGAGATTAAAAAGGAAAGCGGGAAGAAATAATAAGGGAAGAATTACCTCTCGGCATAAAGGTGGCGGAGCCAAGAGAAGGTATAGGCTAATAGACTTTAAAAGAGATAAGGATGGAATAGAGGCTAAGGTTGCTACTGTTGAGTATGACCCTAATCGCTCAGCTCATATCGCTCTTCTTCACTATAAAGATGGAGAGAAAAGGTACATCATAGCTCCTCAGGGATTAAATGTGGGAGACGAGGTAATCTCTGGGGAAGATGCACCGTTAAAATTGGGGAATGCTCTTCCTTTAAAAGATATTCCTGAAGGAAGTTTTATATACAATATTGAGTTAAAAAAAGGTGCAGGCGGACAGCTGGTCCGTTCAGCCGGAGTCTCGGCTCAGCTTCTCAGCAAGGAGAGGAGATTTGCTCAAATTAAACTTCCCTCAAGAGAGATTCGTCTTGTACTCCTGGAATGCAAAGCTACTCTGGGGCAGGTTGGTAATGTTGAGCATGAAGGTATTCAAATAGGTAAAGCTGGTAGATCTCGATGGATGGGTAGGCGTCCTCGTGTTCGAGGAGTAGCTATGAATCCCGTCGATCATCCTCATGGAGGAGGCGAAGGACGTAGTGGTCCGGGTAGACATCCTGTTACTCCATGGGGAAAACCTACCAAAGGTACGAGGACCAGAAAAAAAAGGAAGTCTTCGGATAGATTGATAGTTCAAAGACGGAAAAAATAAAAAAGAGGATTTAAATGAGTCGTTCTGTTAAAAAAGGACCATGGGTTGATCCTTGTTTGATCAAAAAAATAGAGAAAATGAAGAAAGAAAAAAACAAAGGTCCCATTAAGACCTGGTCACGTCGATCAATGGTTATCCCGGATTTTGTTGGGTATACTTTTGCTGTTCATAATGGTAAGGATTTCCGTAATGTGTATGTGACTGAGGAAATGGTGGGACATAGATTGGGAGAATTTTCTCCTACTCGTCGCTTTGGTCATCATGGAACCCATGGTAAAAGGGTAATTTCACCAAAGTAGAAGAAGTAATATGTGATATGTAAACAGTAACAAGTGATAGGTAATATGTAAAGAATAAACGGCAAAGAAGTTTTTTACTCATTACCCATTACATATTACTTATTATTATCCATTACTTATTTAAAGGATTAATCTATGGAAGTAAAGGCAGTAGGTAAGTATATCCGTATATCACCCTTCAAAGCGAGAAAAATTGCTAATTTGATTAAGGGTAAGAAGGTACAGGAAGCCGCAAGTATCTTAAAATTGACTTCCCACAAAAGTTCTCGGATAATTGGTAAAATTCTTAAGTCAGCAATGGCTAATGCAGAAAATAATTTTAATTTATTACCCGATCACCTATACATTAAAAGAGCTCTGGTTGATAGGGGCCCTGTTTTGAGAAGAGTTAAGCCTCGTGCGAGGGGTAGGGCTGATCTAATGAGGAGAAGGACTTCGCACATTACTGTTGTTCTTGAATCTTCAGAGAGGTAGTAATAACTTAGTTTCTCTGAAAAACTGAATTATTATCATATGTTACCGTCAAGGAGGCAATTTTGGGACAAAAGGTAAACCCAATAGGGTTAAGAATTGGCATAACTAGAGGATGGCAAAGTAAATGGTATGGAGACAAAGGGGACTACTCGAAGTTTCTGTATGTTGATTTTAAGGTTCGGGATTTCCTTATGAAGAAGTTTGAAAGGGCTAATATCTCCGAAATTTCAATAGAAAGAGCTACTAACAAATTAAAAATAGATATCTTTGCTGCTCGTCCTGGTATAATTATTGGGAAAAGGGGTGAAGCCATTGAAAAAACCAAGAAAGAACTTTTACAATTTGCTAAGGATAGTAAGATTTTTTTGAATGTTCAGGTGGTATCCCATCCTGAACTGGATGCTCAATTGGTAGCTGGAAGAGTTGCTTTTCAACTGAAAAGAAGGACAGGAAGCAAAAGAGCAATGAGAGAAGTTATATCTCGAGCCATGGAATTAGGAGCGGAGGGAATAAAGGTAATGTGTAAGGGGAGGATTGGAGGGGCAGAAATAGCCAGAAAGGAATGGGCAAAAGAAGGAAGGATTCCCCTGCATACTTTAAGAGCGAAAATCGACTATGGAGTAAGTACCGCTCATACTACCTATGGATGCATTGGGATAAAGGTGTGGATATATAAAGGAGATATTTTGCCCACTCGCAATGTTCTCAAGGAGGAATCTAAGGATGCCCTTGCAACCGAAAAGAGTAAAGTATAGAAAAAGTCATAGAGGTAGGAGAAAAGGTATATCTTCAAAAGGAACCAAACTTAGCTTCGGTGAGTATGGTTTAATTGCTACCGAAGCTGCTTGGATTACATCCAGGCAAATTGAATCTGTTCGAGTAACTATAATTCGAAGCTTAAAACATGAAGGTCGACTGTGGATTAGAATTTTTCCTCACAAGTCAGTAACCAAGAAACCCTTAGAAACTCGAATGGGCAAAGGTAAGGGAGAGCCTGCGGAGTGGGTAGCTGTGGTCCGACAGGGTAAAATTTTGTTTGAATTGGGAGGAGTGACAGAGGATAGAGCGAAAAGAGCTTTTGCTTTAGGTTCACACAAGTTGCCCATCATGACCAAATTCGTTTCCGTTGATGGGGTAATGAAATGAAAATTACTGAATTGAGAAGCATGGATAAAGAGGATCTTATCTCCTCATTAGCTAGATTAAAAAGAGAGTTATTCAATTTAAAGATTGAAATTGCTCAAGGGCGTACCAAGACATCTTCCAAAGCCAGACAGATAAAAAAGAATATAGCTCAAATAATGACTTTACTCAAAGAGAGAAATATTAATCTATAGTTTTGCGGTGGTTAGTTCTTGGTCGAAAAGATTAGTGTCCATCTGCGGCTAAATAATTACGATTTTATAAAAATAGGAGTAGGAGTTGAAAAAGGCAATTAAAGAAAGAGTGGGAGAGGTGATAAGTAATAAGATGGATAAGACAGTGGTGGTTTTACTTCAACGAGAGTTTGCTCATCCTCTCTACGGGAAGAGGGTGCGGAAAAGAAAGAAAGTGAAAGCTCATGATGGGGCTAATAAATGTCAAGCAGGTGATGTAGTAAAAATCGTTGAAACCAAGCCTTTAAGTAAGGAAAAATATTGGCGAGTAACCCAAGTTTTAAAGAGGACAAAATGATTCAACTGCGAACTCAATTGGCAGTGGCTGACAATACGGGGGTTAAAAAGATAATGTGCATTGGAATTCCCGGAGGAAGCAAACATCGTTACGCCAGTATTGGAGATATAATAATTGGTTCAGTCAAGAAAACCATTCCCAATAGTGATATACCTAAAGGAGAGGTAGTTAAAGCAGTGGTTGTCCGTACGAAGAAGGAAGTAGGAAGAAAAGACGGAACTTACATTAGGTTTGATGAGAATGCGGGGGTTCTGATTGACAATACAGGAAATCCACGAGGGACAAGAATTTTTGGTCCGGTTCCTCGGGAATTAAGGAAAAGTTTTATGAAGATAGTTTCCCTGGCTCCCGAGGTACTATAAAATGTCAGCAAAGAGGCAAAGGGCTAAAGGCAAAAGGTGAGAGGGAGCAATGAGTAGAAACGAAGGAGATCGACATAATAGGTGAGATTATAATTCATATCACTCCTTTGTGTCCTGGTGACTTAGTGGCTGAACTGTTACTATAAGGAAATACAAAATGTCAAAAATCAAGGTAGGAGATGAAGTAGTAATCCTTTCCGGTAAAGATAAAGGGAAAAAGGGAAAGGTAATTGAACGTATTCCCAGGGAAGACAAAATAATTATAGAGGGGATAAGTATTGCCAAAAGACATATCAAAGCAACCAAGAGGGGCCAGGAGAGTGGAATAGTAGAGAGAGAAGCTCCCGTTGCTTCCTGTAAAGTTATGTTAATATGTCCCAGGTGTGGGGAAAGCACTCGGATAGGGATTAAGATATCTCAGATGGATGAAGAAAAAGAAAACCTGAGAATTTGCAAGAAGTGTGGTGAAGTAATTGATTAAAAAACCCTGAGGAGATTATTTAAATGGCTGGATTAAAGGAGGAAAATAATAACAACAAAAAGTTACAATTCGATGCTTCATCGGGAGCCGTGCACAAATGAAGCAATTGGGTTAGTTTAAGTTAGACAAAATTTTTGAATCGCTTTCTCAATCCGGTAAAATTTTAAATTTCGAAATTAACAAGATGGGGGTAATGAAAATATGGAAAAGATAAAAATAGCTGTAATAGGTATTGGAAATTGTGCAAGTTCTTTAATGCAAGGAATCTATTATTATAAAGATAAGAATCCCAAAGATGCAATTGGTTTGATGCATTGGGATATCGGTGGCTATAAACCTTATGATATAGAGGTTGTAGCTGCTGTTGATGTTGATAAGAGAAAGGTAGGGGAAGATGTGAGTGAGGCTATTTTTTCAAAGCCAAATTGCACCAAGATATTTTTTAAGAATGTTCCTAAAACTGGTGTCAAAGTTGTAATGAGTAAAGTTTTAGATGGAATTGCTGAACATATGGGAGATTATCCTGAGGAGCAAGCTTTTGTAGCTTCAAATGACGATGAGGTTGATGTGGTAAATATTTTAAAAGAAAGTGGAGCAGAAATCGCCTTAAATTATCTCCCCGTTGGCTCAGAGGAAGCGACGAGATTCTATGCAGAGTGCTGCTTAGAGGCGAACATCGCCTTTATAAACTGCATTCCAGCTTTTATTGCTTCGGATAAAGAATTTGCAGAAAGATTTAAACAAAAAGGTCTTCCCATAATAGGAGATGATGTTAAAGCACAGATTGGGGCTACTATCACCCATAGAGCGCTTGCTAAATTATTCACAGATAGGGGTGTCAAATTAGATAGAACATATCAGTTAAATACTGGTGGAAACACAGACTTTCTGAATATGTTGGCTCGAGAAAGACTGAAATCAAAAAAGACTTCCAAAACAGAAGCGGTTCAGTCTGTCTTAAATGAACCATTAGCATCAGAGAATATCCATATTGGTCCCTCAGATTATGTGCCCTGGCAAAAGGATAATAAAGTTTGTTTCATAAGAATGGAAGGAAGAATGTTTGGGGATGTCCCTATGAATTTGGAATTGAGACTTTCTGTCGAAGATTCCCCAAATTCTGCTGGTTGTGCGATAGATGCTATTAGGTGCTGCAAGTTAGCCTTAAATAGAGGAATAGGTGGTGTTCTTACCTCAATTTCTGCATACACCATGAAACATCCATCAGAGCAATTCCCTGACGAAGAAGCGAGGGATATGGTAGAGGAGTTCATACGAGGAGAGCGTGAAAGATAAAGATGAAAGCGCTAATAATTGCTGCCGGGGAAGGAAGAAGACTGAACAAGTTAACAAGGGTTAAGCCTAAGGGATTAGTTCAACTCTTAGGTTTATCCCTTTTGGAAAGGGTAATATTAACTGCGAAACAAGTAGGTATTTATGAATTTTTAGTAGCTACAGGTTATCTTGGAGACAGAATAAAAACAAAATTGGGAGATGGAAGTAGGTATCGCGTAAAAATAACTTATATTGAAAATACGGAATGGCGAAGAGGAAACGGGGTTTCTGTTTTAAAGGCTAAAGAATCATTAAGGGAAGAGTTTATCCTACTAATGTCAGATCACATCTTTGATGATCGTATTCTGAAAAAACTTGTTGATTGTGATTTAAGAAGTTCTGTTATTTTAGCTGTTGATAAAAAAGAACCATTACCAGGTGATACGAAAGTTTTAGAAAGGAAAGGAAAAATTGTTGAAATAGGCAAGGATATAGAGAAATCAAATTGCATAGATATGGGTATCTTCTTGTGTTCACCCAAGATATTTTCTTATATTGAAGAGGCGATAGAGGAAGGGAGAGAAGAACTTGCCGATGGTATTGCTAAAGCCGCTAAGAATAACGATGTTCAAATTTTTGATATTACCCAGATTGAAAGTTACGCATCAAAGATGAGAAAAGATATTGCACCCTGGTGGATAGATATTGATACAGAAGAGGATTTAAGAAAAGCGAGAAAAATTATCATTGAAAATGCAAGTAAAAATCCTTCGGATGCTCTGGCTCATTATATTCATAAACCAATAGAAAACGAACTCGTATCATGGATAGCTAATTTTAATATCACACCAAATCAGTTGACTGTACTGGTAAATATTGTAGCTTATATTACAGTCGCTTTGTTCTTTTTTGGTTATTTACTCCCGGCCTCAATTTTAACCTTTGTTGTGGGAATAGCTGATGGGTTAGATGGCAAATTAGCAAGAGTGAAATTAAAAATGAGCAAACTGGGCTCATTGGAACATTCTTTCGATTTACTGTTTGAATTTTCCTGGTTCATAGCTCTTTCTTGGTATCTCTTCCGTTCGACAGATAGTAGTACCCCATTAATTCTTTGTGTATTTATAATCCTTTTCATAGCATTTTACAGGCATGTGTACGATCAGTTTAGAAGAGCGATGGGTAGAAGCTTAGATGATAGTGGAGGTTTTGAAAGAAAATTCAAAAGGATAGCTGGTAGAAGAAACCTATACAATATCCCTATTCTGATAGGTATATTATTGGTTCCTCTTTACTCTTTAAATACCCTAATCTATTCCTTGATTTTTATCTTCTGCCATTCTGGGATTACCGCAGTTGTATATTCTTTAAGAGCTATGAAGTATATGCATGCTATGGATCATAAGAGAATGTGAATAAGAAGTGTGGTGAAGTAATTGATTAAAAAACCCTGAGGAGATTATTTAAATGGCTGGATTAAAGGAAGTGTATCGAAAGGAAGTAATTCCGAAAATGATGAAGAAGTTTAGCCTTAAGAACCCAATGGAGATTCCCAGGGTAGAAAAGGTTTGTATAAATATAGGGATGGGGGAAGCAAGGGATGACCCCAAGCTTTTAGATTTAGCTAAAAAGAATTTGGCTTTAATCACTGGACAGCAACCAGTAGTTACCAAAGCTAAAAAATCTATATCCGGCTTTCACCTGAGGAAAGGGATGGCGATAGGATGCAAGGTTACTCTTAGAGGAGGGAGAATGTATGATTTTTTGGAGAGATTTTTTAACTTAGCCATGCCTCGAATTAGAGATTTTCGTGGAGCACCTCTAAATTCGTTTGACGGCCGGGGTAGTTTTACTCTGGGAGTGGATGATCAATTGATTTTTCCTGAAGTTGCCTATGAAGATGCCAGAAAGCTTCACGGTCTTTCGATTACTATTGTAACTACTGCTGATACTGATGAGGAAGCTAAAGAGTTATTGAGACTTTTGGGGATTCCCTTTCAGAGAAGAGATTAATTTTGGGAGATGTAAAAAGTAATGGCAAAAAAAGCTTTGATAGAAAAGTCGAAAAGGAAACCAAAGTTCAAAGTTCGCATGTATAACAGATGCCGGATTTGTGGACGTCCCAGGGGTTATATACGAAAATTTGGTCTTTGCCGGATCTGTTTTCGTATGCTTGCCCATAAGGGATATTTACCAGGAATAAAGAAATCTAGCTGGTAAAGACAGTAATGTGTGATAAGTGATATGTAATCTGTAAAGAATAAAGAGATTTTTCACTTGCTACTCATTACACATCACATATTACTATTTACTGATTACTGTTTATAATAAGGAAAGAGAGGAAGATTATGCATACAGATCCTATCGCTGATCTTTTGACCAGAATTAGAAATGCGAATATACTTTCTCAACCGAGTATTGAGGCGCCAACTTCTAAGTTGAAGGAAAACATAGTAAGTGTTTTAAAAGAGGAAGGATATATAAGAGGATATAAAGTTAAATTTAAAGAAAAAAGAAAAGTCTTGGAAATATTTTTGAAGTATTCTGAAAATGGTGAGAGGGTGATTACTCATCTAGAAAAAGTTAGTAAACCTGGCAGACGTAGGTATGTGGGGAAAAATGAGATTCCTCGAGTGTTAAACGGATTAGGAATCTGTATTCTCTCTACCTCCCAAGGAATTCTTCCAGGAGAAGAGGCAGAAAAACTTGGTCTAGGGGGAGAAATCCTGTGCTATGTATGGTAAAAAACAGTAATGTGTAACAAGTAATCAGCAAAGAGGTTTCTTCCTTTACATATTACACATTACTAATTACATATTACTTGTTATTATAAGGAGATTCTAATGTCCAGGGTAGGTAGAAGGCCCATTCTAATCCCCGAAAAAGTGAAGATTTTAGTAAAGGAGAGAGTAGTTGAGGTAGAGGGTCCTAAAGGTAAGTTAAGTAGAGAGATTCCCTTTTATTGTCGGGTAACCATTAATAATAATCAGGTTATAGTTGAAAGATTAAGAGAAGACAGGCAAGCGAAAGCTTTGCATGGAACTATTAGGACTCTTATCTTTAATATGACAAAGGGAGTCCTGGAAGGATTTGAAAAATATTTAGAAATTGTAGGTACAGGCTACAGAGCTAAACTTGAAGGAAATGTTCTTTCCTTAAGTTTGGGATTTTCCCATTTGGTGAGTTATACTCCTTCTGAGGGAGTACACATAGAGATGGTGAATCCTACAGCTATTAGAGTTTATGGATGCGATAAACAAAAAGTTGGGGAAGTGGCAGCACAAATTCGGGAAATTAAAAAGCCTGAGCCCTACAAAGGAAAAGGAATTAGGTATAGAGGAGAAATAATAAGGCGAAAGGTAGGAAAGGCTGCTCTTGGAGGGAAAGGATTAGAATGAGAATGAGCAAAAAGAATACTAAATTAATGCTTAGAAACAGAAGAAAAAAGAGGGTGAGAAAGAAGATATTTGGAAACGGGGAAAAACCAAGACTTTGTGTGCATAAGAGCAATCGATATATTTATGCCCAGTTAATAGATGATGAAAAAGGTGCAACTTTACTATTTTGTTCTTCTTTGAAGCTTAGAGAAAATAGCAAAAATTCTAAGAGTGTAAAGATAGCTGAAAAATTGGGAGAAGAAATAGGTAAGCGGGCAGTAAGCAGAAGAATAAAACAATTAGTTTTCGATAGAAGTGGCTATCCCTATCACGGAAAAGTAAAAGCGTTAGCAGATGCTGTAAGAAAACAGGGAATAAAATTTTAAGCGAGTGCTAAAACGCAAAAATGAGGAAGTAATGGAATCAACTACATCTACAGAGGAAACTAGTAATCTTGAAGAAAGGTTAATAAGGGTAAGAAGGGTTTTTACAGTTGTTAAGGGGGGTCGCAGTATTGGTTTTAATGCCTTGGTAGTGCTGGGGGATAGAAATGGACGGGTAGGATTGGGCCTGGGTAAAGCGAAAGAACTTCTCCTGGCCATAAGGAAGGGTCATCGAGAGGCAGAAAAGAATCTGATTTCTGTTTCTTTTTATAAGAATACCATTCCTTATCAAGTTATAGGTAAATACAAAGCATCACAAGTTCTTCTCAAGCCAGCTTCCCTGGGTACGGGAATAATAGCTGGTGAATCGGTGAAAGCTGTGATAGAGCTGGCTGGCATAAAGGATATTTTAACGAAATCTTTGGGGAGTAACAACGCCCTTAATTTAGCTAAAGCTGCTTTAGAAGGATTGAAACAACTAAAGGATCCCCAAAGGTTCCTTCAATTAAGGGGAAAGGGAGAGAAAATTGCATCTGAAAATCCTTAGAGTTCCGCCAGGAGCTACTCATAAGAAAAAAAGAGTGGGAAGAGGGCCGAGTTCTGGACATGGAAAGACCTGCACGAGAGGACATAAAGGACAGAAGGCGAAAAGAAATATTCCTTCCTGGTTTGAAGGAGGGCAAATGCCGCTTGTCCGAAGACTTCCCAAAAGAGGTTTTACCCCTTTTATCAGACAGAAACCCCTAATAGTAAATGTGAAAGATTTGAGTATATTTAATTCTAGTGCCGAGGTAACCCCAGAGATTCTTAGGAAGTTCAGGCTGATAAGAAAGAAAGGTAAGATTAAGATCCTGGGTGTGGGGAGGATAGATTTTCCTTTAACTGTAAAAGCTCACTTCTTCTCCAGGGAGGCTGAAAGAAAAATAAAAGAAGCCGGAGGATCCATAGAGGTATTAAAGTGTTAGATAAATTACTAAATATATTTAAGGTGCCTGAACTCAGAAAAAGGATTTTTTTTACTCTGGGTATGTTTTTGATATTCAGGCTGGGTTCTTTTATTCCTATCCCTGGTGTGGATATGGGGGCCATTGCGAAAAGCACTATTTTCCAAACAGGTGCTTTTGGATTAATGAATGTCTTTGCTGGAGGAGCTCTGGGACGTATGTCTGTTTTTTCTTTAGGAGTGATGCCTTATATCAGCGCTTCCATTATTCTGCAACTTTTGACAGTGGCTATTCCTAAACTCGAAGAATTATCTAAGCAGGGAGAAGAGGGGAGAAAAAAGATTACTCAGTATGGTCGATTTCTCACCCTTCCCATTGCCGCGGTTCAAGGAATAGCTTTATGTTCCTGGATTCAGACTATCAACAACGGCGCTTTTGTTACTATTCAAGGCCTTAGCTTTCTTTTCCCTGCTGTTTTAACTTTAATTACCGGGACCATGTTCATAATGTGGTTGGGGGAAAAAATTACCGAAAGAGGAATTGGTAATGGTATTTCTTTAATTATTTTTGCCGGGATTGTAGCTCAAATTCGCCCATCTATGGGGAATATTCTTAGACTTACTCAAGCTGGGCAGCTCGCTCCATTTATATTGTTTCTCTTTGCTATAATTGCCATTTTAGTTACCGCATCGGTGGTGATTGTGTATCAGGCAGAAAGAAGAATACCCATTCGGTATGCTCGAAGAATTGTTGGAAGAAAAGCTTATGGCGGGCAAACTACCTATCTCCCCATAAGAATAGGAGGGGTGGGAGTAATAGCTATTATTTTTGCCATTGCTGTTCTTTTACTTCCCTCGACCATAGCCAGATTTATCCAACATCCTTTTGCTGAAATGGTTGCGGGCTGGTTTTCACCCGGCTCAATTATTTATTATGCTCTTTACGCCTTAGCAGTTATGTTTTTTACCTTTTTCTACACCGCAGTAGTGTTTAATCCCGTAGAGGTATCTAATAATATGCGTCGTTACGGAGGTTTTATCCCGGGTTTACGTCCTGGTCGCTCTACAGCAGAATATATCACTCAAGTTTTGACCCGTATTACCTTTGTAGGCGCTTTGTTCTTTGCTTTCATTGCCATTGTCCCCATGCTAATTAATCAGGAGTTAATGTATAACAGCTTTGCTTTTGGCGGAACCTCCATACTTATAGCAGTGGGCGTCGCTTTAGACACTGCTCAACAGTTAGAATCGCATCTGTTAATGCGTCATTACAAAGGTTTTATCAAGGGGAAAGCGAAATGAGAATCGTGATACTTGGACCTCCGGGAGCAGGAAAAGGAACGCAGGCTCAGAAATTGTCGAAGCAATTTGGATTGGTTCATCTATCTACGGGAGATCTTTTAAGAAAAGCCGTAAGCGAGGGTAATTCCTTAGGACAGAGAGCAAAGTCCTTTATGGATAAGGGTGAGTTAGTGCCAGATTCTATTATTCTGGAATTGTTGGAAAGCAAAATAAACGATAAAAAAGCTAATTTTGTCTTAGACGGATTCCCTCGGAATCTTATTCAAGCTAAAGAACTGGACAGAGTTCTTCAGCAAAAAGAGGAAGAGTTAGATTTTGTAATTAATCTTGAGATAGATGAGGCTACTGTAGTGAAAAGACTCACAGGAAGAATAATTTGCCTGGAATGTGGGAAAATTTCTCATTTAAATGAGGTTGACTCTAAAAGGATGTGTCAGAATTGTGGAACTGAACTTTATCGAAGATCAGACGATGGTGAGAATGTTATAAAGAATAGGTTCCAGGTTTATTTAAAACATACCCGTCCCTTGACTGATTACTATAAGAGAAGAGAGATTTTATATCAAATCTCAGGCAAAGGTTCTCCGAGGGGTATTCTTGAAAGGATAAAGGCAGCTATTTTGCCACGGATTCACACAGATAAGTAATGGATAGTTTTAGAATATGAAATCAGAAATACTACCAGCAGAAGCTCGTATGAAATTTATAATAACGATCAATTATTATTTAGAGACAGAAGGCTATGAAATTAACTTATTATTGAATTTTGGCAAAAAGTTAAAATTCAAGAGATTCGTATATAATAAAAAAATAGCTGGGGTTAAATGACGAGTAAAAGGGCTATTCGATGGTTCGAATAAAGAATAAAGAACACATTGAACTAATTGGGAAAAGTGGGAGGGTTATGGCTGAGATATTTCAAAAAATTCCCAGCCAGTTAAACCCAGGAATTTCTACAGATCAAATAGATAAATGGATTGAGACGTTTATAAAAGATAAAAAGGGTAAATCAGCTTTTAAGGGGTACAGAGACTATCCTAAATCTACGTGTATTTCTGTGAATGAAGAGGTTGTCCATGGTATACCTTCATCACGTGTATTAAAAGAGGGAGATATCGTGAGTGTAGATATAGGAGTATCTCTTGATGGTTATATTACTGATGCTTGCATGACTTTCCCCATAGGAAATATATCTTCATTGAAGAGAAAGTTAATCAAGATCACTAGAGAGGCTCTTTACCAGGGTATTCAGCAGGCGAGAGTTGGGAATCGAATAGGAGATATTAGTTTTTCTATTCAGAGTTGGGTAGAGAAACAAAACTTTTCAGTAGTAAAAGTTTTGTTTGGGCATGGAGTTGGCTACTCTTTACATGAGGACCCAGTAATTCCTAATTTTGGTCAGCCTCATAGAGGGGAAAGAATAAGAGAAGGTATGGTTTTAGCTATTGAACCTATGGTTAACGCAGGAGAAGACAAAGTTGAAGCGTTATCCAATCAATGGACAGTGGTAACTATGGATGAAAAACCTTCTGCTCATTTCGAGCATACAGTAGGCATTGTAGATGGAAAAGCTAAGATACTAACTTCTCTTTAAAAAATTAATGTAACAGTTCAGGCCACTAAGTCACCAAGGCACAAAGAAGTGATATGAAATTTAAACCTCTATCGGAAAGAGAAGAATCCATTGCTGAAAAAATTAACTACTGAAGACACAGAATACGCTAAAAATTTTAGGACCGAGGTTTACTTGGTGTCTTCGTGTCTTGGTGGCTGAATAGTAAAAAATTAATAATG
>JAUWZM010000127.1 GCA_030615365.1 Candidatus Aerophobota bacterium | reverse complement strand
AAAGTGTCTGAAAGAAGTTTTTCCTTTTCCTTTGAAAATTCTTCAAATCTACTCAGTAGATCCATGGTGCCCTCCTTATTAATTTATTAGTAATGTCAAAACTTAACCACAGAGAACGCTAATTCTTAAAGATGAGCTCCCATCTTCAGTCCCAGGAAAAATCCTATGTCCTCCCTTATAATATAGAAAAACACATCTTATAAGGGAGGACATTTAATTACCAGTAAGAAATTATAATGTTAAGACTCTCACTAAATCTCCACCTCAATATTCTCATCTTGTCATTCTTCCAGCTTCTCATCAAGCGCGACTTGAATCTCTTTAGCAGCATCTCTACAAGCTTCCTCCACAGTCTTAGCACCTCTTAGGGCGTTGTTCATCTCTCTAGCCCAAACCTGGTCTCCAAAAAACCCTGCTATGCTTGCACGTGGCCCCCCATTTCGACCTGCCTGTTCCCATATGTCGGTTATCATACTCACATCCTGACCAAACTGCATTATGGATTCTCTATATTCAGGAAGTTTGAGATGGGAATACCTTATGGGTGTAGCTATTACGCCCGGTTCCTTTAACACCGCCAAGAAAACCTCATCCGAAGTCAGAAATTTCAGAAATTTGTAAACCAGGGCTTTGTCTTGGGCAGTTTTTGCTATGCATACAGACGCACCTGCTCCGGCGTTAGCATACTCTGGACCGGTTGGCCCATAGTAGGGCATGACTACTCCCCAGTTAAAGGGCAAATTCTGGAAAGCTCCAGCGGACATAAAATTCACCCAGATAGAACGCATAGCTACTTTTCCTGTCTCAAAGGACATCCCCACTTTCGCTGCTTCAAATTGAGGAGGAGGAACCAATCCTTTCTTTACCTCATCAACCATAAATTGGAGAGCCTGCATTACCTCGGGAGTATCCAAAGTACACTTTGTCCCATCTTCATTGTACATATCTGCTCCGGCGTTATTAAAAACATTCCACCAGAAACTCCCAACGTTAGTGAATTCATCCATCACACCATCTCCATCAAGGTCCTTACTTAACTTAGGGCCAAGAGCCATGTAGGTATCCCAATTCCAATTTCCCCGGTAATAAATATCACGAGGTTCAGTAAGTCCTGCTTTTTGGAAGGTATCTTTATTGTAAAAGTAACAACTGGCAGCAATTGCCTGCGGAAGCCCTACTATCTCTCCATTGTACATCTTGCCAGTTAGAGTTTTCTTGATCATAATATCTTCCCAATTTAACTCAGTATCTTCTGCGATAAGCTCGTTCAGAGGATAAACTACTCCTTTATGCCAGACCTCTGGAACAAAAGTCGGAAACACAAAAAAAGCATCAGGTCCTACGCCTCCGGCTATCATGGTGAGAAGCTTAGGCATATAATCTCCAAAAGGAACAGGAATCCATTTGATGTTAATACCAGGATTTTTTCTCTCAAAAACCTCTATTGCAATCTCTGCTGCCCTCTTGGCCTCAAGAGTTGTAAAATAGGTCATATACGTTATTTCTTTTGTCTGGACAGCTCCTGCCAAAAGAGCAATCAACAGAGCAGCTCCTAAGAAAATCACCACACATTTTTTAATCTTAAGCATTTTTACCTCCCTTTTGGTAAATTTTTTCTATTTTATTATAAGCTAATAGCCTACCTGCTTTTCACCTCCCCCTGACCTTATTTTTAGCTTTTCTTTCAACTAAAATCAAGGTAAGATATTTTTCACAGCTTCCACTATATTTCAAAATATTGTATTTTTTCATTCTTGCTATTAAATTCTCAGGAATGTGTCTTTCAACTTCTTCCTTTGATGAAAGAGGTCCTGAGCGATAAGGGTCGGTTTTCTGACCTCTTATCCAGATCCACTCATCAAAGCCACAACGGGGTGATGCCTGCAGCTTCACAATCAATAATAAGATGTTCAATAGTCTCAGGGCTTCTCATAAAATGCTCGGGGTCAATAACCACAAAATCAAACCCAGCCATGGCTAATACTTCTAAATCCTACTTTATTAGTATTTTTTGACCTTCATCAGAATCGCATCACGGCCACCTGCCCCAAGGCTCGTTGTTCTACCAATCATATAGACGTAAGATTCATCCAGGAAGAGGGATGTTGCCAGACAATCGTCTCCCGTGTCTCCCCAAATTTTCTCACCTACAAGTGTCCCATCACTTTTCCTGTATCGTAATAACATAGTATCACCCTGGCTCTTGCCATAGCTTTGCGTATACATTGACATATATACATAATCCTTGTCAGCAGCAGATATGCCCCGGGAAAAATCTATTTGGGGACCCCCTCGGATTTTAGACCAGATTAAATTACCCTCCAGGTCATATTTCAGTAAAAAAGCGTCGGCCTTACCTGCACCAAAACTGTATGTTTGTCCGGACAAATATATATGGTTTCCATCTGATGAAAGATTGAGGGCTTGTTCGTATTTACTGCCACCCCACTTTTTAAGCCACAACTGAGCACCGTCAGGGGCGATCTTTGTGAGATAAGCATCCCCGTTTCCTTCATTAAGGAAAGTACCTTCAATCCTACCGCATATCCATATCCCCGTTGCATCAGCATAGATGTGTCCATCGGTGGAATCAAATTTGGATTCCTGGGTTCCCCAGACTATAGACCAGATCATGTTCCCATCTTTATCGAACTTCTTGAGCACGGCATTTACGTTTTGAAACCGCCACGTCGCGTCCCAATGCGAGACATAAATATAATCTCCTACGATGGCAATCCCATCAATTTCATGATGTCCTTTGCTAATCATACCCCAGGTTCGGGTCCAGATCAGGTTGCCATCCAGATCCCATTTCTGGAAGAGAGCTCTGTTAAGGTTTCCGACCTTGGTATAGCCTCCCACATAGAGATGCGAGCCATCCGCCCCAAGAACAAAACCAACATTCTGAGGTCCATTATCCCAGGTTTTCTCCCAAATCAAATTACCACCAAGATCATACTTTCGAAGGAACAAATTCATGTTCGTTGATGAAGCTTGTGTGCTACCTGTCACATACAGATAATCACCGTGCTTAATGACATCCCATCCTTCATCTCTCCATTGGTTACCCCAAACCCTGATCCATTCAGGCGCTAAAGGATCTATTGCACTTACCATTTTTGTAGCTAAACCAAAAGCCATCAAAATCACTAAACCAATTATTATCCCTTTTTTCATTTGAATTCCTCTTGTTTTTTGGCTTCATTCATCTTGACTCAGTCGGTTTTTTCTGAAAGTCTCCAAAAGAACTTAATTTTTAATATTTTTCTTCTTTTAAAAAGCTCTCCTTGTGTTTTAGCTAATGGTCTATCTGCTTTTCACCTCCCTTCAGTCTTGTTTTTGGTTTCTTTCCTTGCCAAAGGTCTAACTTCACTATAATTATAAAAAATGCGGCAGAATACCTCGTCCTTTAGGGCGGGGATAAAACCAGGGGGTTATTAGGGGTGAAACCCTCTAATCCTTGCTTTTTAAGATGCCCCACGCTTTAGGGCGAAGTACCGCTTTGTATATAAAGATGTAGTAAAATCATTCCAGCTCCAGTCTCATAACAATATCCTGAGCATAGTTACCAAAGCTACTACCAAATATATTTACTCCTCCAATGTTTTCGGCATCTTCTTTGATCCCAATTTTGGTTTTTATCGAGGTATGATTTCTCATTCCTAGGTCGGCTATTCTTATCTCGGAAATCTTTATTCCATCTACAAAGGTTCCTTCTTTGGTAACACTCCATCTTTTAAGCAAACCATACTGGGAGCCGGCAAGCTTCCACCACTCAGGGGTAAGCTTTCCCCTTTTATCTCCAAAGTCACCTGGAGAAGTCCAGGTACCGATCTCGATGTTATTTATCCATACTGTTATATCTGATGGCCAATTCTTGTTGGTCCCGGGGACTTCGGAAGATAGCTCCATACTTACCTCAAGTTTTTTCAACTCTTTATTCACGGGTAGATTATTGGGAAATTTGTATTCCACAAATCCTCTCTCAAACCATATCAAACCAGCCATAGCCCGATTAGGTTCATGAAAAGAAGCAGGTATATCCAAAAGGCTAATAATTTTGTCCTTTGAACATAAACCACAGGGAGGACTTACTTTAAAATCTATGTATAATCCCACCGGCATATCTACTTCAATAATATTTTCTTGAGGCTCTTTTGTCATGCTGGGTAGCTGAAATACAATTTCTTCATAACAGGGAGAACATAATTTTTGAGTTCCTTTTTTGCCAGAAGCAGATTCCACTTTAACTAAGCCAGCTTTTTCTAAAAACTTGAGATTAGTTGATACAGTAGATTGGGGAATGTCCAGCTTTTTAGCGATATCGCCCACATTAAGTCTCTTATCTTTCAGCAGGTCCAATATATTCAGTCGAACTTTGGAAGCCAGAGACTTAAGAATGGCAAATGCATTTTCCCTGTTTTCAGTTATCCGCACAATTAGAAGCTTATCCTTCATTTTCAATAGGTTTCCTTTTTATTACGAAAGTATCAACATTATTGATATTTATCATCTTTTATATTATTCTAATAAAAAAAATTAAAGTGTCAAGTTATATCGCAAAACAAGCTCAGGAACGACGATTGACAACCACTAAGATTTTGCTAAACTCACTAAGTGTCTAACGTAACAGGTGAGCTTCTCTAAAAAATGTGAGGTTCGTGGCACAGACATCTTGTCTGTGGAGGTCAAAGCATGTGGATAGGATTAGAACAAGCTCTGTAACCTTATGTAGCTTGCCGATTTATCGGCGAATTAAATTCGCTCAATGAATTGAGCAACTACAATTGACAGAGAAAACAAGAATTTTAGAAAAGCTAATCTATTACCCTCTTTTTTATTGTCTTGCCTCAATTTGTGGCATCACAGCTCTTCAGCAAAACCCCATCTTATTAAACATTAATTTTATATCAATTTCAAATCTCTATGTATGATGTTCCGGATGATCATTTATCAGGGTATGGTTATGGTAATG
>JAUWZM010000027.1 GCA_030615365.1 Candidatus Aerophobota bacterium | reverse complement strand
AAGTGCTCCCATAGTAAGGTAGTCGATGATAAGTCCCAGTATCAAGGCCAAGAAACTGGCAATCCCTATACAAACATATACCGCCAGAAATTTAGAACTAATGAGATGCCATCTCTTTCGAGGTCTTATGAGGAAAAGGTCATAGACATGTCGGGTTTTCTCATTGATAACCGACACGGTAAGCATTACCGCAGCCAGAGTACCACCAAGACTGGAGACTACAATCGCCGAGAGTGCGGTGAAAGGAATAGCCTGGCCGGTATCTGGAGACCAAAGGTGAAGAATCATCGTCATGAGTGGCAGTCCAACCCAAAGAAAAATCATAACTTTGGACTTGTAAAAGCCCTGCAGTTCATCCTTGAAAAGTAGTAGGAAGTTCAAATGCTCTTACCTCCGCTCAAGTATTGAAGATACACCTCATCCAAGTTAGGAGAGACCGGATTAATACTGCGGATATGACAGTCAAGTCTTATCAACTCTTGAATGAGATGGTGAACAGTCTCATCGATATCGGCCTCACGATTCAAGTGTACCAGGAGCCTATTAGGTGACATCTCTTCTACACTCATTACCCCTGCAAGAGATTCTAGCTCTTTCCAGCGTCCTGAATTGCGAGATAGCATAATCTCCACGTCACCTTTGGTAGGGAAATGGGATTTCAGCTCATCCAGAGTGCCAATTTGCATTATCTGGCCCCAATTCAATATGCCAATCTTGCTTGCAACATCCTGGACATCGCTCAGTATGTGTGAGGAAAAGAAAATCGTTGTTCCCTTCTGGCCAAGCTCTTTAATAATCTGCTTAATCTGGTAGCGGCTGGCAGGATCTAGTCCGGCCAGGGGTTCATCCAGGACCAGAAGCCTGGGGTCATGAAGAAGGGCCTGAGCTAAACCTACCTTTTGAATCATACCCCCGGATAATTCAACGATCTTCTTATGCCGTACATCGGATAAAGCTAACTGTTCTAAGACCTTTTCAATCCCAGGTTCAATCTCTCTTCTTTCAAGGCCAGAAAGACTTGCGAAAGTCCTGAGGGCATGATCCACTGTTCGCCATTCCTGGAAGGCAACGTGCTGGGGAAGATAACCCAACATCTTATGCACCTGATCTCCTCTTCCGGGCATGGAATAGCCCCCTATACGTAGTGTTCCCTCGAATTCGCTTAAAAGACCCACCATTATCTTGATGGTGGTTGTCTTTCCGGCACCATTGGGACCGATATAGCCAAAGATTTCCCCTTGCCCAACCTCAAGAGAGACATTGTCCAGGGCTAAAAGGTCCCTGAACCTTTTTGATACACCTTCGAAAACTAAGAATTCCTTGATTTCCTTTGGTCCAGTCATCTTGTTCCCTATTAATACTGTTTTCCTAGATCCCTTCTTTTTTGCAGCATCAGCTCGATTTTGCAGTTTATCAAACTCTATCCTTCCTTTCTTCCCTCTCATCGCCACCCTACCACGATTGACTCACGCTGGAAAAGACGAACAGCTACACGAAGAACAAGCAGATTCACCATTCCCATGGCAACAGATAGGATGAGAAGTCTAACTGGAGTAAACACTAGAAGCCCTGTAAGTTGAACCCCAATGATTGCCAGAACTGGAAGAACGATGAGCAGAGCAATATTCTGGGCAGATTTGGCATCATGTGCCTTGGAGGAAACAATTAGCCCGAGCAGGAAAGAGAGAAGCGAAACTAAAGGAACTAAAAGAAACAAAGTTATCCTCCATTCCTTTTTGATGACGTTGATTATGCGCTTTCGCATCAGAGCTTGCCTCTTCCAGATTATGAGTTGACAGGAATATAGTGCGCCCTTCTTCCTTTAGTCGTCTTATCAATTTCCGCACTTCCTGTGCTGACTCCGGATCAAGAGCCGCTGTTGGCTCCCCAGATTATTTTAGCTATATGGCCGGAGCCGTAAAAGACTTCTTTGATCGCACTTTTTATCCCTCTCAAGGTAAAGTTGCAGGAAAGCCCTGCGTTCTCTTTGTCTCGGGAGGTGGAGAAGATGAGACTGCGAAAACCATAATTCATCATCTGGCTATATCTATATACGTCTATCATCTACTTGGCGGTTGGATCGAAAAAGTTATTGAGAATATGAGGGTGGCCCAGCTAACCACAAAAGTTAATTCGATAGCTCAATATTTTTGCCAAAATTGCCAGAAAGCTCCACCCCTTGCGGGTGGGGAGGATGTCACTACTCCTTTCTTGTTTTTAGTCAAGTCCAGATATAACATTTTCCTTTTCATTCTAAAGATCCCTCTGATAGAAAAACATTAATGAGATAAATAAGAATAAGAAAGGGGATCCTGTATAAAATAGAACCAATTTCCAATATTCAACATCCCATGAGTTTTCCAGGATTGGTGTAAAATGACGTAATATTTCAAATGGTGAATATAAAAATTCCCAATTGGTAACCATCAATAGGAAAATAAATACAAACCATACAATAATCCCTGTTAAAACTGAAAAAATTATCTTAGAAAAAATAGAAGAAAACATTACTCCAATTGATGAAAAAAACACTAAAACTAACCCTACCAATGCAATAATAAAAAATAGGTTTCTATAACTTAGATCAGCAGGTAATAATTCAAAGTTCCACAGAATCCCTACAACCAGCGCAAAAATTGAGAAATATACTATACATACGATAGTTATTTGCGAGGCGAATTTAGATAACAGATACTCCCAACGCTTAACAGACTTGCTAAGCAAGGAATCTGCTATCCCACCTATTTCTGCTGATATTGAGCCTGAAGAAATTATTACTGCAATAATACTGCCCAAAAAAACAAAAAATGTTAAGAGCGAATTAATAGCCCCTAAGCTCCTATTTGTAAGAGTAAACAATAAACTAAGAAATAAAGTGATAACAATCCAGGCTATTTGTAAACGACTCTTGAAACCTGCTTTTATTTCATATCGATATAAGGTAAGAAATACATTTTTGTCTAAATAACTCTTACACTCTTTAGGGATTTCTTGAAATCGCTCGTAGAAACCCATGTGATTTCTCTTCCTCTAATAAATTTGAAAATGCCTCTTCAAGATTATCTGAACCCGAATTAAATGAAATTAATTTCAAATTTTCTTCCGATAAAACCGTAAATATATTTAGAAGTGTTTTAGAGTAATTCTTAGAATCATCAACACCAATTTTAATTATATGTTTAAAATGATCCACATTTATTACATTTGGAATTGCTTGCAATTTTCTGAGAAACGATTGAACTTTACCCTCTACTTGAAGTTCAATTGTGTTCCTTTTGGTTAATTTTTTAGCTTCAGTTATTGTACCATTGAATACGAGTTTGCCATTATTTATAATACCTATGTGAGTACAAAATCTATCAATATCGGCTAATATATGTGAGGAAACGAATACCGTCTTTCCCTCTTTGCTACCAAGTTCCGCAATTAATTTCATTGTTGAAGCGCGTCCCACAGGATCAAGTCCCAGTGTCGGCTCATCCATAATTAAAAGTTCTGGGTCGTTTATCAAACATGCAGCTATTCCAACTCGTGTTATTTCACCAGTTGAAAATTTTCTAATTTCTGATGAAGATAATGACAATAAGTCTGCACTTCTAATCAATTCCGTCATCCGTGGTATTCGTATGCTTTTTGGTATCCCGAAAATTTTGCCTATAAAATCCAAATATGTTATGGGAGTCATTTTCTCTGGAAATTTGGGTTGAGTGGGTAAATACCCAATTCTTCGTCTTATATCCGCAGAACCCATTCTCATAGGTTTACCAAAGACCTCTACTGAACCTGCTGAGGGATGAAGCAGGCCCAATATTAACTTGATTGTAGTAGTTTTCCCGGAGCCATTTGGTCCTAAAAAGCCATAAATCGAATTTTTGGGAACTTCCATACATAAATCGTTAACTGCTATTGTTCTTTGATTGAAAATTTTTGTTAATGACTCTGTTTTAATTACAAATTCCACATACATTCTCCTTTTCTTCCAAATAGAATATTCATTATGTGCCCAAGGCTTTTAAATCTTTGCCTATGATTTCCTACAACTTGTCATATCCAAGCATAGCACTTATTTAAGAACTCCCTAATAGAGTCCTCTGGAGATAAGTTTAGATAAATTCTGGTAGCTTGTCAATCTGTCGCGTTAAGTCATATATAATAGGGACATATGTCCCTATAGTTAATGTAACCGAATGGTAACTGGTTCTGCCATATGAAAAGTAATTACACTCATCATTAGACTATTGCCCACCAGGTGAGAAACAGGAGGTAAAAATGAAAAAGAAGATTGAGAATCTAAGATGGAAACCTATGTGGGTTTCTTACCTTCAAAGGTCCCAAACCCTGGGAGGAGCTTGGCAATACGGAGATTGGTTGTCTGGAAATGTACAGCCTGAAACCAGGACAGACCGTTGATGACATCAGAACTATCAGGGAAGCTTTTGCGTTTGCATTGTAATCATCCCCCCCACCTCCTGAAAATCTTTGTTTCCAGGAAGGTATCATTTTACTCAAGGGGGGTCATTTTTTCGATGCATATCTATAAAAAATCCCTTATAGGCAGGCTATAGACCTGAAGAGAAATTTGGATAAATTTTCATAGCTGTTTTCTTCCCTTCCTTCTTTTTCGTTTTATTATCTCTTTTGATTTATGGCGAAAACCCTTCTTCTTTCGATTTGACAGATGCTTTGTACCGTATTGAGACATTATTTTCCTCCTTTGTTTCAATCCTTTTCAGGTAGGTTGCAAACTCAAATACAAAGGTATTATACTTTATTTTGAAAATGTTTCAATCCCTCATGGGTGAGCTATGAACTTCCGGGTTGAAATTTTTTTTGCAATCTGCCCCTCGAGTTTCAATCCCTTATGGATAAGCCATGAACTAATTATGTCCCTTTATTCATAAGGATTTTTGTCAAATACAAGGAGAAGAAATTGAGAAAGAACAATAGAAAAATTTATTATTTTAGGAGAATTACTTCGACTTTTTCGTTCGTTACTATCTATCATTTGAAACAGAGTTCAAAACCTCCTTAAATTTTTTTAAGAATTCTGTATCGGATACGCTTTTATCAAATTCAGCAAGCCATTTTTTAATGTAAGAAAGGTTAACTGAAGGGTTCTTGAGAAGAATTGAACGTACATCATTTAAATCCCTTGCTCTCCCGGCAAAGACTTTGTGGATTATAAGATCTTCAGGAGAGGCAAATTTTACTAAAGCTTTTTTAATGGGGACTTTTCTTGCTCTTTCAATAGCTTGCCTTTCATAAGAAGTGAATGAGAATATAAAATCAACTCTGATCCCAGTTGTCTCATCTTTGGTGGGTAAAACCATTGTTTTTTTCACAAATTCAACAGCAGTTGAAGGGAGAGATTTTAGATTTAATTTTTTGGAAATTTCCATAACTTTTGGTAGTGCATCAACATCGACTCCCAAGGTTACATCAATATCTCGAGTTAGTCTCGGCTCTCCATAAAGAAGCACTGCCTGTCCACCAATAATCATATAGGGTATATTTTGCTCATCAAGAGCTAAGGCGAGTTTAGCTAAGATTTCTTCAAACAATTGAGAATCCTTGCAACTCTTATATCTACATCTATCCCTTCTAGGGGATCTTTGGGTGGTAAAACACCCAGGTTCACTCCCTCTTTCCACATATTCTCAAAAAGAGCTGAGGCTTGGTCAAAAGATAGTTTATCTTCTTTTATTACCTTCCTTTCCAATCGCTTTAAAATATCAGGATTTTTAATCATAAGCTTCTACCCTATCTTGCGAGATAAGAAAATTAATACTTCAGAGGCTTATAAAATCAGGGAACGAGAGAAGATCCTTAAAGTAAGTTTTGTAATATCCTCTATCCTTGGTAAGGATAGAATCAGCTAAAACCTTGGCAAATCCACCAATTAAAGAGTCGCTAATAATGTGTTGGCGAGGAGCAATAATGTTTGAACAATTTTTACATTTCACGATAAACCTTGCTCCACAATTGGAGCATTGTATTTGCTTACCTCGGCTTGCTGTATAGACATTCAAGGTTTTGCTTGCTTCCCAAAGAACCTTTCCATTAGATGGTTTAAGCGTTATGCCAAAATCACTCAGGAATTCATCAAGCTTTTCCTTTTAAAGCCTCATATTCTTCTTTTTTCACAACAATCATCCAGTTTACAGGAAGAATTCTCGAAAAAGTTTTGCCAACGATGACCTTTTTCATCAATGATCAACATGCCGGCGTTATCCTGCGCTTCCCTTGCAAACCAGCCTCCTGTGTTTACTACATCATAGCGCATTCCGTTTATCCATACACTTTCTCCATCAAAATGTCTATGTGTATGGCCGTACACAAATGTAAATGGTGTAGGTATCTGTTTTCTCCCCTGTTTGGGGGTATATCGGTTAAGTATAAATTTTTCAATGTAATCTTTTATTCGAAGTCTTTGTTTTTCATCGAAAGGAGATCCGGCAAGATGAGCTCTTTTCTTCGCATTGAAGTTTTTTAATTTTTTTCCTATAGACCATATGATTAATTTCTTAAACAAGGGAATTTTTAGCCAGAAGATCCTATATTTTTTCTCTAAAATATTAAGTGTTTTCACTATAATCGAAGAAGCAGTTTTTGAGGTACCGTTTCTTAGTTCTTCCAAGACTTGGCTTATAAACTCTGCGAATCTTCCCGATTGTCCCATATGATACCAAAATCCTTCTAACCATAAACAGTTGAAAGATTCAAGTTCGGCAAGAGAGCTGGGTTCCAATAGAAGATTAGTGGCTTTAAACATATCTTCTAAATAGTGGCCATGCGTAAAGAGATACTGTCTTTTCTTATCCCCGAATGCTCTTGAATGATGGGGATACTTAACTTTAAGTTGTATTTTTGTTCCGTCTTTACGTAAGGGGAGTAAAGAATGTAAAAAAATGGATTCTCCGTTATTACCAAAGGTCCTATCTACCATGTTTTCCACATAGGTATCGATATGGGCAGGAATGTATCCTTTACTTATCTTCTCAATAATATCTTTTGTCTCCACAAGCTCAATCCAGAGGTGATGGTCATGGTTTCCTGGAATATAAATGATTTCTTTTATGTTCTCAAGTTTTCCTATTATGTTAAAAAATTCCTGAGCATTTTTATATGCTTCCCTCAGAGTTGTTAATGAAAAATCTACGAAGTCTCCAAGTAGAATAAGTTCATCGATTACTCCCACACTACTCATTTGCCTGACTAATTCTTTCATATAAGTCCAGGAAAAGAAGGTAGGATTAAGGATTGAATTTTCTTTACCAAGGTGAAGATCAGATATAACCACAGCTTTGTTTATTCTTTTTGGCATACATCCCTTTCTTATTTTTTACCAACTATCTCTAAACACCGGAGGGTAAAAATATTTTAAAAACAGCAGTATTGATAGTTTACTTTTTTCTATACCAAGACTCACAGTTTAGTTTAATAAAGGGCTTTGGTGAATCTCTGTGGGTAGCCAAAGAGCTTCGCAAAGTAAATTAAGTTCTCTTTACCAGTAAGCATTGGGGAGGAAAAATTCTCCCGAGGGATATATCCTATCAACTCTTTTGTCTGCTCGGGTTTTTTACCATAGATTTTTACTGTTCCGGTAGTGGGTGAGATAACGGAGGCTATAGTGGAAACAAGTGTTGTCTTTCCAGAGCCATTAGGCCCCATAAGGCTATAGAATTCCCCTTCTTTTATTCTTAAATTCACTCCTTTCAAAGCTTCGGTATCTTTGTACTTTTTAGTCAAGCCTTCTACGCATATCGCAACCATTGAGCCTCCTCATCATGCACGCTCTCTTATCTTTTTGAATACTCACCTGTCCTTATCTTGGTTATCTTAGGCGTTATTTTCCCCCTGGGGTATTACTCTGATGTAATAATAAAGATTTTTTACCAAAAGTCAACGCACGCATCAATAGTACTCTTTTTTTTAAGGGTCTGAACCATTTAAATAATTTTGGCCTACGCATGGTTTCTTACCTTCCTTTTTGATTTTTTCCGATTACTTCCGCTTTTGCGGAAATATTCAACGCAAGGCTATAAAAAGGATTAATATATTTACAGGATTTGAGCCATCGACTCGTAATGGAAGAGAGAGAATACACCTGATTGATGACCCATCTGTAACCTTCCTCCAGTTGGTCTGCCGTCATTAATTTGGGACGAAACACTGCTTGAGTTCCATCTCCGTGAAACCCCCCTCTATTCAGAATTCTTCCTTCAGTGAGAAGTCTTTGATAGAGCCTGGTCTTGGGAATAGGAGTAAGAATAAAAAATATGGGTCGATCAATTGAATTTTTCTCAATAAACTCTACCGTTCGAGGGAAAATAGAGATATCGTCTTCATCGAATCCAAACATAAAGTACCCAATTATGATGATACCCTGATCATGTATCTTCTTGATTATCTCTTCATAATCCTTCACCCTGTTGAAGCTTTTACTTACCCCGTCCAGGCTTTTCTGGGACACGGATTCAAATCCCAAACCCATTCTTGTGCATCCGCTTTGAGCAGCCAGTTTTAAGAGAGGGGTGTTATCGACTCTGGCTAAAGAGAAATTGCCAAACCATTTTTTTCGCAGAGGAACTAATTTTTTGAATAAATCTTTGGCATGATCCGGGTTTCCTACCAGGTTATCATCGGTAAAAGACAGTTGAGGCTTCTTTAGAGTTCGTATTTCTTTTATTACATCCTCAATTGGTCTCAAACGATAACTTCTGCCGAAAAGAGTGGGCATATAACAGAAATCGCAGTTAAAGGGGCAGCCTCGACTGGCTTCAACCATTTCAATAGTGGTAAACCCCCGGCATTTCACCAGATTCCTTCGAGGAAGGGGAAGGCCTTCCATCTTCACAAGAGTTTTTGATTGGTAGAATTTCTTTGGTGATCCTTTTTGAAAATCGTGAAGCAAATCCTGCCATACAGGCTCTGCTTCTCCGATTACTACACTATCTGTATGATGGATAGCTTCCTCAGGAAGAATGGAAGCATGGGGACCTCCCATGACCACAAATTTACCTCTTTTCCTGAATTCATCA
This sequence comes from Candidatus Aerophobota bacterium, assembly GCA_030615365.1. Next base: position 21,537 of record JAUWZM010000027.1, on the reverse strand, counting down.
GCAATTCCATAGGCCCGGGGTGCATCGGCCGTTAAATAAGTGAGACCGATAAGATCAGCATCGCTTTCGTAGTTTATTGACTCTGTTCTCTCATCGATTATCTTCACCTTGATGCTCGGGGGAGTCAGGGTGGCTAAAGTTGGTAAAGTCAAGGTTCTCAGGAACACTTGCCAGGGTCGGGTCCTCTCATGAGTAACTCTCACCAGATCAATTTTCATCTTCTTCATCTCCTTTTTAACTTTCCCATAGCGGGAAAGTATGTCATTTTGTTATTCTCCTTTGCTTTCTCTCCGGTGCTTAAGGCAAATTTTATACCTTGCTGGGTTCAACTTCTTCTCTGTTCTAAATCCGGCAACTTTATTTATAATATTACACCTATAAGCAATTGTAAACCTATAGCTGTTATCAGCCCACCACAGAAAATTCTAAATCCGATATCTATCCAGCCTTTGGAAAAGGTGATTCGGGAAAGCTCACCACTTACCGCACCCAGTATCAAAGGAAAGATAGAAGATCCTATACCAAAGGCGGCAGTCAAAGCCATTCCCTGGTATATAGAAGTTGCGCTAAGGGCTACAAACCCCAGCAAAACCAGATGAGGGGCACAGGGCAAAAATGCCATAAGCAGACCAAGAAAGATAGGGTTCCCAGGAGTGGAAATCCTTTTTATCTTACCTATAATTTTACAGAGGGGATTCTTGGGCTGCTGACCAACAATGATTATTACCCCTAAGGATACAATTAACAACCCACCCAGAGCAAATGAAATTCTCTTTACTCCAATTAGCCAATCCAATAGCAATCGCCCGGCCATAGATGCCAACAGGCCCAGAATGATAAAACCGGCCAGCCGAGAAGCTAAGATGAGGGATGCTGTTTTAAGCCCGGAAGACCAACTTTTTCTGGTTGTCCCTATATATCCGACAATAAGTGGGGAGCAAAAAAGCAGACAAGTTGAGAAAGATGAGATAAGTCCAATTACAAATAGTTGTATGAGTTTAGTCATCAATTTCCTCTGGCAATTTAATAGTTATCTTAAGATAAGTTCCCTCAGGGGGTATAAGATCTTCATCAAGAAAATACCCGGACTTCTTGGAAGGCCTTATAAATTGTTTGCGCAGGACCTTTTCTTCTAAGGTAAATAAAGGACAGCGGCTACAGGGCCCACTAAAACCGCCTCCAATAACTGTCTCATCAAAATAAGGAGAGCCAACAAATATAAGATCAGAGAATCGAATATCACCATCTTTTTTGAGCAATTTGGTGGCTAAGATACTGTTTCTGTTTCTCCAGCTGAGCTTAACTTTGATATCATCAGCTCTGTTTTTTTTCTCCCAGAGCCGCTGCCAGAGTTTCCAATCCAGAAGCGCTATGGCAGTTTGCAAAGAGGACAGATCAGCATCAATTATAATGGCAGATTCTTCTTTAAGCCATTTATAACCATGGGCATAAAAGAGAAACTGCACCCAACCTTTACTTTTTACAACTTGGCCAGTACAGTGTATCTCACTTTTTTCAGTATCTACATAGAGACGGCCAATCTCATATTTATTTTTTGAGGGCTTATAAGAGGCAGACTCTTTTTTCGGTAAGTCACAAACATAGCCTGATATAAGAAAAATGCCTGCTATAAACAGGAGGCAAATTAACCATAGATTCCTGCTTTTATTTACTATTTTCATTTTAGTCTCCTGCCCAAGGCTATCAGTATAATTAGACTGATTATTTTAAGGTAAGCTATGATGAGACAGGTTTTCCACAGGCCTAAAACAACTAAAAGTGCTACTCCACCAATAATTCCTCCTAACCAGCCGCCTAAAAGGTCGCCAGAGTAAAGCAGACCCACAGTGCCACTTAAATTGGGAGAGGTTTTTAAATGTATTTTGTTAGCTAAAGGAAACTCTGCCCCGATCAAAAACCCGGAGGTAAAACACAAAATCAAAAAGATTGTTGGAGAGAAAAATTCGCCAAAGTAAGGGCCTGCTTGAAGGAAGATAAAGGGAAAAAGAAGAGACAGGACTATTATAGAGGCCTCCAGTGTTGAAAAATAGGAAAGGTCTTTTTTAACCTTCTCCAATGAACGTGTAACTAACAGTCCACCAGCCCCTGCCCCTGCCATAAAAATGCTCGTTAAAAGTCCTATCCAGTAATAGAGGTATCCATAAAGCACCTGGAAAGCAAAAATTAAGATTAAATTAAACATCATCCCGGCAAAGCCAGTGGAAATAATGGCAAAGGGAATAGTTGCCTTCCGCAGCCTCACATTTCTATATCCAAACAAGAGAAACAGCAAGCCAAATATACTTAGGGCTATAAAGAAGAAGCTCAGGCTTATCTTCTCAAGCCATTTAAATAATCTTTGTCCCCAGGGAGAAAAAAGAGCATTCCAGTAAGCCAAGCTATAGAAAGTGCCCAAAGGATGAAAATCTTTATTAATCTTCGCTTTGTTACCGGTAGTAGTTTCTTTACCAGCGGCTAAAGAATTCAAAAACCAATCCAGCCATCTCTGGTGTAATCTATATTGGATATAGTAAGAGGTTAGAGAAAATGTCTTAAGTTGGCGCTCTTTTAACCTTTTTATAAGCAAAGAAGAGTTCACCTGGGAAATTTGAGGGGAGACTGAGGACAGGAAGAGATTAAAATCTCCGGGAATTATTTTCACCCAAGGGTAAACCCCTTTAAGGGTATTAAGAATGCAGACATTGAGATTTATCAGCTCCTTATTTAAATAGGTCAAAGAGCCTGGAGAGGTGATGGCTAAGATACCCTTTTCTTTTAAAATATTTTTGACCATTGTGAAAAATTCTTCAGTTGCCAACCTATTTACCTGTAGATTGGAAAGTTCGGATATACCTATGAGAACCACATCGTATTCATGAGTGGTTTTTTTAACAAAATATCTACCATCTACATATTTGATATTTACTCGGGGATGATTTAATTCTCTTTCCGTAAGAGGGGTAGAAAATTTCTGGACCGTTTTCACAAGCACCGGGTCAAGTTCAGCATAATCAATCCTTTTTATTTTGTGTTTTAGTATCTCATTTATGACTCCACCAGCCCCACCGCTGATAACTAAGATCTCCTCAGGCTGGGGATGAGAAAGTAAAGATAGATGGACAAAATCCTCGCTGTAGGTTACATCTGGAAGGGGAGTGGTGATAATGGGAATGCCATCGAAGAAGAAGGTATATTGCTCACCCTTCTTTATCACCACGATGTTTCCATAAATGGAATTCTGGTAATGGGCTATTTTCCCCACCTTCCATTGCTGATTAATGGAAAGATGATGCAATCTATCTGCTGATGGACCAATAAGTGAGAAGAGAAATATTCCTAAAAATATTACCGAGGCACCGCTCAAGAATTTTTTGAATTTTGGCTGTTGCACCTGCCAAAATTTACCCAATAAACCTAAGCACACAACAATATTTAACAATCCAAGCCCCAGGGATATCTGAAAGGAACGAAGATAGGGGATCAAAAGATAAGTAAAGGCAATCCCGCCTATAAGGACCCCCAGGGTTTCGTAGACATAGACTCTGCCAATGGAAGTTGCCTTTTTTTGAGTAATTTCAGAATGTATTTTGCAGGCAAAGGTAAATGATGCTCCGTGAAGAAGGCTAACCGGCAGAAGTATAATAAAAGAGCAATATAAAATAGGTAAAAGACCCAAACCCTCACCAACAGCAATTCCCATCACTTCTTTGAAAATTCGGGTAAGATAAATCATTAAAGGAAAAAGAAGTGAGAAAAGTAGTTGAACAACAACGAATGCCTCTAATTTTAGCTTAATTTTCTCAATTTTTTTACCTAAAAAGAAAGAACCTATCGCCTCTGTAACAAGCCAGTTTCCAAGGATAATGCCGATGGTTAACTCGTTTCCGTAAAAGATCACAAGTATTTCTCGTAAAAGCAATACCTGGGCAACTATACCACTAAATCCCAGCATCAATAAAGCAAATACGAAACGTCTTCTCATGAACAAGATATGACTCGTTAAGCTCGCTAAAGGTGATAAATAGAACATTTTTATCCACAGTTAGCTTAATTAAGGATAGCAAACCAATAGAAGAGTTCCAATCCCACTCTGGAATATATTCTTATGCATAACTACCTCCAGATGCCGGGAATTTCATGCCCGCAAAATTTACACTTCCCATCCTTTATGTCATTGCCTAATACCATAAAGTGAGTGCGATATATCAATTTCCTCCCGCATTTCGGGCAAAAGGTGGAGTTATACTCGTGACCGGGAACATTGCCGATGCTTACGTAATTCAAACCTACCTCTCTGGCAACCTGATAAGCTTTTTCCAATGTAGAGATGGGTGTAGGAGGTAGCTGAGTCAGTCTGTAGGCAGGGAAAAATCTGGAAAAGTGCAACGGGACATCCACTCCCAAATTATCCTTGATCCAGATGCACATCTTCCTGATTTCCTCCAGGTCATCGTTTATTGTGGGAATGACCAAGTTTACGATCTCCAGCCATTTGCCTTCCTCCCTGATGATCTTTAAGGTCCTTAGCACGGGTTCTAATTGTGCGGAGGAATTGTCGTAGGCTCTTTGAGAAAAGCCCTTTAAATCTATGGTTATCCCATCTGTGTATCCAAGGAGTTCCTTTAAAGGGGCGGGGTTAAGCGCTCCGTTGGAGTGCCAGATAATCCTCAGCCCTTTTTTCTTAGCCAGTTTAGCAATATCATAAACATACTCATAGAAAGAAGTAGGCTCATTATAGGTAAAGGAGATTGTAGGAATTTTCTTTCTTAAGGCGAGCTCTACCACCTTTTCGGGCATAAGATCATACACATATTCCATCTCTTCAATTGAACGCTGGGAAAGGTGCCAATTATGGCAATGACGACATCTAAAATTACAGCCCGCAGTACCTATGCATAGGATTTCTGAGCCCGGCAAAAAATGGTACTGAGGCTCTTTCTCTATAGGGTCTATATGCACAGCAGAGGGTCGAGCGTAAACAATGCTGTATAATTTCCCTCCACGGTTCTCCCTGTTCCTGCAAAAGCCCCTTCTGCCTTCAGGAATTATGCATTTCCTGAAACACATCTGACACTGGACTTTGCCGTCACCTAAAACCTTATAGAACATAGCTTCCCGCAAGTAAGGCTCCCTTTTTACTCCCGGGGAGGCTGAAGTTGTGGACTCTGAATTGCTTGAGGAATATGTTGAAGTGTATAACAGGGCTGGTATTATGAGCACAATCATTAAAATCCAAATTTTTCTCCTTGCACTTTTCAACGTTGCCTCCTTTGCCTACTCTTTTTTAAATCTCCTACCACCAAAGACCCGGAATTTTCTCCCCACAGAATTTGCATTTACCATTCACTAGTATTGTTTTCCAATAGAGTAAAACCTATTCGTTTAATTAAGCACTTTCCGCATTTGGGACAATAAGTAAAATTGTATTTATGACCGGGAACATTGCCAATATAAACATATTTAAGCCCCACCCCTTGGGCAATTTTTATGGCCCTCTCCAGGGTTTCAACCGGTGTAGGTGGTAGGTGCATTAATTTATAATTGGGGAAAAAACGCAGGAAATGCAATGGCACTTCATCTCCTAAATTTATCTTATATAAAAGAATTTGTGCTTGTTGAGGTTCAGCAGAAGGGTTTATGGTTCGTTTTATTAGCCTTTCTCACTTTTATCCTTGATAAAAGAGCTCATTGTATGCATAACTTTCGCAACAGACAATCTATCCAGTGCAGAAATAATGGAAGCTATGCCAACGAGAGAAAAGACAATACCTAATACCCTGGCGAATATACATACCATTCTTAGTTGAGATAGTATATATCCATCAGCAGGAAAGCTGGAGGATCGTTGAACAATTGTTAACTTACCAACATAAAGATAGACCCCTATCCCGGCTATTATAAGAATGGCTCCCAAGCCAATGAGAAACCAGAGCACTACTACTTGTGCTTTATACCACTTCAGTTGTTTTTTAACTGATGCCTCTATAGTTTTGCCTGTCATTTTTTTCGTCATAGTTCAGATTCAACAGAGGGCTTTGGTGAATTCCTGCCGATAGGTAACCTTGCGCATATACTAAAGGGAAAGGGCATTTTCCCAGAAACTACATATCTTTTCTGTTTTATTTTTTGCGGTACCAATGTAGGTTTCAGGGTTTTTTAAGATCTTTTTTTCCTGGTCACTGAATTTTTTTAGGTATGAGTTAGTTTCCGAATCCTCCCACATAACTGTATTGAGCGTTTGCCTGCCCTTTCTTGCCCTGGTAAGTAGTTTTCGGACACATCCGTAACCATCTGGGTGCCCATATATTGACAGAAGAATATACAATGGTTCAGCTACAATCTTGTCTTTGCTTCGGTCTAAGTTGTGTTTAATATTCTCTGTGTTCACTTCTATCTTTGCAAGCGAGGTAGTTAATCGATTAACAGAGTGTATGAAGGATACGAAGATCTCTATTATAAATCTGTTAGAAGCTGAATTAGTGAGATCTCTTTGATGCTCTGAAATTTGATCCATAAGAACAGTGATAATTCTTGGCATAAAAGCTTTCCACATACTCTTAATATGTTCAAAATTCCACGGGTTTACCTTATGGGGCATTGTAGATGAGCCAATTCTTTCCTTTTCTGATTTTTTAGTTACCTCCCCTAACTCTGTTCTATATAGATGCCGTATATCATCGCATAAATTTGCCAAAACAGAAAAGCAGGAAATCACCATATACACTAAATCGCTTACATATTCGGGCTCGACTATCTGAGTTGAGTATCGGCCAGGTTTTAAACCCAGTTGTTTCAACACTTCCTCTTCGAACGCCTCAGGACTTACCCCATACCTCTCACTTACCAACGAGAATGCATTGTAGGCTCCCACAGCACCGGAAATTTTCCCACGAAGATTTTCAGCATCTTTCTTAATTTTCTCAAAGCAGTTTCCAATTCTATCTACGTATTCTGCTATAGTGAATCCAAAAGTGATTGGTTCTGCATGCTGGCCATGAGTGCGACCAATTTGAATAATATCTTGCGTGTCTCGTGCAATCCCAATCAACATACGTTCTAATTCTTTAAGACTTGGCAGGAGAGCTTTTTTGCATAGATCCTTTAGCCTCATAGCTGTTGCAGTATCCATAATATCTGATGAGGTAACAAAAAGATGCACATAAGGCTTTGCTCTGTTGCTCAGCTTGGATTTAACGCAGTTCACGAGTGCTCTTATATTATGCTGTGTCTTCTCCTCCTCTGCATACACTTCTTGAACTGTTACTTTTGCACAGGCTTTCTCGACTTCATCAGCTATTTCCTGTTCACAGATACCAATTTTAGCCATTGTTTTTACGAGAGTGGATTCTACCCTGAGTTGATATTGAATATAAGCAGCCTCTGATACCAAAGGTTTTAATGCGTGGAAAAGACCCGGTTCTCCTTTATAGTATCTATAATCTAAGGGACTTACATCTTCATATTCCATCATTTTTTTTCTCCAGTATTCTTCGTAATTTTATAGACTTTTTAGTGTTAAGTCAACCGACCGCATCAAATATGTTACCACCTGTACTTCATGAACTCTCTTCTTTATTCAATCAAGGGCCTTTTTAGTTTCCATCTCCTTATAAATTAGTTTGGCTAAGAATCTGTGTCTTTCAAAGTAGCTATCACCCCATCTGTACTTGACTTTTGCCCCATATCCTGTAATCTGAAAACTAAAATCAGAGTCTATGATTTTAGTTTATCCCCTTCTTTAAAAGATCTATTTTTATTGCAAGCAAAGGGTTTTTAACTCAGTCTTTTTTATTATACTACAGATAAAGTAGTTTGTGAAATATTTACCTGGAAAAGCTCATATAGGCAGGGGAAAAGTCAAGCGGAAGCTTGAATCGCCGTGATGGTTGAAAGGAGGAAAGGCTTACCTTTTTAGCATACATTCCGTTTCAGATGTCTTTTTGAATACTATATTGAACAGTTCAGCCACTACGTGACCAAGATTATGTAGATTTTGAATCCCCAGGTGATAGTAGGATAATTATTGCGCAGTCCTGGTATCTTTATGTCTTAGTGGTTGAATGGGTGATTTTGATTATGAATATGAAAACAACGGGAATTTTGGCAACTCTGGGAGCAAGTGTCGCGTGGGCTTTTGAGCCTATTTTTGTGAAGCTGTCTTATGCAAATGCAGAATTTCTTGAAACTTCTGCTGTGAGAGCTATGTTTGTCACCTTAATTGCCTTAACGTATACTTTTATTACCCATAAGGGAAATCTGAAAGTTAATAGGAAACAATTTTCAATACTCATCTATATCGCAGTAGTAGGAACACTATTTGCTGACCTAATGTATTTTTTTGTATTAACCAAAGTCTCTGTAGTGAATGCAGTTTTAATAGGACATATGCAACCTATTTTTATCGTTTTTATTGGATTTTTTTGTTTGAAGGAAGACAAACTCACAAAAATTGATTATGTAGGAATATTTTTTATGATTATTGCGGGTTTGCTGGTTACGACAAAAACCTTCACAAATTTATCCATGCTGAGATTGGGTAGTATGTATGATCTGTTAATGTTGTCTGCAACAATTGGCTGGGCAACCGCAAGTTTAGTAGCGAGAAAATATCTTAAGGGTATGAATGCAGGTGTTATTATATTTTACAGATTCTTGATTGCTTCAATTGCATTTTCTATTTACTTACTTTTCACATCCTCAGTGTTTTTTTCTAATATTTATCAAATTTTGGTTGGGATTATAGTTGGAGGAGGATATATACTGTACTATGAGGGTTTAAAGAGGATTAAAGCTGCTCAATCCTCTGGACTCGAGCTTTCCACACCGTTTTTTGCTACATTATTGGGGTTTTTTATTTTAGGGGAATCAGTCACAGTTATGCAAATTTTAGGTATTTTTCTACTCTTTGTTGGAATTTGCTTTTTATCTATGAGAGAAAAAGACATAATCTAATTGAGTGGATGGAGGTGACTTTAGCTATCCTTTGTAGAATAATACTTAGAGGTAATTTAAGAGGCTAAATATCCCCCTCCCCTCAGGGGAGGGGGATTAAGGGGAGGGAGATGCTATCCTCTCCCACCAGGCTGGAGGTTAGTTTGACAAAACTTTTAATTTGGGTAAGAATATAGTTACAAAATATACAAAAAATAAAAAGGAGAGAAAAAGTGAAGAAAAAGGTAAGAGTGCTGGTGTTGGTGACTTTTATGGTTTTTGTTGGTTGGGTTGGGTTTTCTCTGGCACAGGAACCTACTTATAGGGTCGCCTCTGATATAGCCTGGCCCCCCTTTGAGTGGGTGGATGAGCAGGGTGACTATGTAGGGTTCGATCTTGACGTTATGCGAGAGATTGCCAAAATACAAGGCTACAAAATCGAGATAGTTGATATAGCCTTTGATTCCATTATCCCTGGAATTATCGCCGGCAAGTACGACATAGGAGCCTCTGGGTTTACCATAACTGATGAAAGAGAGAAAGTGGTGGATTTTTCAGAACCTTACTGGAGTTCGGATCAGGCTGTTTTGATTTCTAAAGATTCTGGTCTCAATATGATAACGGCTCTCTTAGCTGGGAGGACTGTGGGAGCACAAAGAGGAACCACCGGAGCCTCCTGGATTAAAGAAAATCTAATTGGAAAAGGGGTAGATGTAAAGTTAAGGTTATACGAAACCTATCCTTTGGCGGTGCTTGATCTCATAAATGGTAATCTAGATGCTGTTATTCAGGATGAGCCTGCCTCCAGGATTTCGGTAGCGAAAGCGAAAAGCATTCAGATTGTGGGAATTATTGTTACCGGGGAACAGTTTGGATTTCTGGTAAAAGAAGGAGATCCGAAGGGAATTCTTTCCAGGATAAACGAAGGTATGGCCAAGTTAAAAGCCTCTGGTAAATGGGATGAACTTATAGCAAAGTATTTTGGTGGATAAAAAAAGAATTATTCAGCCACAGATAGACGCTGATATTTCTTCTTTTATTAATAAAGGCAAAGGGCAAAAGGCGTAAGGCTAAAAAGTTATCAAGTTCATTATACGCTTCATAAAAACCGTTAAGAATAATATCTGTGATTTCTTGTGTGTGAACCTATTTGTATGTATCTGTGTGAATCCACGGCTAAATAGATACTAAAAAAATAACAGATTCAAGAGGGGTAGTATCCGATTGAAAAGATAATCCTTATATGGACAAGTCTACCTCCTCTAATCAGGGGAGCGATAGTAACATTAGAGCTTACTGGACTTCTTTTGGGGATAGGTCTTATATTGGGTATATTTTTTGCATTTGGTCAGGTATATGGATCTACCCCTCTTTCTCTTGCAATAACTGCTTATGAAAGATTTTTTAGATCTGTTCCTGCCCTTGTTCTTCTCTTTCTTTTTTTCTTTGGTTCTTCTTATTTTGGCTTAAGCCTCTCTCCCTTTTTTTCGGCAGTGCTTGCCCTTGGTTTTCGCTCTTCTGCATATCAATCCCAGATTTTTAGGGGAGCAATTCAATCCATTGATAAAGGGCAGATGATGGCCGGTCGAGCTCTTGGAATGAGTAAATTTCAGACTATACGGCATATTATCTTTCCCCAGACACTTCGTCTGGTAATTCCCTCCTGGTCCAATGAATATTCCAGTGTTTTAAAGGATACCTCACTTGCCTATGCAGTTGGAGTTATTGAACTGGTGAGAGAAGGAAGATATATTATTGTAAGGACCTTTGAACCTATGTTGATTTATATAACAATTGCTGTTATCTATTTTTTCCTCACCTATGCGGGTAACTGGCTACTTGGTTTTTTAGAGCGAAAGGTAACAATTCCCGGGTATGGAAAAGGTTAAGCAGGGGGTTAAGAATGATTTTAGGAAATAGTATAATTCTCAAGGTAGAGGATCTACATAAATCTTACGGGCAGGAAGGCGTTTTGAGAGGCGTTTCCTTTGAACTCAAAAAAGGTGAAACTAAAGTAATTATAGGGCCCTCAGGAACGGGGAAAACCACTCTTCTTCGTTGTATAAATGGTTTGATCAAACCAGATAAAGGTTTGGTATGGTTTGATGGAGTGGAGATTACCAATTCAGGAGTAAATATGGATGATGTTCGTCAAAGCATAGGAATGGTTTTTCAGAATTTTAATCTCTTCACTCATCTTACAGCTCTTGATAATGTTCGTATCGGGTTAACCAAGGTAAAGAAGCTTCCTAAAAAGGTAGCTACCGAGATAGCCACGGCTATGCTGGCAAGAGTAGGTCTAACAGATAAGAATCATTGCTATCCAGCTCAGCTTTCTGGAGGACAGCAGCAAAGAGTTAGTATTGCCCGAGCACTGGCTATGGATCCCGGACTGATCCTCTTTGATGAACCTACCTCAGCTCTTGATCCGGAATTAATCGGAGAGGTTCTCCAGGTAATGAAAAGTTTGGCTGAAAGTGGAATGACTATGCTGGTTGTATCTCACGAGATGGGCTTTGCTCGCTCGGTATGCGACGAGATAATCTTTTTGGAAAAGGGGGTTATCGTTGAGCAAGGTCCTCCCAAGATTTTATTTACCTCTCCCCGGAATCCAAGAACTCGGGAATTTTTATATAAAATATCTGAACTTTACGGAGATTAAGAGAAAAAATGGACTTCTTAGAGCTGATTAAAGACATTACACCTCAACTTCTACAGGGAACTCTGGTAACTTTAGAACTAACAGGTATCGCTATTTCTGTGGGATTTATTATTGGGATGGTTCTTGTTCTTGGTCGTCTATATGGCAATAAACCTGTTCGTGTGTTTTGTATCGGATACATCCAATTTTTTCGTGGCACTCCGCTTTTAGTTCAGTTGCTTATCATTTACTATGGACTACCCAGTTATGGGATAAGGCTTCCTTCTTTTTTAGCTGCTTTGATTGGCCTGGGGCTAAATAGTGCTGCCTATCAGGCTGAATACTTTCGAGGAGCAATCCAGTCCATTGATGAGGGACAAACGATGGCCGCTCGGGCTCTTGGAATGAGTAAATTTAAATGCATAAAGAATATAATTATTCCTCAAGCTTTAAGAATAGTGATTCCCTCCTGGTCCAATGAGCTAATCTATACCCTGAAGTATTCATCTGTGGCTTATATGATAGGAGCACCTGAACTAATGGCTCAGGCGAAGTTCATAGCAGCCGAGAACTTTCGTTATTTTGAAATATTTATTGTGGTAGCTTTTATTTATTTTGTAGTAGTTACCATCCTCTCCCGTTTTCTGGATTTTATAGAGAGAAAGGTAAGAATTCCTGGATTACAGTTCTTTCAAGGGTAAGGGAAAATAGAAATCACAGAGAGAGCACAGAGGGAAAGTAAGACGTGAGAAGTAATATGTAATGGGTGAAAACCTTATTACCAATCACTTATCACGTATTACAGTTATTTTAAGCTGGGAGTCTTACATGCAAAACAAAGAAAAGTGGATGAGATTAGCTTTGTCCTTGGCTAAAAGAGGAGAAGGCAATGTATCCCCGAATCCTATGGTGGGAGCAGTTCTGGTTAAGGGAGATAAACTTGTTGCCAGGGGCTACCACAGATACTTTGGTGGGCCCCATGCTGAAATTGAAGCTTTAAAAAGAGCAAAAGATAAGGCTAAAGGCGCCACTCTTTATGTAACTTTAGAGCCTTGCTCTCATTATGGGAAAACCCCTCCCTGTACTCTGGCTATAATTAAAGCCGGTGTTAGTAAGGTTATGGCTGCAACTCTTGATCCTAATTCTTTAAATTTAGGAAGAGGAATGAGAATCTTAGGGGAAAATGGAATTGAAACAGAAGTTGGAATTTGCGAGGAGAAAGCGAAAAAGATCAATGAGGCTTTTTTTAAGTTTATTCAAGAAAAAATTCCTTTGGTAACAGTCAAAGCAGGGATTTCTCTTGATGGAAAGATAGCTACCTTTAAAGGAGAGTCTAAATGGATAACGGGAGAGAAATCCAGGAAAATTGCCCATAACCTGCGGAACAAATTTGATGCCATTTTAGTGGGAATAAACACAGTAGTGAAAGATGACCCTGGACTGCTTCCTCCTTATAAGAGAAAATTTTTGCGGGTGATTTTAGATAGCAGGTTAAGGATTCCTCTTACATCCAGGATTTTAAAGAACCAGGAAAAAGCTCCTACTTTAATTGTTACTACTCCTGAGGCTGACCCTAAAAAGCTGGAAATCTTAAAGAATGAGGGAATCAAGATGGATGTATTAAAAGGAGAAAAAATACCCTTGAGAAAGGTTCTTTCTCATTTAGCAAAATTGGGAATAATGAGTCTTTTAGTAGAAGGAGGGGGGCAGGTGATTGGCTCTTTTTTTGAGGAAAACTTGGTTGATAAGGTTTATCTTTTTATCTCTCCCCGAATTATAGGAGGAAAAAATTCTCTTAGCTGGGTTGGGGGAAAGGGAATAGATTTCTTAGCTCAAAGCCCTAAAATAAAAATAATTTCCTTAAGAAGAATAAACGAGGATATTTTTGTAGAAGGGTATGTATTAAAAAGTAGTGCAGACCTTTAGGTCTGCTTTTTCTTTGAAACTCTTATAAATTTTCTTCTTCCCACCTGCAGGATGTGTTCATCGTCCAGATTTATTTTTAAATTAACGTTATCTATTCTTTCTTCATCTAATTTGACCCCACCTTGTTGAATCAACCTTCGTGCGTCAGATCTGCTTTTTGCCAAATCGGTCAGTTGAAGAAGCTTCACTATCCAGATCTTATCCCCGGATAGTTCTTCTCTCTTAAGATAATAACAGGGTATATTAGAAGGAACCTCACCTTTTTTGAATATATTATCAAATTTTAAAGCTTCCTCTTCGGCAACTTTCTCATCATAATAAAAAGATACTGTAGTTCCTGCTAAAGTTTCCTTTAATTCCATAGGATGAAGTTTCCCTTCTTTTAGATTTTGCTCTTTTTTCTTTATCTCATTCTCATCCATGGGGGTGAGCAAACGAAAATATTTAAAGATCAGCTCATCGGGAATGGACATTATTTTTCCATAAATCTGCTGGGGAGGTTCGGTAATACCTATATAGTTGCCCAGAGATTTGCTCATCTTTTCCTTTCCATCCATCCCTTCCAGGATAGGCATAGTAATTATTATTTGAGGAGGTTGTCCATAAACTTTTTGTATTTGCCTACCTAAAAGAAGGTTGAATTTCTGATCAGTTCCCCCCATCTCCACATCGCACTTCAAGGCTACAGAATCATATGCCTGCATTAAGGGATATAAGAATTCATGCAGTCCAATAGGATAGTTATTTTTATACCTCAGGTGAAAATCATCTCTTTCCAGCATTCTGGCTACAGTGTAATGAGAGGAGAGTGTGAGCACTTGAGAAAAATCCATTTTTCCAAGCCACCGAGAATTATAATCAATTTTGGTTTTGTGAGGGTCAAGAATTTTAAAGGCTTGCTCTTTGTAAGTTTCAGCGTTACTCTCAATTTGCTTGACAGAAAGAGGTTTTCTGGTTTTAGTTCTCCCGCTGGGATCCCCTATCCGAGCTGTGAAATCGCCTATGAGAAGTATCACTTCATGACCTAACTCCTGGAAACACCTTAATTTGAAAAGATTTACTGAATGACCGAGATGAATATCAGAAGTGGTGGGGTCTACTCCAAATTTAACTCTTAGACAGCCCTTCTTTTTTATTCTTTCCAAAAGTTCTTCTTCTTGAACAATATCGGCTGTATTTTCTTTAATTAAACGAATTTGCTCCCTTGGTTCCATTTTATTTTCCTTTATGAATATAGTGCAGACCTTCAGGTCTGCCTATATTCATCAGGCCTAAAGGCCTGAGTTACATGATATCGGCAAATCTTGTGACCTGCGCTACCTGGGGTAATTTTTTTAAGAGAATCTCCAGTATTTTATTGGAAACATCCTCATCAGAGGGATACTGTTCCCTTTGAATCCAGATTATTCGGCCATCTCTTTTAAACCAGTTGAGCTGACGCTTGGCAAGTCTTCGGGTATCCCGTTTCATCAGTCTCACAGCTTCCTCCAGGGAATACTCACCCCTCAAGTATCCCAAAATTTGTCGGTATCCAATACCTTGCATAGAGGGAAGGTTTTCTCCATACCCTTTTTCTAATAAACCCTTCACTTCTTCTATCAATCCTCTTTCTAACATTTCATCCACTCTTTGTTCAATAATTCGATAAAGAGCGGCTCTTTCCCACATTAAACCTATCATTGCTGTGTCAGTTAAAATAGATGGAGTCTGTTTTTGATAGTAAGAGATGGGTTTTCCTGTAGCGTTGTATACCTCTAAGGCTCGAATTATTCTCCTTTCATCCTGGGGATAAATACGTGAGGCACTTACCCTATCAACTTTTTTTAGCATTCCGTGTAAAAATTCACTCCCCTTAACCCTAATTTTAGCTTTCAACTCTTTTCTCAGTTGCCAGTTTGCCCCAGGACCTATAAATATTCCATCAATTGCTGATTTTACATAAAGCCCACTTCCCCCTACCAAAAGGGGAAGTGTATCTTCATTTTGCAGTTTTTCAATAATTAACCTGGAGATTTTTCCAAATTGAGCAGCATTAAAAATCTGGTCAGGATTCACTATATCAATAAGATGATGAGGAAATATTTCCCTTATTTTTTTGGAGACCTTATCTGTCCCTATATCCATTTTTCGGTATATTTGACGGGAATCTGCAGAAATTATCTCCCCTCTCACCTTTTTCAACAAAGACAGGGCAACCCTGCTTTTACCTGTCCCAGTCGGCCCTACGATTACTAAAAGAGCTTTCAACAAGTTATTCTCTCTCCTCGCAGAGCCCAGCATCCTGCTGTAAGAACTTTTACATTTATCAGCTCGCCTATGAGATTTTTTTCTCCTTGAAATACAATTATTTTGTTTTGGCGAGTTCTTCCCTGAAGTTCTTCGGGATTTTTAACCGATATTCCCTCAACCAGCACTTCAAATTTTCTCCCTACTGCGCATTGGTTCTTTTCTTGGGTTATTCTCTTTTGAATATCAATGAGCCTACCAAGCCTTTTTAGTTTTATTTCCCTTGGCGCTTGATCGCTAAATTCAGAGGCCCTCGTTCCAGGCAGAGGAGAATAAACAAAAGTAAAAGCTCCATCGAATCTTATTTTTCTTATCATATCGAGAGTATCTTCAAAATCTTCTCTCTCTTCCCCAGGGAATCCTACGATAATGTCAGTGGTAATACTTATCTCAGGAATAGCCTCTCGCACCCTTGCTACTAAATTCTCATACATTTCTTTTGTGTAGCCCCTTCCCATTTTCTTTAAAATTTTATTCGAACCTGCTTGAAAGGGAAGATGGAGATGCTCACAGACCTTATCGAGTTCGGTCATCTTTTGGATTAACCCATCACTTAAGTCCTTCGGATGAGAAGTGATAAATCGCATACGGGATATTCCCTTTACAAGATGAACTTGAGACAAAAGGTCCGCAAAATCTATTTTCTCGGGAAGGTCATTCCCATAGGAATTAACATTTTGCCCTAACAGAGTTATTTCTTTGAAGCCTTGTTTTGCCAAATCTTCTATCTCTTTTAAGATGAAGCGGGGAGCTCTGCTTTTTTCTCTACCCCTGACATAGGGAACGTTACAGTAAGAACAAAAGTTGTTGCAGCCCCTTATTATAGGAACATAGGCGCTAAACCTTCGATTTCTTTTTACAGGCATTCCCTCCGGTATTTCGCCATTTTCCTTTATTTCAACCACCTGTCGGTGATTTTTTTCTACCAGTTTTACCAGGTGAGCGATCCTATGCAGGTTATGGGTTCCCCAGAGAATATCTACATAGGGAGCTTTTTCCAAAATGAGAGAAGGATTTCTCTGGACAAGGCATCCACCTACTCCCAGGATAAGAGATGAATTACCACTCTTTTGTTTTTTGAGCTCACCAAGCTTGCTCAGCACTTTTTGTTTTACTTTTTCTCTTACATAGCAGGTATTAAGAAGGATTAAGTCGGCTTCTCTTTGGTCAGAGGTAAGATGGTAACCTTCTTCCTGAAGGAGTTCTGCTATCATTTCAGAATCATACGTATTCATCTGGCACCCGTAAGTCTTGATATAGACTTTCTTAGGTGCATTCATTGATTTCATCGAACTGGGCTTGAGCTCACCAAACTGTGAGCTATTAATTTTCTGTGAGCTTCTTTTAAATTGTCTAAGACATATTCGGGGATATCCACTGTTCCCATTAGTAATTCACTCTTATTTTTCCCATGGCAGTCAGAGCCTCCGGTAATTACAAGATTGTAAAATTTAGCTAACTTTAAATAATGCTGGGTAGTTGCTGCATTGTGAGATTCATGATAAACTTCCAATCCTACAAGTCCAGCTTTAATTAAGTCAGGAATAAAATCGTCTCTTTTTGACAGATATGGATGAGCTAAAACCGGTATCCCTTTAGCTTTTAAGAGAAGTTGTATAGATTCAGAGGGAGATATGCCCATTCTTTTTACATACGCTGGCTTCCCTGGATTTAGCCAGTTTTCAAAAGCTTCTCCAATTGAGGATACATACTCTTTCATCATCATTACGCGAGCAATATGAAGTCGATTGATAACTCCCCCGGATGCCAAGCTCACAGCTTCTCTGTGATTGACTTTTATTCCCAGCTCATTTAATCTTTTAAACAACTTTTTGTTTCTTTTGATCCTGGCCTGTTGAAAGATTTTTAACTGAGACAAAAGCTCTTCTTTTTTCCAATCTATATAATAGCCCAGGATATGAATTTCATCCTCGTCTATGTTTGTGCCTATTTCTATCCCAGGAACTATTTCCACTCCCCATTTTCTACCCGCCCTTAGAGCCTCATCCAAGCCATTTACACTATCGTGGTCAGTGATGGATATGGCTATTAAACCTAATTTTTTAGCCTCATGGACAACCTCTTGAGGAGAATATGTCCCATCGGAGTAAGTAGTGTGAATATGAAGGTCTATTTTGGACAATTTTTTCTCTTTTCGGTACGCTCAGCTACTAATTATCACGAATAATTTTTGAACAATTTCTCTGTATTTAATTTTTGTATAGTGAATCTTTGCATTGAACTTTGCTTTTATCTGTGTTCATTCGTGCAAATTTGTGGCTAAATAGATACCTCTTTTTAGTAATTAGTTTTATCTGGAAAATACTGAAAGTCATTTATAATACACAAGTGAGAACAAATGTCAATACCGCGAATTGAATCATGTAAAATCTAACCGAAAAGGACTGCCCTCTGTTCATTTAGAATCTTATCCGCAAGGAAAAGTTTTCTACAAAACTTTTCCTTTATGAAAGTAGCCGTAGGTTCCACACAGGCAAGATGCCTGTGCTACTAACCTGCGCAAAACAACGCAACCTGAAGGTTGCGGCTACTTATACGAAAATTAGACTCAGAGTGATGTCATAGGATAAGTTTGGTGACTATTATCTGAATTGCCGAATTCAGGTTGACATAACGGGAAAAGGTGGTAGTATAGCGTGTAGCGACAGATAGAAACTTAAGAGAAAAAATAAGCCATGTGAAAAGAAAGGTATATGCATGAACTCCAAGCAAAGAATTCTAACCGCCTTGAGCAACAAACAGCCCGATAAAGTGCCTATTTTTGAGCTTTACATTAATGAGTCAAGCATAGTCAATTTAGTCAAAGTCTTAAGGCCTGAAATGGTAAAAGTAAAAGCTATGAAAGATAGATACGGCGAGGAACGACTGGAAATTCTGGATCTTCACTGTTTTCTGATCGAGGAACTGAAATTAGATGCTTTCTGCTCTAATTTCTCAACGGGTCTAAAGTGCATTGGCGAGAACTATGCCCGGGATAAATACGGCACACTTTATTCCCTTAGTGAACATGGCGAGCCTGTCCCTGTGGAGGGAATCATCAAGGATGCCTCGGATATTAAAGGTTTCGACATGGTATCCAGGCTTAAGCCTGATGATTTTACCCAGGTCCAGTATATGATCGATAAAGTAGGAAAGGATAAAGCCCATTTTTTGACTATTATGGATCCTTTCAAGGTGAGTTGGCGCTTGCGAGGAGGCATGCAGCATCTGTTAATGGACTACGTACTTAATCCACAACTGGTTCATAATTTAGCTCGCATTGCTACAGATTTTGATATGGCTGTTATGGATATAGCAAGTAAAATGGGAATCGATGCTGTGTTTATGTCGGGTGATCTGGCAGGTGAAGAGACTACCTTCGTTTCTCCTGAACATCATCGGGAGTATATTAAACCTTATCATAAAGAAATAGTGGATTATGCTCATCAGAAAAACTTAAAAGTGGTGAAGCATTCTGACGGGAATTTATGGCCCATTCTGGATGACTTTTTAGAAGTCGGTTTTGACGGCATACATCCTATTCAACCCCAATGTATGGATATTGGAGAAGTAAAAGAGTATCTGGCCGGGAGAATGTGTATCCTGGGAAATATTGACTGCCGTGACTTGCTTCCTTTTGGAACAGAAGAAGAAGTAGAACAAGCTGTCAGGGAAACGATTGAGAAAGCATCACCAGGGGGTGGTTATATTATTACCTCCTCCAATTCAATCCACCCTGCTTGCAAACCGGAAAACTATATAGCTATGGTTAAAACTGCTCATAAGTACGGAATATACGATAAGCTAAATAAGAAAGAAAAGGGGAACAAAAAAGATGGATAGAAGGCAGAACTTTATGAAAGCTATGAACTTTGAAGAGTCAGAGAGGGTTCCGGTTGATTGCTCGACTCATTGTGGAATTATGAAACAAAAATTTGAAGAACTTGCAAAGCATTTTAAAATAGAAAATCCAGACTATCGGGCAAACATCGTGGGTATGTGTGATACTATGGATGAAAGAATATGGAAAAATTTTCCCATCGATACCAGAACAGTATTACTTAATCCTCCTGATGATTTGAAGATAACGCCCATATCCAAAGGTGTTTTCCAAGTTTCTGATTTTGGTTTTATTATGAGAGAAGCTGCTTTCTATAATGAATTTTGGGATTTTCCATTGAAGGAGGCTACTATAGAAGATGTTGCCAGTTCAAAATGGTGGCCTAATCCTTTTGATCCAGGGAGGGTTAGGGGGTTGAAAGACGAAGTAAGAGCTCTTTATGAAGAAACTGATTTTGTTTTAAAGCTTGAATGCCCTGTGAATGGTCTGCTTGAACTAGCTCAGAGAATGAGAGGTATGGAACGATTTATGGGAGATCTTATGCTGGAAGAAGATTTTGTAAATGTTTTTCTTGATAAATTAGTCCAGATACAAAAAGATTTTTATCGTGTAGCCTTGAATGAAATTGGGGAATATATTCAGGTTGTAGAATACGCTGATGATTACGGCATGCAGACCGGTCTTCAGTTGTCACCTGAAATGTACAGAAAATACTTTAAACCCCGACATAAAGAAGTATGGGATCATATTCATAATTTGACCGACGCTAAAATTTATCTGCATAGCTGTGGTGGGGTTTCAGAGCTTATACCTGATTGGATCGAAATTGGATTAGATATTATTGAATCTTTACAACCTCGGGCAAAAGGCATGAAGGCTGAAAAGCTAAAAAAAGATTTCGGTGGAAAAATTGTGTTATGGGGCGGTTTGGATGTTCAACATATCCTACCGTATGGAACTCCGGAAGAAGTTGATGCGGAAGTTAAAAGGATAATTGAAATATATGCTCCGGGGGGAGGATACGTCTTTTCTCCTGCTCACGTTATTCAACCCGATGTCCCTTTAGAAAATATCTTCACTATGTGGAATGCCGTTGAAAAATATGACAAATACCCAGTTGATAATCAACCAATTGGCAAATCCATTAAGGAGGGAGGATGAAATGAAGATCATAGCAGTAAATGGAAGTCCACGAAAAGGAGGGAATACTGACTTTCTCCTCCACGAAATGGTTAGAATTATTGAAAAAAACAACCTGAAAACTGAAACTATTTTTCTGCGAGACTTAGAGCTCAAGCCCTGTGATGCCTGTAAATACTGTCGCCAACACCTGGGCAAGTGCCATATCAACGATGACTTTCCCACCATTTTTGAAAAGGTCCTAACCGCAGAAGGGATAATTTTAGCCACTCCAGTCTATGTGGGATCAGCCACTCCCCAGATGAAATCCTTTATGGACAGAGTGGCCTACACGGCCATACCGGTAAAGAGCCGCTTTGAAAGAAAAATAGGAGCAGGAGTGGTGGTAGCTCGGCGGGCGGGTCAAAATTTCACTCTGGCTCAGCTTAATTTCTTTTTTTCTGTTCTGGGTATCATTATCGTTCCCTCTCCTCACTACTGGACCATTGCTTTTGGAAGGGGAAAAGGCGAGGTAGCTAAGGATGAAGAGGGAATGAGAACCATGCAAAAGCTGGCCGAAAATATGGTCTGGTTAGCTAAGAAGCTACATTCTTAGTTTACCTTCTGTTGGCCTATTCTCCCCATAGCCTTCTTTTTATTGTCTTGCCTCAATTTGTGGCATCACAGCTCTTCAGCAAAACCCCATCTTATTAAACATTAATTTTATATCAATTTCAAATCTCTATGTATGATGTTCCGGATGATCATTTATCAGGGTATGGTTATGGTAATG
>JAUWZM010000089.1 GCA_030615365.1 Candidatus Aerophobota bacterium | reverse complement strand
GGTTACTAAACGTTGCCGTATATTTGGAAAGGGAGGAGGTTTCGTATTTGCTACTATTCACAACATTCAAGCAAAAGTTCCCATAGAGAATCTTATGGCAATGTTCCAGGCAGTGAAGGAATTCAAATTTTAGACTTTATTTTAAAATAGCAAGGATATCAAGGAGGAAAAAATAAAAAAATACACTGTTGCGATTGTTGGGTGTGGGGCAAGAGGTAAAATTCACCTGCAGGGATTTTTGGCTAATGTAGACCGATTTGATGTGGTAGCCATTTGCGACCTGGATGCGGAGAAGCTTAAGTCTCGTGCCAAGGAGTTTGGCATCGAAAAAACTTACACCGATGCCGAGGAAATGCTCGCTATCGAAAAGCCGGATGTTTTCTGTTTTTCTACGCCACCTATGATACGTCTTCCCTTGGTAGAATTGGGAGTTAAGCATGGGGTGAAACTTATTGACTTTGAGAAACCAATGGCGAAATCTCTATCTGAGGCGAAGAAAATTCATGAGATATGTAGTGAAGCTGGAATTAAGTATGTCGTCTCGCATCAACATAAATATGCACAGCACTGGAAAAAGGTGAAGAAAATCATCGATGGCAACGAAATTGGCAAGATACATACGATTCATGCGACCACTAAATCCAACCTTTTAGATCTTGGCTGTCATCTTGTAGACTATGCCCTTTGGTGCAATCACGGTTATCATGCTGAGTGGGTTATTGGTCATGTACATGGCAAGAAAGGTCTTTCGAGCTTCCATAGTTCACCAGATATGTCGTTTGGAAAAGCTAAATTTGAAAATGGTGTGCATGCTATTTTTGAGTTTGGTGTTCTTGCTCCAGATTACTCAAAGTATACTGATCAGCCCTACTTTGCTAGTCCAGTGACCATCTACGGCTCACACGGATATGTGCAGACAATGCCCAATGGTGATTTTCAAGCATTCACTAAATCCTCCCATGGCCAGATCTTGAAAGAGCAGGGGGATGATTGGTTTAATCAGGAAAAGTATCTTCAGGCATGCTACACCAAGGATATTGCCGAATGGTTGGATGATCCCAGGAAGGTGCATCCGTGTAACGGCGAGATAAGCTACCATGGATTTCAGATATTAATGGGGATATGTCTGAGCAGCTATGAAAATCGGAGAATTGATCTGCCCATCAAACAAATTCCGACTGAGCCAATTCTTGAGATGTTAAAGCATAAATTGCCGAACTGATGTTTTCCACAAAATCGAGGAGATAATTTGTTGAGTCTCTAAAATCTTTATCCCGGAAATACAATGAGAGAATTTTAAATATTATAAAAATAAATTAAATGGTGTTATTGAAAGATTTGGTAGGTGATTTTGACCACAGAAAGGAAGATTTTGACAGTTGGAAATAACCGTAGAACTTCCGACAAAAGGAAAAAGTCTTAGGAGATATAGACTATCATAAAAACTCAATGAAGATCAAAGGGAGCAAGATGAATAACAAATCACAGAAGGTTACCGCTGTTCTTGTCGGATGTGGAGGTATGAGCACAGTATGGCTTAAGGTTGCAGGTGATATTTCGAACTTAGAGATTGTCGGCTTAGTAGATATAAAGAAGGAGAACGCTTTATTAAGGGCTTCTGAGTATGGATTAGAGGAAACTGAGATTGGTACGGATCTTGGTGCTGTGTTAAAGAAAGTCTCTCCAGATATTGTTTTTAACTGTACTGTTCCTGAAGCCCATACAGAGGTAACTCTTGAGGCTTTGCATCATGGTTGCCATGTTTTAGGGGAAAAACCTATGACAGATTCAATGGATGATGCTAAAAAGTTAACTACTGCCGCAAAAAAAACAGGAAAAATCTTTGCGGTTACTCAAAATTACCGTTATAATGCCCAAATTAGACGGTTGAGAAACTTTTTGTTGTCAGGAGATTTAGGAGGATTAACCACAGTAAATAGTGATTTTTATATTGGAGCCCATTTCGGTGGTTTTCGTGACCACATGGAGCATGTTCTTCTACTTGATATGGCAATCCACACCTTTGATGCAGCTCGTTTTATTAGCGGTCAAGACCCGGTATCGGTTTACTGTAAAGAGTGGAATCCATCTGGCTCCTGGTATGATCATGATGCCTCAGCAGTAGCAATTTTCCAGATGACAGGGGGGGTTGTTTATACCTACTGCGGTAGTTGGTGTGCACAAGGACTCAATACATCCTGGGAGAGTGAGTGGCGTATAATCTGCGAGAAAGGAAGTATAAAATGGGATGGTGCTGAGCATTACCAAGTTCAGGTAGTAAGCGAAACCAGTGGACTTATTTCTAATTATCAAGACCTGCAAATTCCAGAATATGATCTCAAAGATAAGGTAGGAGCTCATGCCGGTCTAATCAAAGAATTTGTCCACTGCGTGAGAACAGGGAAGAAGCCAGAAACAATCTGTACGGACAATATAAAGAGTTTGAGCATGGTTTTTGGTGCTATTGAAAGTGCCAAAAGACAAAGTTCTCTAGACATTAGAAGTGATATATTATAAATAAATTTAGGAGGTACTAATAATGAGCGAGGAATCTAAAAATATCGACATACCTATAGGAACATTAGTTTCAGCAGGCAAAGGTAGTGACCCTGCCAATTACATCAAACAGACTTTACCCTATGGATTCGAAAGTTTTTCTCTAACTTTTTGGGGAATTGTTGGCGATGTTGATTTAAAGCAGATGGCAAATGAAGTAAATGAGGTTATTGCCAATAATAATGCTGTAATAAGTTCCCTCGCAATTTTCGGCAATCCTTTGGAGGAAAAGCCCACTGATTTAGAGACGCGCAAGGGATGGGAAAAACTGATCGATCACGTCAAGTTATTTAACGCCGATATAGTAGCCGGCTTTACGGGTAGAATTCGTGGAGAGCCGATAGATAAGTCACTTTCCAAGTATAAAGAGATATTTGAGCCTCTGGCAAAGAGAGCTCAAGATAAAGGTGTGCGCTTAGCTTTTGAAAACTGTGCCATGGGAGGAACCTGGGAGAGCGGTGATTATAATATTGCCCACAACCCTACTGCCTGGGAGATGATGTTTGATATTCTGCCCATGGATAATATAGGACTGGAGTGGGAACCCTGCCATCAAATGGTCAGTCTTATTGATCCTATTCCTCAACTTCGCAAGTGGGTAGGCAAGGTTTTCCATGTGCATGGTAAAGATGCAACAATTGCCT
The DNA here is from genome assembly GCA_030615365.1 of Candidatus Aerophobota bacterium. The sequence goes on along the minus strand of JAUWZM010000089.1, from coordinate 6,667 downwards.
GGGATATCATTAAAGAATACGGCATACATGGACCTGAAGAATTTGCATGGCATCGTACTCCAGGTTTTGGCGATACCAACTGGACAGATATTATTACTATTTTACGTCAGGCAAATTACAGGGGATCAATTGACATAGAAGGGTTTCATGATCCTGTATATCGCAATGAGTTAGAAATGACGGGGCAGGTTTATGGATTGAATTATTTAAAAGAGTGCAGAGGCGGGGATTTCGTTCCCAATCCAAAGTAGAAAATAAAGAATCCTTACGCAAAAGGAGTGAAATATTTAACCCTAAATTCGAATTGACGAGTAGCTTTAGATGCAGCAAAGAGGTACGGATGAGATACTGGTGAGATTAACCAAAAAGGAGGAATAGCCATGAGTATCGTAGGTGTGAGCGGTAGCCCGATTGTAAATGGTAACACAGATAGAATAATTAAGGCGCTTCTTGAACAGAGTGGTAAAGATTACATTTTCATAAACCTCAGTACTTTAAGATACGATTCTTGTAGAGCTTGTTGCCACCTTTGTGCTAAAACTGAACTCTGCCCGTTGGATGATGATCTCAAACCGTATCTTGAGCCGATACGGGACGCAGAAGCCTTAGTCTTCGGCACCCCGATTCACGCTGCACACATGACAGGCTGGATGTTTAGCTTTCTCACAAGGTTGTCGTGTTTCTACCACGTCAAACATCTCTTAAAGGGCACGCCTGTCGTTTTAGTTGTAACAGATTTGGTGAGAAGAATCGGAGAAAGACTTATCCCAGGATTTGTGGAAAGTATATCTGAAATGACCAAAGCTAAGACTATCGGTTGCATAAATTATACCTCATCTATACCACCTTGCTATAAATGTGGCATGGGTAAGGTGTGCAAAGTTGGTGGTTTATGGCATATGTTAGGTTGTAGCGAGGAAAAACTGAAAAATTTTAAGTTGACAAAAGATATGTTCAAACGCTGGGAAGACTGTCCGGAAACTGTCACTGAAGTCGGAAGATACGCAAAAATACTTTCAGAATTTTGAGCAGAAAAATGAACAATGTTTATAAGGAGGAAAAAGAAATACGTGCCGTGAAGTTTGTAGGGAATGGCTGTGTAGATGTAGTAGATGTTCCTAAGCCAAAGATAAGCAGAGGGTGGGTGATAGTGAAGGTTAAGGCTTCGGCCCTCTGTGGAAGTGATCTGCATTCTTATCTTTCGGCTCAAGGACAGGAAGTTACCCCTGGGCACGAGGTAGCCGGGGAGGTCGTTGAAGTAGGCGAGGGGGTAACCGAAATTAGACAAAAAGATAGAGTGGCACTTTATGCTGTGGTCGGCTGTGGAAAATGTAAATTCTGTCGTAGGGGTGATTGGGTATTCTGCAGTGAGATTAAAGTAATTGGGGGAAATCTACATGGGGGTGATGCCGAGTATTTAGCTGTGCCGGAAAGGAACTGTTTTCCTTTACCTGACGATTTATCTTTCCAGCAAGGTGCGTTACTGGGGGATGCTGTAGGTACTCCTTGCCACGCTATAAAGAGATTAGGAATAAATGGGACACATACTGTGGCACTATTTGGACTTGGACCTGTGGGATTAGGTGCACTGCTTATTCTTAAATTGCTGAACTGCAAGGTTATTGCAGTAGAGATAAGTAAGTATCGTCAGAAATTGGGTAAGAGTTTAGGGGCTGATCTGGTAATTGATCCCAATGAGCAGGACCCTGTGGATGCAGTGAGAGAATACACTAAAGGAGAAGGGGTAGATGCTGTCCTGGATTTTGCAGGCAAGGAAGTAACCGAGAACCAGGCTCTTGACTGTGCCAAAAAGGGAGGCAAGGTGGCATTTGTGGGAGAAAATTCTATGGGCGCTACTATTAAACCCAGTAACCAATTTATTAGAAAAGAGCTTACCGTTATCGGCTCCTGGTATTTCAATGTGGGTGAATATGGGGAATTGATAGCTCTTGTTCACCGGGGACTGAACATAGAGAAGATTATTACCCACCGATTTAGCCTGGAAGATGCCCAAAAGGCTTTTTCAGTTTTTGTTAGCGGTAAATCCGGAAAAGTTGTCTTTGTTCCCTAATACTTTTGAGGAGGAGAAATATGAGGATTAGTTGCTCCACAGTTTCTCATGCACACTTACCAATAGAGGATGCCTTAAGGAAAATATCCTCGGTAGGATTTAAAAATTTAGAACTTATAGCTGTTAGAGGATGGGCTCACATAGATGCAGGAGAGGTTTCTCCGGAAAAGGTAAAAGCCCTTAGCAGGGAAAATAATTTAACCATAACTACTCTGCATGCTGGCGCGATAGATGCCTCTAACAATGATACGGTTAATAAGTGCGTGAGTTATATTAAGTTAGCCATAGACTTAGCCCAGAAGTTAGCTGTTAACAAGATAGTATTTACAGGAGGGCATCGTACAGAATTCACCTTAAGTAGATACATTAAGGGATTGAAAGAATTAGTTAAATACATTGATGGAAAAGATATTCATCTTTGCATTGAGAATCACTATAAAAACCAAATAGAGACAATTGAGGATATGCAAAGGATAATAGAGGAAATTGACCACCCACGAGTTGGGTTAACTGCTGATACAGGTCACTTTACCTCATCGCAGATTTCCCTGGATGATGTAATAGATAAATTAGGCTCGAAGATAAAGCACGTTCACATAAAGGATCATAAAGGCACCCAATCTGTGGGGCTTGGAAGGGGTGATACCAACAATAAAGAATTTGTCAGAAAATTGAGCCAGATTGGTTATCAAGGTGAGCTTTCCATGGAATTAGAAGTAGAGGATAAAGAAAATGTAGATACATACCTAAGAGAGGGTTACGAATATATGAATGATTTGCTCAGGTTATCTTGAAAAAAAAGAGGTAATTATCAGGAGCGGTAGGGGAGAATGTCTAATGTCTTTTGATGTGATGCGTGATATAAATCATTTAAAAGTATATAATAAAGCTGAGAGAAATTAAAAGGAGGTATTTTGGAATGAAGATAAAAAAACCGAAAATTTCCATTGGAAGCTGGGCCTATGCTATTGGTCCGTATGCTGATCACCCCGTTCCTCTTGAAGAGGTGGCCAAAAGATTAGCTACTCTTAAATTTGATGGTGTTGAGTTGGGTGGTTTTAAACCTCATGCTCACCCTGATCTTTATCCTACCAAAAGTGGTAGAGAAAAGTTGATGGATATGTTTGAGGTGAATAAGCTTGAAATTCCAGCTTATGCAGCTGACCTTTGGGCCCTTCCATTTGCCGAAGGAAATCCAGAAATTGTTAGTAAGTACATGAATGCCTTTGATGAATACCTTGGGTTCTGTGTGGACTGTGGTATTAAAGTTATTAGATTGGATACTGTAACTGGAACGCCCTTTCCTGAAAAACTTGATTATAAGGCTACCTGGGATCGAGTAGTAAACATGTTTAGAGAATGTGCAGATAAAGCTGCCAAGGTGAATGTTTTAGTTATCTGGGAATTTGAACCAGGCTTTATCTTTAATAAACCTCATGAGGTAATTGATTTAACCGATGAGGTTAACCGTCCAAATTTCACGGTTTTATTTGATACCTGCCATGCCCATATGTGCTCAGTGATAGCAGCTAAACAAACTCCACCTTTAGATAAACTAAAAGGTGGTGAGGTTGAATTTGCCCATCTGTTAAAGGGGAAAATAGGGCATGTTCATCTAATTGATTCAGATAATACCCTCCATGATAATGAAACCAGTACCCATGCTCCTTTTGGCAAAGGAGTGCTGAACTTTGAAGCTCTTTTGCCAGCTATAGTTGAGGCGGGTTATGATTCTGAATGGTGGTCAATTGATCTTTGTTTCTGGCCCAATGCCTGGAAAATCACTGAGAGCTCTAAAAAGTTTTTGGATGAGCTTTTTAAAAAGTTAGGATGGATATAAAATTTAAGTATAAGGAAAAGGTAATGGAAAAGAAGATGGAAGCACAGGTTTTTTATGAACCTGAGAATATGAGATTGCAGGAGATAGATGTTCCATCTCTTGCTCCAGATGAGGTTTTAATTAAGGTTAGAGCTTGTGGTATCTGTGGATCTGACATTGCTTACTACTGGGGATTGAGCCCCTTAGAAACAGAAACTGGAAAGGGACCATTGATTCTTGGTCATGAGTTCTCGGGTGATGTTGTTGAGGTGGGCAGGATCCCCCGGGAAGGAAAGCTATTCAAAGAAGGCGATCGGGTAACAGTTGATCCGGTGCAGTATTGCAATGCCTGTGATATATGTTACAAGGGAATGGTGAACCTTTGTGAAAATAAGAAGGTAGTTGGTGTTTCTACAGATGGAGCCTTTGCTGAATATGTAAAATCAAAGTACACCGGCGTTCACATACTTCCTCAAAATGTAACTTATGAGGAGGGATCCTGCACTGAACCTTTAGCCTGTGCTACTTATGGGGTTAATAATCTTAATATTGGCCTGGGTGATTTCTGTGTTATCATTGGACCAGGTCCAATTGGTCTGATGATGCTACAATTAGTTAAATCTAAGGGAGCAGGAACTGTAGTGTTAGCAGGAACAAGAGATTATCGACTGGAATTAGGCAGGAAGTTAGGAGCAGATATCATTTTTAACACCAAAGAAGAGGGATCAAAGCACTATGTTAAGGATTTGGCAGAAGAGATTAAAGCTCTTACTGAAGGGAAAATGGCTAATCGGGTTATCTGCCCTACCGGGAATCTAAAGGCTATGAGTGATGCTCTCAAGATTTCTGGAAGAAGAGCTACTATTGTTTATTTTGGTCTTCCCGGACCTGATGATCTTCTTCGGGTTCCTGTTCTTGACTCTCTTTTGTGGGACAAAACAATCCGCTTTTCCTGGTTGGCACCTTTTACCTGGGTAACAGCACTTCAAACTCTTTCTAATAAGCTCGTTGATATAGATTCGCTAATTACTCATAAGTTCTCACTAAAAGATGCCTTAGAAGGACTCAAAACTATTAAGAATAGAGAAGATAATGCAGTCAAGGGTTTGATAATACCGTAAGGTAATTGTTACCAAAAAATTTTCGCTTAAGAAATGGATGGCTGGATATAGTTGCCCCGGGAAAAGAAGGATTATACCTTTTCGAAAACCTCGGAAATAAATGAAAAAGGGAAGATACGATGGGGAAAAGAGTAATGGTTAGAACAGGAATATTATCTTCTGTAAAACTTTGATGATGGCCACCGAAGCTCTAAAGAGTGTTTATTGGTGTTATCGTATTCCTTACCAGGATGTACCAAATTTTTCTTAGATGGGCTGTCTTTGAACAGAGATGAAAATTATGCCCTTGTTTTCTGTGCATTCATATTATTTGAAACTTTTAAGAGAAATTTTCGAGAAAATAAATGGAGGAGAAAATGGAAAAGAAATGGTTTAGGAAAAGTTCTAGACGTAACTTATTGGATATGCATATCCCTGATTGGGATGAAAGATTCCTGTCTAAGTTCGATCCCCAAAAATATGTGGATATGGTAGTTTCGGCAAATGTTCAAAGTGCTATGTTCTATGCTAACTCCCACGTTGGTTACTGTAACTGGCCCACCAAAACAGGCTATATGCACAGAGGACTGAAGGGAAGAGATATATTGGGAGAGGTTATTGAGCTTTGCCATCAAAGAGGAATGGATGTAATAGTTTACTATAGTGTAATCTTCAACAACTGGGCTTTTGATAATCACCCTGATTGGCGAATTATTACTGCAGGGGGAAAAGAAGGAAAAGGTTTAGGAGGCAATCGTTATGGTGTTTGTTGTCCCAACTCTTCTTACCGAGATTTTGTAGTAGCTCAACTCGAGGAGCTTTGCAAAAACTATGAATTTGAGAGTATATGGCCTGATATGACCTTTTGGCCTGTTGTATGTTATTGTGATTCTTGCAGAAAACGATATGCCTCAGAGGTAGGAGAGGAGCTTCCCAAAATTGTTAACTGGGAAGACCAAAAATGGGTTAAATTCCAGAGAAAAAGGGAAGAGTGGCTGGCGGATTTTGCCTCTTTAGTCACCTCTACAGTTAAGAGATTGAAACCATCCTGCACCGTGACCCATCAGGCCAATACGTTTTTATGGGATTGGAAAATGGGAGCGAGTGCAGATTTAGCCAGGGCAAGTGATTTTATGGCCGCAGATTTCTATGGAGATTCCCTGCAACAGTCTTTTTCCTCTAAGCTTTTTTACAACCTCAGTGAAAATGTGCCCTTTGAGTTTATGACTTCTCGCTGCCCCAACCTGCAAGATCATACCACCATGAAATCCAAGGAATTATTAGAGGCGCAAGCATACGCAGCTTTAGCCAATGGTGGTGCTTTTCTTTTTATTGATGCCATTGATCCTGCAGGAACTGTAGATAGGAAAGTTTATGAGTTAATGGGGAAGATCTTTAAAAAGGTAGAAAAATATGAAAAGTATCTTGGGGGGAAGTCCTGTCAGGATGTTGGCATTTATTTTAGTTTTGAGTCAATGATTGATCTGGCAGACAATGGCAAAAAGGTTAGTGATATAAAAGATACTTTTGCTCAGGCTCCTCACTCTAAGGCAGCACTATCTGCCTCTAAATCCCTCTTAAATAGTCATATCCCCTTTAGCGTTATCACCAAAAAGAATCTTAAGGACCTCTCTTCTTACCAAATCATAATTCTTCCCAATATGTTAATGATTGATG
>JAUWZM010000128.1 GCA_030615365.1 Candidatus Aerophobota bacterium | reverse complement strand
ATTTACTTCTTTTTTTAGAAGCCCCATCTTTTTTGCAAGTTCCAGTGTTTTTTTAAAGATCATTTTATCTTTGTTATTGATAAGAAGACGAGCTCGAAAGTAGACTAACAAAGAGCGGTCAAAACCTTCATAGCCTATGGGAACATTTAAGGCATACTTCCATGCTATGTTCAACCGCACCATCTCAAGAGCTTCTCTATCAGAAAGATTCTCATAGTTTTGCAAGATAAGAACTTTAGTAAGTCTTGCTGGAGGCACAGAGGGTCTACCATTATCCAGACAGTATATGTCAGCAAAGTCCTCATCGGTTATTATTTTATCAGAAAAATCATGCATTTTAGCATAGAAGCTATTTTTATTGATGAGATGGGCACAGACAAATTCAGTATCAAAAAAGGAGGTTTGTTTATCCTCTTTTCCTAACATTTTATCTCCTTATCATAGGTATTCTTTAACTTCAAAATCACTTCTATTATGCCATGAATAAGGATTTTGTCAAATATTTTATCTTTGAGAAAGAACAAAATTAAGCTAAGATACCAGGAGACCATAGGGGGTTTTTCACATCTCTCCTTGAGGGAGAGGCATATATTCCTCTTCCTTCTCTCCCCTCCCTTGAGGGAGAGGCATATATTCCTTTCCTCTTTTCCTCCCCATTGAGGGGGGAGGATTAAGGTGGGGGTGAAAATCGGTTTAAGGGGAGGGTGAATTAAACAAGGTTAGGGGGATATTTAGCCTCTCGATTGCTTTTTAATTCTTGCTTCACAGTAGCCGTCAAGCTTGCTTGATTGCAGTTTGTGGCCCAACAGGCAAGGTAAACTTTGCCACTACAATGGGATCGCAGTACTACAAAACTATTAGGACTATTTTGCACTGTTTTTTTAAAAAATCAAACCAGGAAAAAGAGATAAATTTACAAAATTATCCTTATATGAACAATGTTTGACTATTTCTTCCTTATAGCTTTTGGATCAGGGATTTTATCTTTTCTGTCGCCTTGTATATTACCGCTTATCCCCTCTTATATTTCCTTTATCACTGGAATATCTGTCACTCAGCTTGCTCAGGATTCTGAAAAACCTCTTCTAAGAAGAAAGATTATTGTGAGCTCTCTATTGTTTATTCTGGGCTTTTCCATTGTTTTTATAAGCTTAGGTGCAAGTGCCTCGTTTATAGGAAAGCTTTTTCAGCATTATCAGCGATGGATCTCCAGAATTGGAGGAGTATTAATAATTGTCATGGGGTTTTATATAATGGGATTTCTAAAAATTCCTGTGCTTGACAGGGAGAGAAAGATACACTTAATCCAAAAACCCTTAGGATACTGGGGAACACCTCTTGTAGGAGCTATTTTTGCTGCTGGATGGACTCCCTGTGTTGGTCCTATTTTAGGCTCAATACTTTTTTATGCCGGCACCACCGCCTCTATGACTAAGGGAATTATTCTTTTGAGTCTCTATTCGGCAGGACTGGCAGTTCCTTTTTTCTTTTCCTCCCTTGCCCTGGGAATATTTTTGCAACGGTATGCAAAATTGAGAAAGTATATGAGATTAATCTCATATATAAGTGGAATCCTTCTGATAGTTATGGGTATTTTACTTATAACTGGTGTTTTTTCTTTTTTAATAATATAATAAAATAAAAATGTTTATGGAGAAAATTATGGTTAGAAATAAAGTATTGATCTTAATGGTGGTAATCGTTTTATTAGGACAGGGGTTTATCTTTTCAGCAAGCGCAGTGGACTCATCATCCGAGGAAGAGGTTTCTTCTGAGCAGAAACTCATTTTACCCAGTGATGAACTTCAGGAAGCATTTGATGCTTTGTGGATTCAACAAATTAGCCCTCCTGTTCCTATGATAGATTTTACTCTGGAAAACTTAGCCGGGGAAGAAATAGATACAAAAACATTTCAGGGAAAATTTATATGGATTAATTTCTGGAATACTGGATGTCCTCCCTGTATTGATGAAATGCCCTCTATGCAGAAAATTTGGGAAAAATTCGGAGGTAGCAAATTTGTGCTTCTGGCAGTCAATGTAGGGGAAAAGAAAAGTGATGTTATCTCCCTTGTAGAAGATAAAGATAATAAATGGACCTTTCCGGTACTTTTGGATAGGAAAGGAGAAATATTTCAGATGTATGGGGCGAGATATTTCCCCAGCAATCTTTTCATTAATCCTGAGGGTGAAGTGATAGGAACGGCTGTTGGAGGAAGAGAATGGGTTAATGAAAAATTCTATAATTTTTTACAGAAGCTAACTGAAACAGAGTGAAAGATCTGTAATTATTTAGCCACAGATGGACGCTGATACTCTTTCTTTCATTGGCAAAGGTGAAGGGCAAAAGGCGTAAGGCCAAAGGTTATCAAGTTCATTATAAGCTTCTGATGATATTGAAAAACTCAAGCCGACGTAGCTTAAAGGTAGAGCAGCTGATTCGTAATCAGCAGGTTGTAGGTTCAAATCCTATCGTCGGCTCCAGAAATTAAATTAATTTAGGATAGATAGTGTTGATCTTTCTGCACCCAGACGTACCTTTGCTTCTCATCCGGTTATGCAAGGCGTGGATATTTTGACAGTGAGCAAATTATTAGGGCATTCTTCAGTAACGATGACAGAAAAGTATGCTCATCTTGCAGGGACATTTAGGGTGCGGCTGTGGAGAGACTTGGCTATTTAAGTGAGTAGATTAAAAATATCAAAACACCAAGACTTATTAGAGGGAGGAGAATAGATTATCCTTCAAGGGTTACAGGGATATTTGAAAAGAAACCTATACGAAGAGGATATAATCAGGCAAATATTGGCTCTAAACTACGCAACCTGGAGAGTTCTTGACGGATTGCTGTTTTGTCTATGTTGTGTTGATTAAAGAACTCGCCAATTTTAGGAAGCATATGACTCATATCGACTATTTCGATTCCAATTACGTTGTTATCCTTGTCTAAGTCAATGATAATCCTGTTTTCTTCAGCTTCTATAGTGCGCCAAATCTGAGTTTTCAACAACTTTATATATAAAGCGTCTACCTGCTCATCATATGTTATATGCACCATCTTTTCCTCCTAAAATACGCTTATTGCGATTATTTCGTCATTTCGTGGCTCAGTAGTGATTACCACGATATTACCCTCTTTCAGCAAAGGGCATTTCATATCGCCTCTTTTTATTATCGATGAGTTCATAAACCCCAAATTTTATACACTTATGCACAAGTTCAATGTGAATTCCCCGTTCTATACACCGTTGCATAATGTGATCACTTAGAATCACCTTCATGGAAGAGCTTAAACAACCTCTTTGGTATGACGCTTTATGCGTTTCTCAACAAACTAAGCATTTTCATAATTTCAATAATTGAAATTATGATACTATAATCATTATTATTATAAAATTTGTCAAGTTCTATTTTTATAATTATAGTGGAGGCGAGGGGAATCGAACCCCTGTGTCCCAAGTTGTGACTTTAAGATTTTCTCCCGGAACCTGGGATAAGATATTTTTTCACAAACTCTGCATTGAAAACTGTATATAAATTATGTATTTTACTCTATCTGGCTTGTGGTTTTCATAGTGAATTATGATCTTATGCCCGATAAATGTTCGTAATTTATCCAGGTAGAAAATTAAATGGGGAGACATTTTATCTGGATCACCCCAATTTTCATCGGGAGTAAACCATTTAATTTTTTCCCAATCTTCTTTTGTCATTATTTTATACCGGGGGAGAAAAGGAGAAATCATTTGCAAATCCCACATTAACAGTCCAGTCGCCTAAGTTTTTAATCGGCAGAGTAAGAAACCACCATTTTAGCACCGTAGGGCTGTTAGAAAAGTTGAACTGATATAATTCTATGGAATGGGTCAAGGAAACGCCTAATTTTCCCCTCATTCTCATTGCAATTTTAGACCTTATATCGGGTAAATGCAAAGCATGACAAGGGATGCTAAAAATGAAAATAAATGCTAAAATCAGTGGTATTTTTTTCATTTTTTCTTTTTAAAGACTTACCCTCCTTTTTTTGAGAAACCAGTTAATCTCATCCCAAATTGTTTTTATTTTATTTCTCTTTCTCCTCATGTTGGCAATTTCAGAATATCCACCAGAACCCTCCAAACAATTTGACATTTATTTCTTTATTGATATTATATAAAAAAAGAGAATATACAGAGTAGATATACAGAAATTACTATATCCATTTCAATCCAATCCCACAGACCACACTACAGATTGAGAATTCACACTTTTCTTATCCTTACTTGAAATCAAATTATTTTATCAATAAGACTTTCCAAAAAAAATACAATATTCGAAAATTAGATAGAATTTTGGAAAATAGTTGGTGGATATCAAGGGGTGAGTCTCTTGGAGGGTAATGTCAAAAGTTTTATGGTAAATATGAAAGATAAATGCAAGAAATTAGTAAGGTAAAAAATAGAATTTTTCTTGTGATCGTTTTTTGAAAATAAGGTTTTGGTAGTTAATAGAGCTTGATATCGAGGTAAGGAAATGGAAGATTGATTATTCCTGGTCTACTACCTAAAAAATCAGTGGAATCTAATCAAAAGAGATAAGTTTTTATCAGTGTCTAAGAATCCCATTGTGGATACTGTCGTTCTGTGGATAACCCTTTGGGTTATCCACATCACTTGGACAACTCTTCGAGTTGCCCACAGTCCCCACAATGTCACTACTATTATTTTTCAATTAATCTAATTAAAAAGAATTAGTTGAGAGGTAGCTCAGTAGCTAACTGGATAACTTTAGCCCATTTGCCCTGAAGGGTGTCTATATCCTTTAATTCTTCTAAAGGTATAGGCACAGAGTAGTCAAGACTAATATGTGGCCGAAGGAAGTTGTAGTAAGTAACAAAAAGGGTAGTTAAAGCTACTGCCCCGTTTTTGGAGTTGAAGCCATAGGCAGCTCTA
>JAUWZM010000092.1 GCA_030615365.1 Candidatus Aerophobota bacterium | reverse complement strand
TTCCTTACCTCGATATCAAGCTCTATTAACTACCAAAACCTTATTTTCAAAAAACGATCATAAGAAAAATTCTATTTTTTACCTTACTAATTTCTTGCATTTATCTTTCATATTTACCATAAAACTTTTGACATTACCTTTAATGTAGTTTTTGACATTATCGTTATTCAAAAAATCGACATAGTTCGTTCTTTTAAGGTTCTTAGATTAACATGGAGGACCTAAATAGTTACTATTAATCTTGTATCTATTACCTCCACCAGATAGTGATCCTCCCACACATGTATTCCCTCATGAAAGGAGCAATCCATACCTGTCGTTCCTACCCCTCCGGTTTCAGTCATTCCGTAGATATCAAAAATCTCAATGCCGAGACCTGCTTTAAGCCGTTTTTTCATCTTTTGAAAAAGAATTTCCGCATAGAATCTTGATACCTTCTTGTTAAGCAAGCCTCACAATCTCACATCTCAGGAGAAATTAAGGTTCCATATTGTATCTATTCTGTAGTCTATCCTCATTTTGGTTGATAAGAGTTTTCTGATTTTTGCCAGATTAGGATACTTTGATTTCACGAAGAATCTATTTACTTTTATCTGGCATCATCCTTAAAGTTTTTCATCTATTTTATTGCTCCTTTTGTAAGGCCCGCTACCAGATATCTTTGTACTATGATCGCGAAAACAATAACAGGAGTGATAACCATGGTCGCTATTGCTGCCAATTCGTTCCACAAAATTTTTTGTTCCCCAATGAGTAAACTTATAGCTACTGGTAGGGTTTGAGTTGCGCGTCTTGTAACTACACTGGCAAGAAGAAACTCATTCCATAGCCATGTGAAGGTCAATATAGATACAGCAACCAGTCCAGGAGCTGCCAGAGGTAATACTACCCGTATGAGCGCTCCGATGCGCGTACAACCATCTATTAGTGCGGACTCCTCTACTTCTTCAGGAATAGCTTCAAAAAAACCAATCAGAATCCAAATTACAAAGGGAAGCATAAAGGCAGTGTAAGGCAAAATAATCCCTACGTATGTATTTATCAGTCTAAGCCTATGTAAAATCATAAATAGGGGAATGAAAATAATCATAGGGGGTAACATACGAAGAGAAAGCATAAATAGGGGTAATGTTCTGCTTCCTTTGAATTTGAATCGGGCAAAGCTGTAAGCTGCTATTGATCCGAGAGTAACAGATAAGACCGTGCCTGAGCATGCAATAACTATACTGTTAAACAGATTTCTTGATATATCTTGTCTTAGAAAATTGGCTAGGTAACCTTTTATTGTAGGCCAAAAGAACCAGCGGGGAGGCATGCTGAATATCTGATTGTAGGTCTTAAAAGAAGTAGCGATCAGCCAATACACTGGAAATAAAGCCAAAACCAACACGATAACTATAACTATCCACTTTGGTATTTCCCACAGCTTTTTTTTTGATGAACGCATCTTTATTTGGCCTCCCTCTTAGAGATTCCACGGATGTAACTTAAGCTTATAATCATAATTATAGCAAAAACAATATAACACATTGCTGCACTCTCTCCCATTCTAAAACCTGTAAAACAGGTGAGGTAAATCTTTACATTGATTACCTCTGTCGCTTCCCCAGGACCTCCCCTTGTCAGAATCCAGATTTTGTCAAATACTCTGAGAGCATCCATTATTCTGATAAGAAGAACTATCGCTATTGTTTGTTTTAAAAGGGGAATGGTAATATGGAAAAATCTTTGGAATGCTGTAGCCCCATCGACTCTTGCAGCATCGTATAACTCAAGGGGTAAAGACTCTATTCCTGCCAGCATGATTAGAAAAACAAATGGGGTCATTTGCCATATATCAGTTACGATTACTGCAAGTAGGGCTAATCTTGGGTCGCCTAACCATATTTTAGGCGCTATCCCCAGTACCTTCAGGAAATAATTTATCACCCCCAGGTCTGGATGGTACATTATTATCCACATAACACCTACAGCTACTGGAGCTATCATCATAGGGATAAGGATTCCAGTAGTAACTAGTCTTCTTCCTTTTTTTATTTTAGATAGAATAAGTGCTATCCCAAAACCGAGTACAAATTCTATCGCTACACTAAAAAGCGTAAATCGCCCGGTTACATTAAGGGAATATAGGAATGATGGATCGGTCAGCTTTTCTTTGTAGTGAGCCAATCCTACAAAAGTCTTTCCCAAAAAAGGTTTTAGTAGGCTGTACCTATAGAAGGAAATGACTAAAGAGTAGGCTAATGGATATAAAATAACAAATAACAATACTGCCAAGGCGGGGATAAGCAACAGATAAGGAAATAAATTCTTAGTTTTGGGTAACTTAAATAAACCTGTATTATTCACTGTTTTATTACTACCCCCTTCTTTATTCTTTATGATAGGGGGAAGGAAACCCTCTTCCCCCTATCACTTAAAACTCTTTTCCATACCTGACGATTTATTTTATTCGACCTGTCTTTTTGAACAGTTCAATCGCTCTTTTTGCCGCGGCATCCAGGGCTTCTTTGGGGCTTACCTGACGAATTAAGGCCTTGTTCACATTCATAGCCAACCCGTCATGAGAAAGCTCAGTATATTCAGCTATAAGAGGACCGGGAATACTGAACTCGGCGGTTCTTAGTATTGTCTTGAGGATAGGAAATTTCTCTAAAAGCTCCTCATCCTGGAAAGTCTCCTTTCGAGCACCATTGGTATCCCCACCGTTCATTATTACTTTTTTCTCTATCTCCGCGCTGGTAGCCCAAACTATAAACTTCCAGGCAGCCTCTTTGTTTTCTTCTTTAGCACTCTCAGGGATAGCCAGCGTCTGACACCCATACGCATATTTGCGAGTCACTTTACCTTTCGGCACCAGAGCCGTCTTAGCATATCCTGCTATTTTTGATACCTCTAGTTTATTAGCCTCTGTCCAGGTGTAAGGCCACTGTCCGAACATGGCCGCTTTTCCCTGTTGGAATACACTATTTGTCTCTATATGGGTGTATGCACCAACATTAGGAGATGTCACTTCATACTTGTATATTAGGTCTAGGGCAAACTGCAGCGCGTTCACACCTATATCGCTATTGAACTGTGGATTCCAGTTCTCATCAAACAATTCTCCCCCATCACACCAGAGAAGATGGCGGAAGATGTTGACGCACCATCCATACGTTCGACTGCCGATAAACAAGTACCCATACTGGTCACCAACAGTAAGTTTTTCGGCCACTTCCAGGAACTTACCCCGGTAATCCCAAGTATCATCGTATTCTACAGGCTCAGGAATTCCTGCCTCCTCAAAAGCCTTAGCATTGTAGTGAAGAAGGTAAAAATCGGAACGCCAAGGAACTCCATACCATTCACCTGTCTGTGGATTCCTTGCTGTATAGTGTAAAGCTTCCACAAAATTTTCCTTTTTTATCACCTCGGGATCGGCAGAGGCAAAGAAGGACTCAAGATTGGTCAAAAACCCAGACTCCATAAACTGATCGGCGGAGAAGGGGCTTATGTTCATCACATCATATGCACCAGTCCCCGCTACTAGTTCCAGAGTTTCTTTTCGCCTCATTTCTCCGCTTCCCAGTTCTTCCCAGTTCACTTTTATTTCCGGATACTTTTTATGGAAATCATCTAATAGCTTACGTGTTTCAGTTGTTTGGGCACAAGAGTGTATCAATACCGATATCTTTTTTTGAGCTATAGCTTGAGGTAAGCCCTGGCAAAATAAGAAATATACGCTAGCTACTACAAGTACCACTCTTCCTTTGGATGAAATTTGTTGAAGAGAAATCATTTTAAACCTCCTGGTATAGTTGGACTACTTAAATCTGGTTAAGAATATGTGTCTTTAAAGTAGTTATCACCTCCTCCCGCTTGAGTTTAGAGTTCTCTCGAAAACTCTTTTCTCACCTTTCTCCTTAAGGTATGCAAGAAAGACCCTGGAACCTATCTTAGGCTTGATCTGAAACCTCCTTCCTAAGTCTTACATGTCTGCGCAACTACGCTTTTTAACTTTGTGCCTTTCACTTGTTTTCCAATCTCTCCTCTTACCTTTTTGGGGTAAACACTCTATTCATAATCCAGGGCTATCATCAAGAATGTCTCTAATTTAGGAAGGGTAAATTCCACATAACCATCTTTGGTCTCATAGGCTAACTCTTTTTCCTCTGGAAGTTTTATTAATCTTTGAGGCTCTTTTCCCTCCAATCTCACTCTAACCTTTATCCCTTCTACAGGAATATTAGGGAGCTCTTTCTGGGAATTAAGAAGGTTAATGAGATAACGCTTCTTGTCCTCTTGATGAAAGAATGTTACCTCTACTGATTTAGGAGCATCTGCTTCAAGAGTAAATGGTTTTGAGGAAAGCAGTTTAATCAAATTGATGAAAACTATTCGATGGGCCTCCTTGCCAACTACTTCCAGATCTGCGGCCACATACAAAACTTTACCTTTCCCATAGTTATTCAAAACCATAGAAGGATACTCAGTAGGGACACCCGGGGGATTGCTATGAATAGAGGTAAAACGAGTGGGATCCTTGGGATCAGTATAGGGAAGAGTAATGGTTGCTAAGATCTTTGCTCCTTTTCTTGCCTTTACCTTTAGCTGGGAGCCGGGAATACTCAAAGGATACTTGGCCGAGAAGGGAGAAAGAATATCCTTTCCTTCCTCTACAGGAGATATATAGGTAACCTCCTCCTTTGTCTCTTCTATATAAGAGGCACCAAAAAGATCGGATAAAAGAAAGTCTTCTCTTCTTCCCCCATCTTTGGTAAAAAGGGAGGTGTTCTTACTGGCATAGAGGCTACCACCCGAGGCGACAAAATCCTTTAATGTCTGGGCTTCCTCCTCATCCATCATTAACACATTGGGAAGAATGATGATCTGGCGAGAAGAAAATTCCTTAAGGTTCTTCTTGGTGATAACACCAAAGGGGATATTACTATTTAAGAGGGATTTAGAGGCAGATAGTGCTGCTCGAGAGTGAGGAAAGACTTTGCGATTACGGATACCTATTAAAGAAGAAGCAACATCGCTGACTTTTTTACCATTATTTTCCAGACCAATTCTTGACTCAAAACTAAGGTAAATGCCGATATCCTGACAGTATTTGCCTCCTAAGTATTTTTCGTATCTCTGTGTTTCTTTAAAAATTTCTCCCATCTGCTCATAGACCTTCTTGTTTAAGGTTCCTACAGGATCAATAGCATCGATAAAAACAAAGGCACCACCATTAGCCAAAGCTGCGTATATCTGAACCTCTAATAATTCTTTAGACTTCGCGCCGGTATGATCTCGCAGGTTGGGATCGATGCAGGAAGTCATAAACTCAAAGGGCAGATTTTCACTAAGGTTATAAAAAAGTTTGCTAAAAAAAGACTCTTGCAGTGAATCTAAATAAAAGTCTGCTGCTATAAAATCACTCGCCTTGGCTAAATCTAAGCTTGCTCCCATTTTCCAATCCCACACGAATCCGTTGGCTTGATGAACCACTGTAGCGGTTGGCTTTGCCTTCTTTGCCGTAGAGGTAACCAAAGCAGCAAAATCCGCCAGCCACTGTTCTCTTTTTCTTTGAAATTTGACCCATCCTGGTTTTTCCCAATTAATGATCTTGGGAAGTTCTTTTCCTACCTCCAAGAGGTATCTTTTTCTACAGGCAGGGCAATAACATACATCAGGCCAGAGGGTCATGTCGAACCACATGCCTTCAAACTCATAATTTTTACAGAGTTCCTCAATTTGCGCGACCACAAAGTCTCGGTGAGAAGAATTGGGACAACAAATACCATAACGCCCGCTCCCTAAACCCTTAGCTTCTTTTCCCTCGGCAGTAATAATTCGCCACTCGGGATGGTTCTCATAGGCCCAGTTGTTGAAGATTAAGCTATAGTAAACTATTGCATCCATCCTTTTTTGATGGCAAAGGTCAATAACCTCTCCTAATATATCTCTTCCCTTTAGTCCTTTGTGCATATGGCCTATTTTAGTGGGCCAGTAACAGTTACCAACGTGAGAGTTGGCGTAGAACATAGCACTTCGAACATTCGCTAAAGCCAACATGTCCACATATTTTTTAGGGTCAAACTCGGATAAGAACCTCTCATCCCAATCAGGGATATGCATATCCAATAAGTTACGACGATAACTTCTTTGGAACCATTTCTCTTTCATCAAAATCTCCTCTTAGAATAGTTTATTTTTCGGTTATGGGACCTAACTCAACTTTTCATGGAAATTCTCAAAGAGAAATATCAATTATTCTACACTTCTTTTAAGGTAACTCCCATATCTCCCAAGCCGAAGCGACCTGTCTAATCTTTTCACTTTCCCCTCGCCCTTTCATTTCCAGGCTTTGCCCTCTTATTAAGACCTTACCAGTATTCAATTTTTGTGTCAAACCGCATCAAAAGGAGAATATCTACCAGAGCTCTTCAGATCTTCTACAGGTTGATAACTACCAAGTTTTATTTAAGGAGCATATACAACTTGCCACCCCATGAATTAAGGATGCCAAAACCATTATTAGGAATTGCCAGTCCCTTTTACAAAGATAACTCTCTCTGCCTTTGCGAGCCCTCGATCTAATTGACCCGGTTTAAAAATCTTACTTTTTAGGGTAACTCCCAGTGCCCCTGCTATCTTTTTTTCTATCTGAACAGGTGATACACCCTCCTCAGCCTCGACATTAATGTGGGCATTTTTAATTCCATTTTCTTCTTGCACCACAATCTGGTACTGCTCTTTGACTCCTGGAATGGACATTAACACCTCTTCAACCTGACTGGGAAAGAAATTTACCCCCTTCACAATGAGCATATCATCAACTCTTCCCTTTATGTAATCAATTCGTATATGAGTTCTTCCACACTGGCATCGTTCCCTGCTCCTTACAGCAGAAAGGTCACCACTGCGAAATCGTATTACCGGAAAAGCCCATCTTGTAAGGGCGGTAAATACCAGCTCTCCTTCTTTGCCATCGGGAAGAAGTTCACCAGTTTGGGGATCTACTACCTCCACCAGATAGTGATCCTCCCACACATGTATTCCCTCATGAAAGGAGCAATCCATACCTGTTGTTCCTACCCCTCCGGTTTCAGTCATTCCATAGATATCAAAAATCTCAATGCCGAGACCTTTTTTAAGCCGTTTTTTCATCTCCTGGGAAAAAATCTCCGCCCCGAATAGCCCCTTTTTGAGAGAAGGAATGCTTACATTATGTTCCTTCATTACCTCCATAATGCGAATTCCATAAGAGACCACTCCTGTAATTGCCTCTGTATGTAGGTCATTGGCAAGCCTTATCTGTCGGAGAGTGTTCCCCGGGCCTGTAGGTACGATAAATAATCCAGCTTTTCTTGCCCCATGGTAAAACCCAAAACCTCCATTAAAAAGACCAAAGGAGGGAGTGATCTGTACAGCAGCTCCCTCTTGTATACCTGCCATTCGATAACATCTTGCCATACAGGTAGCCCACTGGTGTATATCCTCCTCCGAATAAACCATTGCAACAGGTTTTCCCGTAAAACCGGAGGACATATGCACTTCTCTAAGTTTTTTCTTATCCATACATATATAACCTAAGGGATACGTTTCTCTTAGAAGTTTTTTATCCATAAAGGGAAGAAGTCTTATATCCGTCAGCTTTTTTACATCTTCAGGTTGCACACCTTGTAAATCAAAGTTTTTCCTGTAAAGGGAGTTTGACTCATACGCATATCTCACTATGTTTTGAAGCCTCTGAACCTGTATCTTTTCAAGTTTATTACGGGGAAGAGTCTCCATTTCCCTGTCCCAATAGATATTTTCTGACAAGTCATCCATTCTTTTCATTACCATGCCTCCATTTAATAATCAATCATCTTCTAAATCCTTGACTATAGTAGCTCCTGCAGGACCAATGCTCCAATATACGGTAGCCTGACCAATAGTTGCTATCAGCTTTGTGAACTGAATAGTCTATCTCTGTAATCCTGCCTTCCAAAGGATTCCTCTCCTAGAATCTTGATACCTTCTTGTTGGGTAAGCCTCACAAGCGTTTTTTACCCTCTGTCTCAGGAGCATTCCTTAGAGGCCATTATACAATTTCGTTTATATTATTCTTTTTTAAGTATTTGCAGATCTTTTTAACAACTGCGGAAAAGATGTGGTGGGCTCATTCTTGTGGCTCTCATCTCATCTCATCTTATCTCAAAGACTCGCCTATTATTTAACCACACTTCCATTTTTTTGTCAACAGGAGAACACAGGAGTTTCACTTTTTCTGCTTTAAGCGTCTCATAAGCCTGCAAAATAACCTTAGCTACTGTTTCCCACTTTGTCCTTTTCTCCCAATGATCTTTATTATCTCGTCCATAGTGTGTATAATTTCCAGATTTTCACTTTTGAACCCAAATCCTCGTTTGGTATACAGTTTTCCGTAGAGAGGAATAACCTTATCTCCTCTTACGCCCGCCCCTGCTACCGCTATAATGGGCCAGCCACTTTTTATCTTGCCGGTGGAACCATCCCGTAGGGGAGCAAGACCCTCCTGCTTTTCAGAATACTCTTTTGAAATATCAGATAAATCCAGGGCAAGGACGGCATCTTCCTTGATAAGAGGCCCTCCTTCCTCTATGAGTCGTTTTCCTATAGCAGGAGTCAGGTCTTTACTGGTTATTTGTGATTTTATCTGTGCCGCTGTCTTATTGGAATTAGTCATATAGAAGACTCTCCTTTTTTTGCAAGTTTCCTTTATAATTCTACCCCAAAATGCATATATCTCAAAATAATTTTCCTATTCCACTTAATCAAACGCTGGATTTCTTATTATATAATCATCTTTAGAAAAGATGCATTTAAATTTTGGGGAAACTCCTGTTTCTAAAAGCCCTTATTTTCCTTATCTTTGAGGATTTTACAGGCTCAAAAATAAGGCTACAAAAAGTACCAATAGCAAGATGGGAAATAATTGCCGGAGGGATATCGAGACGCTATTTGGGCTTAAGCCCGTTGTCAAGAATGAGTTCCCTCTAGCCTTAACCTAAATCTTGATCTAAATGATGGGCTAAAGAAAAGTGTAATTAGGATAGGTTAGTTGGGGCATAAGGAGGGTGCCGGTAATTTATCCATCTTTGAGGTGCTCATAAAGAGAGTCCAGGATTTTCAAAAAGCTGATTTTTGAAAAAGGGGGAGGTATTGTTTTTGAAGATAGGTCTTGACACCATAAATTGCTCTTTTAATTAGAATGAGAGTATGAGCAAGATTAAAGCAACACCTCATGCGGTATATAATATCAACTATCATCTTGTGTGGATTCCAAAGTATCGTAAATCTATCTTACGAGGAGGAATGGAAGAGAGAGTAAAGGAAATCTTTTCTGAAATTGCAGAACAATATGAATTTGAGATAGAGGAAATGAGTGTTCAGATAGATCATGTTCATCTGTTTGTCTCTGCTCCCCCGAG
>JAUWZM010000024.1 GCA_030615365.1 Candidatus Aerophobota bacterium | reverse complement strand
TAACCCAAAGGGTTATCCACAGAACGACAGTATCCACAATGGGATTCTTAGACACTGGTAAAAACTTATCTCTTTTGATTAGATTCCACTGATTTTTTAGGTAGCACGCCAGGAATAATCAATCTTCCATTTCCTTACCTCAATATCAAGCTCTATTAATTGCCAAGACCTTATTTTCAAAAAACGATCACAAGAAAAATTCTACCTTTCATATTATCAATTTCTTGCATTTATTTTTCATATTTACCATAAAACTTTTGACAGTACCTACTATATTATAAATATAATGTAAAGATCTCTCACCTCCTCGTCTGAATAAGTATAACCCAGGGTCTTATACTCATTCACTAAGTACCACCACCTCCTTCATTGACTTTTAACCCCTATCTGGTATAGCTTGAAAGCTGGGGGAAGTATACTTAATTTCCTCATTCCTGAGCAGTTCTCATTAGTATTTCATCCCTGTCAGAGCCACACCCCTGATAATATACTTTTGAGCTATCAAAAATACTATCAGCATAGGAATGAATGCAATTGTGGCACCGGCCATTAGAATATTCCACTTATATGCGTATCCATCATGAAGGATGGATAATCCCACCGGTAATGTTCTCATAGATTCTCTGCTTACAACTATAAGGGGCCATATAAATGCATCCCAGGTCCACATAAATATGAACACTCCCAGCGTAGCCAGCGCTGCCTTACAAAGAGGTAAGATGATCTTGAAATAGATGCCAAACTCCGAACAACCATCGATCCTGGCAGCTTCCATCAGATCCGTGGGAATGTTCAATATGAATTGCCGCATAAAGTAGGCTCCAAAGGTATTAACCAAACAGCCGGGAATTATGAGTGCCCAGTAGGTATCTATCCAGCCAAATGCTTTCATCATCATGTAAAGCGGGATGATAACCACATGAAATGGAATCATAAGCACGCTGAGCACCATTAAGAACAGATAATCCCGGCCCCGAAATGAGTACTTGGCAAACCCAAAGCCTGCCAAAGAGCTGGTAAACAATCCTATACAGGTCACCGCCACTGCAACAACGGTGCTGTTTAATAGAAATCGACCAAACTTGTAGCGAAAAAATGCATCTATATACGGCTTTATTGTGAATTCTTTCGGCAGTAACCTCGGTGGGATACTCCTCACCTCACTGAGAGGTTTAATGGAAACGCTTATCATCCATACGAAAGGGAAAAGCATAATAACTATCAGTGCCAGGCCTACAATCCAAAGCAAAATTTCAAAGTATCTTCGATGACTTCTCATTATTTTATTCCTCCTGAACAGATTAGATGAACTAAATGTTTCTTTTTCCAAATACCTTGAGCTGAATCACTGTCACCAAGAGAATGATACCAAAGAGGATAAAGGCCATAGCCGAAGCATTTCCCATACGGAAATAGCGAAAAGCTCTGAAATATATCTCCAGCACAATTGTTTTGGTAGCAGTGCCCGGTCCGCCTTGGGTCATTATATACGTCTGGGTGAAGACCCTAAATGAGCCGATTATGCCTACAACAAGCACAAAGACAATGACATCTCTCAGCATGGGAAGCGTTATATATAAGAATGACTTGATTGGTGAAGCACCATCGATCTTAGCTGCATCGTAGTACATCTTAGGTATACTGAGAAGACCGGCCACGAATATAGCCATGTTAAACCCGACGCTTTTCCACAGGGTAGAGATTATCACAGAGTTCATAGCACTCTTGGGGCTTATTAACCATCGGTACGGCCCCAAAGAGATAAACTTGAGGAAGTAGTTGAGTATCCCATACTTGGGCTCATACAACCATATCCATATCATTGACGTAGCCACCAGGGGAGCGATTACAGGTATAAAGCACACACTTCTTACCAAAATTCTCAGATGGGGAACCATCCTCTGGGCGAGTACCGCCAAAGCTAAGCCAAAAAGAGTTGCAAAGGCAACGTACACCACCACAAAATAGACAGTGTTCTTGAGGCTTATCCAAAATACCCGATCTCTAAAAATATCTGCATAGTTACCCAGCCATACAAAAGGACGTACCTGTTTTAATAGATGCCAGTTAAAAAAGCTTATTACAAACGCATAAATCACCGGATACAATATCAGAACCGCTATAAATGCAAGCGTAGGAGCAATAAAGATATAGGGAGTGTAAGTATAAGTCCTTAACCTTTTTTTTCTTTTAAAATTCACCACCCGTGATATCTGATTCCTTGCACTAACGAGATTCATTTTTGTAGAAACCTCCTGAAAAGAGTAATTAACTTTTCAAGAACAATTATAAGAAGGAAATTAGCTCTTAAATCAGCTCTACTGCTTTATATCCCAACAAACTTGATCTCCTGAAGACACATTCCATACCCACTTCCAATTGGTTTCGTTTCCCACTTTATTGGCTCCAGACCCCTGGTCCAATTAGCCGAATAACACAACCAGGCAGATTTACCATCACTGCTTATAAATTTCGATGGTATATTAACAAAGTATCCCTGTCCCCCAAATTTCTCCATAAACACTACCAGCTTCCAGGGACCATTGATCTTATCTGCTTCCAGAATATATGTATTATATGGCCCGTTTTGTGGGTAAGCATCAGCCACACACATTAAATATTTTTTCAAAGGAGCATTGTAGGTCATAGTGACACAACCACAGTGATTATCCCATTCAATCAGGGGCTTAATGTTTTTAAATTCCTTGCTCCAAATTGGCTCTTCCTTCTCATTATTCCCGGCAAAAAATTCGTATTTCGACATATTATTGATACTGTTAATAGAAGGTGTAACTCTGACTAAATAGATTTGATCTCCAACAATCCAACCTGAATGAGCATCGGATCGAACTGCTCCGTGACCAACAAGATAGGCTTTCCCATCCGGTGAATATTCCATGTTTTTACCAAAATCAACAAAGTGTGGTGTGCCAATTTTAACTTTGGCCCCTTTTTTACCGCTCTCTTTGAATAATGACTCCTCTGGCGTATGTTGAGTTTCAATCCAGGTTTTGCCAAAATCTTTAGAGATGCGAAATCCAACAAAAGGACCTAAGGTATCCCACGTTGTTAATGCTGGTGATGGTCCTCTTCCTTCATCTGAGGTATCTAAGCAGTATGTTCCATAGTACCATATTCCATTATGTACTAAGCTACCGCAGGGATAACGACCTCCATAGGGATCTGCAGGTGCACTGTGAATTCCTAAATTTACTACTTGCAGGTCCATTGGATCATCTCCCACTATTTTTGCATTTCCAGTAGCAGGAAATCTCTTAGAATCATAACTCTTTATTATAGATTCAATCAGTTCTTCCTTAACATCTTCTCGTCTTATCATGTTAAGCCGAAATTTAAGACTGGCCGAGGTGCAAGCATCTTCTCCTATCCTTCCGTCTGTCCATGGAGAATACATATTTCCATCTGAAGCCCATGAAGGATACCAGGTATCAGCGTTTGTATATTCTACATGTTTTCCTGTAAAGGCAATGGCTTTGATTTGTTCGGATGGTTTAAAGGGAATGCTCTTCGGTGGATTTGATAACCAGATAAATTCTTCCATCATATTCTCCTTATTTCTAAGGCTTGGCTCATTTTCCCCGGGAAGCTCTCAAAAAAAAGACTAATCCTTGGCCTCTCCTTATCTTGAGTAACAGGTAAGTTTCTCTAAAAAATGCGAGGCTCCTCGCTTGTCATTGCTGTAGCTTGCCGATTTATCGGCGCATTAAAACCGCCCAATGAATTGGACAACTACAATTGACAAAGAAAAGAAGAATTTTAGAAAAGCCAAACTATTACTTTCTTGAAAAGCTTTTCTTTTCTTGAGGCTAATGGACCTATTCATTTTCTTATCACTTACTTCCTTATCTGGCCCTATTTTTAGCCCTTTTCTTGCCAAGAATATAACTTCATTACTAATATTATAATACCTCAGTTTCTTTTTGTCAAATTGCGCTTTTTCTTACCAAATCTGGGTTTTCTCTTCCCTTTAATAGGTCTCAACAGCCTTCTTGATTCTTTTCAGTCCCTTTCGTATATTCTCTTTTGAGGTTGCATAGGAGACCCTCACGTATTCTTCCTTTTCTCCTTTATTCCTTTGACCAAAGCAGCTTCTGCTGAGCACCGCTACTCCTCCCTGGTATAACAAATAGCGTTGAAATTCCTCTGAGCCTGATAGATTAAGATTTCGGCAAGCCTCAGTTACATTTGGGTATATGTAAAAGGCCCCCTGGGGTTTTAAGCACTTAATCCCTTTAATGTCATTTAATCCTTCATAAATAATATCTCTTCTTTCCTTAAATTCTCTTACCATAGCTAATGGCTCATCCTGTGGACCTTCCAGAGCTTCTATCCCTGCATATTGAGTAAATGTTGCCGGGCAGGAAACAACATTTGTTTCCATTCTCACCATAGGAGTGGCCAGGGTTTTATCCATTACTCCAAATCCCAACTGCCAACCAGTCATAGCGTAAACCTTGGAGAATCCATCAACCAAAATTGTCCTCTCCTTCATTTCAGGGATAGAGACAATACTTTGGAACTTTCCATCATAGATTATCCTGGAGTAAAGCTCGTCGGAGAGCACCCAAATATCATTTTGAATGGCTATTTTCGCAATAGTTTTTAAATCATCATAACTCAGGACACCACCAGTAGGATTCTGTGGTGAGTTAATGATAATCATTTTTGTCTTTGAAGTTACTTTCTCCTGCAAATCCTCTCCATCAAAGCTAAAATTCTTCTCCTCTAAGAGGGGAAGAGGAACTGGTTTCCCACCTACAAAATTTACAACCGACTCATAGATTGGATATCCCGGATTTGGATATATTACCTCGTCTCCCTTGTTAATACAGGAAAGAATGCTATTAAAAATTATTAGCTTCGCCCCTGGTGCAACTACCACCTCATCAGGGCCTACCTTAATACCTCTGGTTTTAGAAATATAACGAGCAATTGATTCTCTTAAAGGGAGAATTCCAGCCGAAAGGCTATAATGGGTATAATTATTTTCAATTGCCTTTATTCCCGCATCTTTAATATTCTGAGGGGTATTAAAATCGGGCTCTCCGATACCAAAACTTATAATATCCTTTCCCTCTTTTCTAAGTTTGTTTACCTGGGATAAAACCTCAAAAGCAGTTTCAGTTCCCAATCTTCCTACTCTTTCTGCTATTTGCATCAGGGTACCTCTCCTAATTTATTCTTCTAAGTCTGATTCTCTCTGTTTAATGAACTTTTCAAAGCTGTTATAGCTGTCTGGAGCTGCTCATCGTCTGGCTCCTTGGTAGTTAATCTTTGCAACCATAAACCAGGAGCAGTTAAAGCTCTTACCAATTTATTATCTCTCTTTTTTCCGCATAGCTTTACTAATTCATAGGACACACCGGCAATCAAGGGAACAAAAAGTAGTCTAAATAAGCGATCCACCAAAGTATAAGGTCTTGGAAAAAAGATAAAAACCGCTATGCTTACTATCATTACTATCAAAAGAAAGTTAGTTCCGCATCTTGGATGATGAGTGGAATACTTTCTGGCATTTTCAAGGATAAGTTCCTCACCTGCCTCAAGGGTAAAAATGCTCTTGTGTTCGGCCCCATGATATTCAAATATTCTCCTCATGCTTTTCCACAGAGTTATTAACCAAATATAAAGAAGAAAAATTGCCAGCCTTATCAATCCACTCGCAAGAGTAAATAAAAATCCCTGTTTAATGCTAAAAAAACCAGTTAAAACTAAGGGCAAATAAAAGAAAAGAAGAAGGGAAAGAGCGACGCCAAGGAAAACTGTAAGAATTAACCATAAAGTGGTAAAAACTTCCTTCTTTTTTCCTTTTTCAGGACTGGATCCTACCTCCTCATCCTCTTCTTCCTGAATAGCTACATCGGCAGAGAAGGTGAGAGTTTTCACTCCAATATATAGAGTTTCAATTAAAACTACTACTCCTCTAATTATAGGGATATTTAAGAATTTATACCTTTTCAAAAGGGATACATAAGGGTCCCTTTTCACTACGATCTCTCCGTTAGCCTTTCGCACAGCCACGGAAATATATCCTGGAGAGCGCATCATTACACCCTCTATGACAGCCTGGCCTCCAATTTGCATATCTTTGGTCAGGCTTCGCTTCACTTCCTCTTTCATCTAATTTCCTCCAACCACCGGCTTAGCTTTTCCCTGGACAGTTCCAGTTCTTTTCTTCTCTTCTTTTCCTTTTTCACTATCTCGGGAGGAGCTTTCTTTAAAAAATCCAGGGATGAGAGCTTCTTTGAAACATGGCCAACTTGCTCATTAACTTTTTTTAAATTAATCTTTAACCTCTGCCTTTCCTCCTTTATTTTAACCAATCCCTTCAGCGGAAGAAATATTTCTGTGCTACCCACCACCGAGGAAGCTGACAGCTCAGGCCTGGATATATCTTTCCCTATGAAAAGTTGATTGGCTTTTACCAAATTTTTAATATAGGAGGAGTTTTCCCTTAAAATGACCAAATTTTCATCATGAGGATCTTTAATAAAAGGATCCACTCGGGTTTGAGGGGGAATTCCTACTCCTGATTTAATCCCTCTAATCTCACTAATAATTTGCATTAAAAATTCCATTTCTTCCTCAGCCTGCACATCCTCTTTGCCCCATTCTGGCCAGGAAGAGACCATAATGCTTTCCTTTTCTTCCCGTTTTTCTGGCAAAAGCTGATAGATCTCCTCGGTGATAAAAGGCATAAAGGGATGAAGAAGTTTTAGTGTTCCCCTTAAAACCCAATAAAGAATAAATTGGGCAACATAGCGAGAGCTGGCATCTTTTTCTTCCAGGCGGGGTTTTACCAATTCTATATACCAGTCACAGAACTCTCCCCAGATAAACTGATAGAGAAGTTGAGCAGCCTGGGGAAATTCAAACCTTTCTAATTGTTCTGTAACTTCTCTCACTGTTTTACTAAAACAGGACACAATCCATCTATCGCAAAGATCTTTAAGTTCAAGGTCTTCCAATTCACCTGAGGGAACAAAATCCTTTAAGTTCATCAGGCAGAAACGGGAGGCATTCCATATCTTATTGGCAAAATTTCTGTATCCTTTTACTCTGTCCTCAGAAAAACGAAGATAGGGTGTCTCTGTTTTAAGGGCTACTAAGGAAAATCTAAACGCATCCGTTCCGTATTTTTCCATCATTTTGAGAGGATCCACAACATTTCCCCTGGACTTACTCATCTTCTCTCCCCCCTCATCTCCTATTAAGGGATGAATATAAACCTGATGAAAGGGAACCTTTTCAGTGAACTTCAATCCCATCATTACCATCCTTGCCACCCAGAAAAAGAGAATGTCCCATCCACTGCATAAAAGAGAAGTAGGATAGAATCTGTTGAATTTCTCATCCCCATTGGGCCACCCTAAGGTAGAAAATGGCCAAAGGCTTGAGGAAAACCAGGTATCTAACACATCCTTCTCTTGTTTTAGCTCGGTTGAGCTGCATTGAGGGCACTCGATGGGGATAGATGTAGAAACAATTATCTCTTCGCATCCCCGGCAGTACCAAACCGGAATTTGATGTCCCCACCAGATCTGGCGAGATATGCACCAATCGTGGATATTTTCCAGCCAGTTAAAATAGCTCTTTCCCCAGTAGGAAGGAGTAAATTTAATTTCTCTTCTCTTTACTGCCCTTATAGCCTCCCGGGCTAAATCTTTCATTTTAATAAACCACTGGCGGGAAAGGTAAGGCTCTATTGGTGTACCACAGCGGTAACAATGTCCAACCCTGTACGTGTAATCCTCAACTTTCTCTATATAGCCCTGTATTTTCAAATCATTTAGCACCCTATCTCTCACTTCGTATATAGCCAGTCCCTGATATTTACCTCCATTTTCATTTATAGTAGCGTCTCTGTTAAGTATATTAATAACAGCAAGATTGTGTCTCTGACTAATCAAAAAATCATCATAACTATGAGCTGGGGTAACTTTAAGAGCACCCGTTCCAAATTTCGGGTCTACATGGTCATCGTAGATTAAAGGAATTTCTCTTCCCACTAAAGGCAGGATAAGGATTTTTCCTTTCATGTTTTTAAATCGTTTATCTTGAGGATTTACCGCTACTGCCGTATCTCCCAGCATAGTTTCTGGTCTGGTAGTAGCCACCACCAGGAACTTTTGAGTCTTATCTTGAGGAGATTTTTTATTAATCTTAAAAGGATAGCGTATATAGTGAAGTTTTCCCTTTAGTTCTGTGTGTTCTACCTCAATGTCAGATAAGGCTGTTTGGCAGCGGGGACACCAGTTAATTATATAGTTTCCCCGATAGATATATCCTTGCTGATATAATCTCACAAAAGCTTCGCATACGGCCTGGTAGTGATGCGTATCCATAGTAAAGGATTTATCTTTCCAACTGCAGGACACTCCCAGGCTTTTAAGTTGAGCGAAGATTCTCTCTCCGTATTTTTCCTTCCATTGCCAAACTTTTTCTACAAACTTTTCTCTCCCGAGCTTATCTCTATCCAATCCCTCTCGAGCGAGCTGTTTTTCAACTACATTCTGAGTAGCTATGCCGGCATGGTCTATTCCTGGAATCCAAAGAACTTCATATCCCTGCAGACGTTTAAATCTAACTACAATATCCTGAAGTGTAGAGTTAAACGCATGACCCATATGCAAAATTCCTGTCACGTTGGGAGGAGGCATAACCATAGAAAAAACAGACTTCTCTTTCCCCTCTTGAGGAGAAAAATAGTCCTTGTCTTCCCAATGCTTCTCCCACTTTTTCTCTACAGTCCCTGGATTGTATCTTTTTTCCATAAACTCACCCTTTTAATTTTATATCTTACAGTAGAGATAGAGAATAGTCAAGACAACCACCAATCTTGTAGGTTGCATCTTGATTGCACCTGTTCTACGCAGGTTTTGACATAGACCCATATTTCTTTTTACTTTTTTAGGAAAAACTATATAATTAAAGTAACGGCTCGGTCACTAATTAAAAAGAAATCACTGTTTTTGAGGCAAAAACATGTCTAAGCCTGTAAGATTTATACTCATTATACTGGCTTTAGCTTTGATTGGCACTTTGCTACTCTGGTTTTTATTGAAACCCCGGGAAGAACTTACCCAAAGAGAAAGATTTACCGAGCGAGAAAGAATGGTAGCCGAGCAAATTGAGGCCAGGGGAGTGAAGAACAAGGAAGTTTTAGAGGCAATGAGAAAGGTCCCCAGGCATGAATTTGTCTCTGATGAGTACAAACCTTATGCGTATAAGGATACACCTCTTCCTATAGAATGCGGACAGACCATTTCTCAGCCCTACATTGTGGCATTGATGAGCGAGCTATTGGAACCAAAAAAAGAAGATAGAGTTTTAGAAGTGGGAACAGGTTCTGGATATCAGGCAGCAGTTCTTGCCGTGATAGTGAAAAAAGTCTATACTATTGAAATATTTGAGGAACTGGGAACCTCTGCTAAAGAAAGACTACAGGATTTAGGCTATAATAATACAACAGTAAAAGTAGCTGACGGTTACTACGGATGGCAAGAGAATGCTCCCTTTGACTGTATAATTGTTACCTGTGCCGCCGGTTATGTCCCTCCTCCCCTTCTTGAACAGCTAAAAGAGGGTGGAAGAATGTGCATTCCTGTAGGGCCGCCTTTCTTAGTTCAAACCCTTATGCTCATTGAGAAAAAAGATGGTAAAATTATATCTCGCAATATTATCCCGGTAAGATTTGTTCCCCTGCTGGGAAAACACTAAATGAGTATATTTCTCTCCATCTTCTTTATTTCCTTCTCTCTTCTTTCCTACGAGATTCTTTTAATGAGAACCCTGTCTATAACCAGTTGGTCACATTTTGCTTATATGGTGATTAGTGTTGCTCTTCTTGGTTTTGGAGCCAGTGGCAGTTTTATCAGTGTATTCAAAAAAATAGTGAAAAAACACTTCCATGCATTCTTCCTTCTCTTTAGCTTCCTTTTTCCCATTTCTCTTTTTCTGTGCACTTTTTTTTCCCAGTATATTCGATTTGACCCTTTTCTCATTGTCTGGTATCGCAAACAGTATCTTTATTTACTGGGTTACTACCTGGTCCTTTTTATTCCCTTTTTCTTGGGAGCAAGTTGCATTGGGCTATCTTTCCTTCAATTTGACAGGCTCATTCCCCGCCTTTACTTTTTTAATCTGTTAGGTTCTGCCGCAGGGTCTTTGGGGGTAATTTTGCTTATGTATCTTTTTTCTCCAGTAAATCTTATTCTCCTTCTCATTATGCTTGGATTTTTAGCAGTGGTGATTTTCTCCTGGGGTTTGAAAAGAAAAATCTTTGGAATGGTTCTCCTTGCCTCACTTTGTCTGGGAACTATTTTTTATCTTTATCCCCCTCGACTCCACATCTCTCAATACAAAGCCCTAAATATCAGTTTAAATCTTCCCCAGGCAAAAATCCTTAAGGAAAAATTTTCTCCCTTTGGTCTCATTGATGTCCTGAAAAGTCCAGCTATAAGATGTGCTCCTGGACTTAGCTTTAATTTTAAAGAAGATTTTCCTCCTCAGTTAGGTCTTTTTACGGATGCAGATTCCATCTCAGCTATAAATTATTTCGATGGTGATCTTTCCCCTTTGAGTTACCTGGATTATATGACTGCATCTGTTCCCTACCATGTAATCAAACCCCCACGAGTTCTTATTATAGGCTCAGGAGGTGGATCGAGTATCCTTAATGCTCTTTATCACAGAGCATCTGAAATTGATGCCGTAGAGGTTAATCCTCAAGTTGTGGACCTGGTTAACCGAGAATATGGCGATTTTTCCGGCCATATTTACTCTTTACCCCAGGTAAGAGCAGTGATAGCTGAGGGCAGAGGGTTTATTGAATCCACCCCTAAAAGATACGATCTCATTGATATCTCTCTCTTAGATTCTTTCAGTGCCTCCTCAGCTGGAGTTTATGCTCTCTCGGAAAATTACCTTTACACTGTCGAGGGCCTGGAAAGTTTCCTAAAAGCACTGCGGCCCCAGGGGGTTCTCTCTATTACCCGCTGGCTGAAGATTCCTCCCCGAGATGGAATAAAGATCTTTGCCAGTGCAGTAGAGGCCCTGGAAAAAATTGGAGTGAAATCTCCTTCCTCTCATTTGATATTTATTAGAAGCTGGAGCACCTGCACTTTACTGGTAAGCAAATCCCCTTTTACCCTTAGCCAGATTCACCATGCAGAAAAATTTTCCCGGGAAAGGTCATTTGATCTTATCTGGACCTCTGGTATTGACCCTGAAAAAGTAAACCAATACAACATCTTACCTCAGGCCTACTACTACGATGCAGCTATAAACATTATTTCTGGTAACAGGGGAAAATTTTATCAGGACTATCTGTTCAATGTTCGCCCGTCCACAGATAACTCTCCTTATTTTTTTCATTTTTTCAAATGGAAATCTCTATCCCATCTTTTAAAAACTATGGGAAGAGAGTGGATTCCCTTTGTGGAATGGGGTTACATAATACTAATAGCTACCCTCCTCCAGGCTGTAGTAGTAAGTGTCCTCTTGATTATCTTACCTTTGTTTTTCCTAAAAAAGGAAAGGAGCCTTGTGAAAGGAAAATTGCAGGTCCTTCTCTATTTTCTCCTTTTGGGAGTGAGTTATATGTTTATAGAGATATCATTTATCCAAAAGTTTACCCTTTTTCTCTACCATCCCATTTATGCTGCAAGTGTGGTAATAGCTTCCTTTCTTGGTTTTTCCAGTTTGGGCAGTAGATTCTGTGAAAAAATAAGGTTAAAAAGAATATCCACGGTTGGCTTGGCTGTAACTGGGATTACTGTTATATCTCTTGTTTATCTTGTAGTTTTAAGAGAAATCTTCCCCAGGCTTCTCTTTCTCCCTGATTGGATAAAAATAATAATATCCATCGGACTCATCGCTCCTTTGGCCTTTTTTATGGGAATACCCTTTCCTCTTGGATTAAGCAAGGTGAGCTCTAAATTCTCAGAGCTTGTCCCCTGGGCCTGGGGGATAAATGGATGCGCCTCGGTGATTAGTGCTATTTTAGCTACTGTTCTTGCTATTAGCTGGGGATTTAATCTGGTGGGAATCCTGGCTATAGCGTTGTATATAGGGGCTTATCTAAGTTTTAAAAGTTGACAGAGAGAGAAATTCAATATATAGTTAAACTGAACTCAAGGTTGAAAAAAAGTTTGGCATTTAAAGATGTTATGGAAGGGGAGATAATATGGATAAAGTAATTATCTATTATCATAAAGAAACTGACACAATGGATATTTGGTTTGGCGACCAAGGGGATGAGTATATTTGTGAGGAAGTGGGGAGAAGGGGTTATTTTAAAGAAAAACAGGGAAGGAAAAGTAATAGGCATAGAGAAGCTGTATGTGAGTAAAACTCTTGGGGTTAAGCAACCATTACCGGTTGAGGTAGTAGTTGCTTAACTATTATTTTAGTAAACAAAGGGGCCAATCAAATCTTTATTATTCATAAATAAGTAATTTCTACCTACATTTACCATTGGGCTTTTTCGGGTATCTTGAGTAGGCAATATTGTATCTATAGGGGAAAGTCTATAACCCGCCAATAGAAACACTCTTCCATATATCATTTGTGCCAACTAACAAATCTTTTAATTATCCCTTCTGGAATTGTATTAGGAAAATCTACAGGCATATCAAGTACTTTCCTTATCTTATTCACCAGTTCTCTATATCCAAAAGGGTAAATCTGCATCTCAAATATTAAGGCAAACCCACCTCGTTCAATAATTTCATAATTGTACGCCTTAGGTGAGCCTCCCATTATGAAAAGTGGCTTTATTTTTAGAAAATCACTTCGTAGGTAAATTTAATTACTTTTTTGTTGAATATTGCTTCACAAATTAAGTTATTCATAGATTATTTCTTTCCTCCTTCAATAATTTTTATCTCTTCTTTTGATAGTTCATAAATTTTGTATACCATCTGGTCAATCTGGCGCTCGTATTCTTTGACTTTGGCTTGTTTAATATCGCGGCTCATGCTACAATACTGTCATAGTTGTGAAGTAGAGTTACTTCAATCACTATTCAATTAAGAATATATTAATGTCAAATGTGGAGACCTGACCCTTTTTTTGACTTACTTGTTTATTTTCTTCTAATTCGTATCTTTTCTGGTTCTATGATAATTAGATTCCCTTTGAAGTCATCTTCCGATAGATCTTTAAACCTTTCTATAAGATAGCGGTTTATCTCTATGGTGGGCGTTTCATTGGGAAAGTGCACAACAACGATTCCAAAATGCTTGTCTAATGGAAAACGCAGAATATTACCAAAACCTCTATCACCTGTAAGGATCACTGCTTTCTCTCTTTGTGCAAAATCATAGATCTCTTCGTCCTCTGCTCCACGAAGCCCATAGTCCCGAATATCCCTAACATCATATCCTCGCTGTTTAAGAATCCTTCCCGTGGAATAAGACATATCCTCATCGATCACAAATTTTGGCATTTCATCCTACCACTTTAATTTCTTCGCTAGACAAAATCTTAGCAGCATAGTCAAGGACAGCCAGTATATCCTCACGGGTGATTTCATATTCAGTCATAACCTCTTCATAGGTCATTCCTCCTGCAAGTTTTCCTATAATGAGGTCTACTGGAACACGTGTTCCAGTAATCACAGGTTTGCCAAAACGAATTCTCTCATCTACACTAATTCTTGGAGCTATTTCCATGATATTCCTCCCTTGATTTTTCGCTTTATATAGTACTTATCTAAAGGAATCAAATCTTGCGACCTGCACTACAATAACAAAGAGATTTTTCCTAAAACTGGAGGTTTGTTCCATAGTATACCCTATCGCGTATAAACCTCAAGAATTAATTTACCCCTCTGCATCCTATTTCTAGATTTTTTATCTAATAATTCTGCAAAAGGTAATCTTGTAGTGCATCCCTGAACTTTGGTATTTCTTTGAGGCTTTATTAATCCTCTAAATCTATTCACAAAATTTGTATACCAAATGAATGTTATATTGCAAGACCTGACCCCATTACCTCACTATTTTTCCCTCTACTATTTACAAAAGAAATTTATTTTAGACACTGCTAATTTTCAATAATAGGTCTATGTAAAAGCTATAATTAATAGGGGTTCTCGCTAAATACTGACAAGTTGAAAATGATATTAATGTCAAATGTGGAGACCTGACCCCTTTTTCTTTTTCATTTTAGATCCTAATACACTCCAACCCTTTCCCTATATTGCTGATAAATACTCATATTTTGCCCAAAGTAAGAATCATAGATATGTTGGTAGGCAAGATTACATTTTTCTCCAAACATTACTCGTGTATAGCTTTCTGGTAACCCTTCATCCAAAATAGTCTGAATAGTTAATAGTACATCGGCTCTTGTTTGTTGTCTCTTTCTCCAATCCAATACTAATTTTTCTTGTTTCAGTCTTTCTAACAATTTTTTAGCAACAGATTTAACTTTTTCTTTCTCTTTTCCTGTTAAATCTGGCTTATAGAGTAAATCAAACATTGCCAGTTCCTCTTCTGAAAGGCTTTCAAAAATGCCTCTTTTTTCCTCCTCGTCTAATTCTTTTGCAAATGAAACTAACTTTTCAAAGAATATCTCGGCATCTGTTGCTCCAGCATTATACTCATCAATCAACATCTGAAATTTTTCAAGAAAATTAATTCTTGCTTTGTTT
Organism: Candidatus Aerophobota bacterium; assembly: GCA_030615365.1. The sequence goes on along the minus strand of JAUWZM010000024.1, from coordinate 19,886 downwards.
AATTTTACCATTGCAGTGAGCTTCTGTTTAATAAGATTTTTTAAGTTCTCTATTTCAATGTATTTTCTTTTCTCTGAAAGTTGCTTTTTTATCGCCTCAAAATTTATCTTGCCTAAGTCAACTTTATATGGATCTCTAATATCTCCAACAACTCCTAATGACTTATCAAGTAAACTCTCTATTTTTTCTTTGACCTCTGATATATCCACCTCAGGTAATAAAGATTTAATTTTTTCAGCAATAATTTTAAACACCATATATTTTCCCCGAAATTTCTCTGCACTTGGGTCAGGTAATATTGCTTTGTATAACTTTTTCACATTATTAGATAAAGTAAGGTATTTTACTTTATATTCTTCTTTTTCTAAGATTGCATTAACTGCATCGTCTAACAATTTAATCTTTTCTAATCTCTCACTCTTTATAATTTTCTCTGTATCAATTCCTTTTTCATTGCAAAACAAAGTTGTTTCACGAATAACTTTTTTAAGTTTTTCCAAAAGTTCGCTTTTGGGCCTAACCGGATAATCAATTTTCACACCGCCTGGATTGTAAATGGATAAAGCTCTTTGCAAATTCCTAAAAATACCGACATAATCTACAATTAAACCATTGAGTTTATCTTTAAAAACCCTGTTTGCTCTGGCGATAGTCTGCATCAAAGTATGATTGCGCATAGGTTTATCAAGATAAATTGTAGAAAGGCAGGGAACATCAAAACCTGTCATCCACATAGCACAAACAAATACAATTCTAAAGGGATCTTTAGGATTTTTAAACTTTGTTGCTAAATCTTCATTATTCATTCTCTTGCGATGTTTTGCTATATCTAATCCGAGCTTTCTAAATCTTTCTATCTCATTTTGTTCGCTACTTATTACAACTGCCATATCAGTTTCTTCCATATATCTAATTCTTTCTTCAATCTCTTCTTTTTGAATATTATCTTGTAGAAATTCTGATTTTTCTTTAAGCCTGCTGATATATCTTTCCCAATACTTTTGCACTTTGTCATACATTCTTACCGTTGTCGGTTTATCAATAGAGACAACCATAGCTTTACCTTGATGACCACGGCCTGTAAAGTGAGAAACGATGTCTTTGGCAATTTTTTCTAAACGGTCATCTCTGGTTATAATATGATACTCTCTACCAAATTCTCTTGCTAATTTTTCTTCCTGTTTTTCATTGAGCATTGCCTCTTCAACAATTTTTTCTAAATCCTCATTTAAGAATTTGTTCTCTAATCTAACCTCAGGGATTCTATTCTCGTAATAAAGCGGAACAGTTGCCTGATCATCTACGGAGTGCTTAAAACTATAAACACTAACATAGTCACCAAAGGTATTTTTGGTTCGTTCCTCACCTTCAATAAGGGGTGTTGCAGTAAAAGCGATGAAAGCAGCGTTTGGTAGGGCTATTCTCATATTCATTGCCAATATATCATACTGTGTTCTGTGAGCTTCATCCACAATTACAATAATATCTTTACGCTTTGATATTACCGGATATATCTTGTCATTATCTGTTTTAAACTTATGAATTAAGGTAAATATATTCCTATGGTTCTCTCTTAATAGTTGCCTTAAGTGTTTTCCACTTTCTGCATGAACCTCTTGTTCAGTAACTGCGCCGACACTTAAAAAGTTTTCATAAATTTGTTTATCTAATTCTTTTCTATCAGTGACTATGAGGAATGTATAATTTCCATAGAACTTTCTCAAAATTTTTCGCGAGAAGAAAATCATTGAAAAACTTTTTCCACTACCCTGTGTATGCCAAAATACCCCTAATTTTCCCTGCTTATCTTTTATACTCTCAAAGGAATCTATAGCATTATTAACTCCTAAATATTGATGATTTTTAGCAATGATTTTTATAAGTGAGCCACCCACATCTTGAAAGAGAATAAAATTTTCTAAAATATCTAAGAATTTATCTTTTTGACAAATTCCTTTAATAATCGTATCTAAAGAAACTATACCCTTCTCACCTTCAGAGTTAATTTTTTTCCATTCACTAAAATGTTCCCATTCAGATGTTATTGTTCCAATTTTACTTTTTGAACCATTGGACAAAATAATAAAAGTATTATACCAAAATATTTGAGGGATAGTATCTTTATAATCTGTTAGATTATCTTTATAAGCATTTTCTAATTTTTTATGAACAGCTTTTAATTCTATGAATATAAAAGGTAAGCCATTTACAAAACCTACAAGATCCGCTCTGCGTTTATACATCTCACCTATAACCCAAAATTGAGAAGCTAAAAAGAAATCATTATTATCCAGGTTATCAAAATCGATAACTTCAACTACTTCCTCGTCCTCTCTACCATCTTCTCTGCGAATAGATACCTTTACTCCATCTTTTAGAATTTTGTAAATCTCTCTATTAGCAACAACAGGATTGAGAGAGCTTCTATCTTTAGTTAACTCTTCAATAGCTGTATCTATTGTTTCTGGAGACGACTCTGGGTTAAGACGTAATAGAGCAAATTTTAAGCGAGAAACAAGAACTACTTCCATAGATGTTTCTCTGCCTAAAGTTGCATTTTCTCCAAATTGCTCATCAAAACAATTCTGATACTCATACCCAAGAGATTGAAAAATCTCGATGGCAGGTTGTTCGACTAATGTTGATTCGGAATAGATATTCATATTATATCCTCTACATTTATATCTAAATTTTCTACAGCTATTTGTCCGGAAATTAATTTTGGCAGCAAGAGATCGCGAGCATGACGGAGAATTGCATTTTTTTCGATGAAAAGGTTTAGCTGCCTTCTAAGTAATACCATTTGATTTTCAAACTCTATTAGCAATGAAAATGGCGGAATATAAATGTCTATATCAGTAATAACTCCTGCACTTGCGCTTTTTCTGGTTGTTCCAGTACTCGCTCTAGTAATATATTTTTGATATCTATCTGATTGCATAAAATAAAACAGATAATAAGGTGTTATCTTATCCAATATTATTTTAAGCCTAATCAAATATGAACCAAAAACAGCCTCAATATTTTTCTCTATTATTCCAACTTTACCAGGATCTGCCATCCTAATAATTACAATGTCTTTTCTTCTTAATCTATATTTTTTAAAATTTTTTTTGCTTATCTCACAAAATGGAACACTATCCCAGTTTATATATGTAGCCTTATTTATGTCAGTTCCTCTTAAGAATCTCGGACCTATTTGTTCCTTAGATGCACTTTCCGTATATCCATATTGTGTTTCAACTATATTCTTCAACTTCCTCACTTCCCATCCCTCAGGTATCTTCCCCAATTCCGAATCTACCATTTTTACTTTCTTATATTCTGGGAAGCGAAATTTAACAAACCATTCATTATAAATGGTTTGTGCCATTTCTTCTAAAATTTTGATGCGGCGATTGTTATTTTCAATAAGGTCATCGTAAGCGGAAAGGATAGAGGCAATTTTATGTTGAATAGGTAGTGGGGGGATTAATATCTTTATTTTCTTAAAAACAGATTTGATAATCTCATTAAAAGTTGTTCCATGCGAATTCAATATAATCAACTTTTTATTTGCTTTTATCCAATAATAAAGAAATAGTGCATAGACTTTTTCACAGACTATATTTATAAAACCTTGATTTGTTGCCATGGGAACGCGGTTCATAACTACTTCCCCAATAGTAGCTCTACTTGTCATTATTATGGTTCCCGCTGGCATTAACTTAGCAGAACTATTTTTTAAACCTAATTTGGTGATATGCTTTAATGTTTCTTCAATATATCTTCCCTCCATAGAAGTAACTTCTGTAGGAGTAAGCCATAGAATATCACCATTCCAATATTCCGCTCTTTTTGTACTTGGAGTGCCTCCTCCTACAATCTCCCCTATTTCTCCAAGTTTTATTTTTTCCCATCTATTTTTATGATTTTCTTCCATAGTTATTCCTCTTCCATCAACCTCTCAACATTCCCCGCTATCCTTTCCTCTAATTTATGTGCCTCACCATTTAACTGCTCCAGCTCTTCGTTTAATTCCTCTAATCTTTCTTTGAAATCATAATCTTCTTCTTCCTTTTCAGCAACTCCAACATATCTTCCAGGATTTAAGGAATAGCCTTGTTCTGCAATCTCTTCAATAGTTGCGCTTCTACAGAGTCCTGCAACATCCTTATATTTTCTCTCAGGGAAATAATCATCCATCATTGCTTTACTTCCGCCATCAGTTTCTATTTCTTTTCCTCTGTACATTCTTACAATATTAGCAATGAATTCTATTTGCTCAGAAGTAAACTCTCTATGTGCACGGTCAACTTGTTTATATATATCACGGGCATCTATGAAAAGGACTTTATCTTTACGGTTAGTATCTCTCTTGCCTTTATCAAAAAACCACAGAGTACAAGGTAAAGTTACAGTATAAAAGAAATTGGAACCAATAGAAATCATCACATCTACAACATTATCTTCAATTATCTTTTTTCTGATTTCCATTTCAGATTGCCTTGCATCGCTGGCAGAATTAGCCATAACAAAGCCTGTTCTCCCTTTATCATTCAATGCATTTAAGAAAACCTGTATCCATAAATAATTTGCATTGTTTGCTCTCGGAATACCATAACTAAATCTTTTATCGCTTTTTATCTTCTCTTTATCAACTCCATTTACATTGAATGGAGGATTTGCCATAACAAAATCAAATCTGCCAAATGATTTATGTATATCTTCATAATAAGTATTTCCCTGTTTAATATCACCTGATAAACCATGAACAGCAAGATTCATTTTGTAAAGTCTAACTGTTTCTGCAATTCTTTCCTGGCCATACATAGCAATTTCTGTATTTGGATTTTTCTTGTGTCTTTCTACAAACTTAGCACTTTGAACAAACATACCTCCAGAGCCACAGGCAGGATCATAGATTCTTCCATGAAAAGGTTCTATTACTTCAACTATAAGTTTCACAATAGATGTAGGGGTAAAAAATTCTCCTCCTTTCTGCCCTTCTGCCATAGCAAATTTACCAAGAAAGTACTCATAAATTTTGCCAAAAACATCGCCTTCGATATCCATGGGAATATTAGAAAATATCTTAAGTAATGTAACAAGAACGCTATTTTCTAAACGGTTATATGTCTTAGGTAGGGCATCTTTAAGCTCTTCATTTTTTGCCTCAACCGCTTTCATAGCCTCATTGACGGCTTTACCTATATTGTCTCCTTCGGGAAGATTTAATAGGTAAGTAAAGCGGCTTTTATCTGGAAGATACAAAACTCCTTTTGCCTGATAATTAGTTTTTGAGATACTCATACGGCTTTTAGCTTTTGGGTGTTGTTTTTCTATCTCTTTTTTGGCAGCAGTAAATTTATAATCTGCAAATCGTAAAAATATTAAACCTAAAACAGGCACAGAATACTGCGAGGATTTTAATCTTGAATTAGCTCGAAGTTGGTCTGCTATATCCCAAAGTCTTTTCTCGACATCATTATGATTGCCTATCATTTTACCCTCCCAAATTTTAACACATATCGTTTATCGGCTATCGCACCAAATTCTCTTTAGAATTAAACTTATTCGTTGATTCACGATTTCAAAAGATCATTTTTATGAATAATTCCTTCATCCTGGAGGAAATTTACAGAAAATTTTGGACTTAACTATCTTTTCCTCTCCAAAATTTTACACAATTATTTACCACTGATAACCTTCATCTCTAAACTACTAATTCTAATATTTTTACATCTTTTTCTATTTTCCCCTTGCTCATTCTTTCTTGTTGAACTCCCAGCCACCCTTCTACTGCCTCATGAATATTTTGAACTAATTCTTCTACTGTTTCACCTTGACTGAAACAACCCTCCAATGCTGGAACCTCTGCCCAGTATCCTCCTTCCTCTGCCTTATGAATTATTACTTTTAATTTCATCTCTTCTTACCCCCTTTATATCTCCTCTATTTCTCCTAAACTCCTCATTAGCTTTGTTTATTCTCTCAGCAAACTTTCCCCATTCATCAAATTTGAAGGCACAGCTTGCTGAAACATCAGAGGAGGCAATGTATAAGCCTATCTCATCTTTCTCCATCTCTACATCCATAGATAAAAACTCTCCTATTTTTCTCTGAGATAAAAGCTCTTTTTTCATTGGTTTTTCTCCTTAAAATGGGAACTTCCAGATATTTCTTACCAGTTTTCTACCAATGTATTTGTTCTTTGCCCTTCTCGCTATTCTTTTAGGATCACCACTTGAAAGTTTTTCTATATCATTTACCGCTCTTGCCAGTTGATAAAGAAAACTCACTGCCTTGCTCATTAGATAACCTCCTTGAAGAGATTGCAGATTCCGCTAAGCCTGTCTCGAGGTTGCTTTTTTCCTGGCAATGACAAAACGATCAAAAATCGTTTCATTTATTTGAAATTGAAATATGATTTTGCTTTAAAAGAAAAATTTTTTGGGCTTTGGCCAGGGGATAGACGGAACTGTTAGCTTTTTGAGAGTGGGGAATGAATTTTTCTGTGGTCAGAACATTTTTCATTATCGAGAACCTCTGGTTGGAATTATGATAATTTTAAATTATATAAGTTTTATTGTAGTCCTATCTTGCATTTTGTCAAAATTTCTGGACTTTATAAAAAGTATGATTAGGGGCTTATCTAAGTTTTAAAAGTTGACGGGGAGAGAAAAATTCGATATAGGGGGGCAATTCTTTATTATTCACGAAATGTTTCAGGTCTTATGCCTATGAATTCTTCATAGATAGTGATATTCTCTTCCTGTCTGGATCTATGTGTATCACTTTTACTTTTACATATTGGTGTAGTTGAACAACATCTGCTGGACTATTAATAAATTTATCTGCCAACTGTGAAATATGCACCAGACCATCTTGTTTCACTCCCACATCAACAAAGACTCCAAAATTAGTGATGTTTGTTACAATTCCTGGCAAAACCATTTCAACTTTTAGGTCTTCAATTTTATATACTCCCTTCGCAAATTCAAACTGCTTTATCTTCTTTCTTGGATCTCTGCCCGGTTTTGCCAATTCAGTCATAATATCATTCAATGTCGGCAGGCCAATTTTATCGGTTACGTAGTTCTTTATCTTTATTTTATTTCTTAGCTTTTCATTATTCAGTAACCCATCAACTAAACTTCCTGAATCTTTTGCCATCCGTTCTACAATATGATAACTTTCCGGATGAACAGCACTATTGTCCAGAGGATTTCTTGCCCCCTGTATGCGTAAAAACCCTGCGCATTGTTCAAATGCCTTATCGCCTAATCGAGGGACCTTTTTTAATTCCTCTCTTGACTGAAATGGACCATTTTCCCTTCTATGCTCAACAATATTTTGAGCTAATTGAGGTCCTAATCCTGAAACATAGGTTAACAAATGTTTACCTGCTATGTTTAAATTTACCCCCACTAAATTTACGCTGCTTTCCACCACCCGATCGAGACTCTCCTTTAATTTATTCTGTTCAACATCGTGTTGATATTGTCCTACGCCAATGGACTTTGGTTCAATCTTTACCAATTCAGGCAGTGGGTCCATCAGCCTTCTTCCGATAGAAATAGCCCCTCTTACTGTCACGTCATATTGCGGAAATTCCTCTCTGGCAACAGATGAAGCAGAGTATACTGATGCTCCATTCTCACTCACCATAAACAGAGGAATATCTCGATCAAAGTGAATATTCCTTATAAACTCCTCTGTCTCCCTACTGGCTGTTCCATTACCGATAGCAATAGCTTCAATTTTATTTTGATTAACCAGGGAACTAATTTTTTCAGCAGATTGTCTCACTTTTTCCTGAGGTTTATGTGGAAAAATAGTTCCATCACACAATACATTGCCTTGTTCATTCAGGCAAACCACTTTGCATCCACTGCGGTAACCCGGATCTATTGCTAACACTCTTTTTTGCCCTAATGGAGGCGCTAATAATAACTGCCTCAGGTTCTCAGTAAATACCTCAATAGCCTCCTTATCTGCTTTTTCCTTTGAGCTATTACGAAATTCAGTCTCTATGGAAGGACTTAGTAATCGTTGGTAGCACTCTTTTATCGCTAAACGAACCTGCTCTGATGATTCATTATTATTCTTAATAAAAATTCTTTCGAGCTCTCTTAAGGCATAATCCTGAGGAGGAGCTATAGATACCCTTAAAAAACCCTCTTTTTCTCCCCTTCTTATAGCCAAAAATCTATGAGAGGGACATCTATGTAAAGATTCCTTGTAGTTGAAGTAGTCCTTGTATTTGATATCCTCCTCCTTTTTTTTCTTTACCGCTTTGGATGTAATTATTGCCTTTTTATCAAATAGCCTTCTAATTTTGTCTCTTGATTTCTGGTTTTCATTAATCCATTCAGATATAATGTCCCTGGCTCCTTGCAATACATCATCCATAGTTGAGACCTTGTCATTGATAAATAATTTTACCCTTTCACAAATATTGGATTCCTGCTGACCTATAATTACCCTTGCTAAAGGCTCAAGCCCCTTCTCTTTTGCAATGGATGCCCGAGTCTTTCTTTTAGGTTTGTACGGTAAATAAATATCTTCTAATTCAGTGAGGGTATGCATATCTTCAAGTTGAGCCCGTAACTTATCGGTCAACTTTCCTTGCTTATGGATAGAATTCATAATGCTTTCCCTGCGTTTGTCAACTTCTCTTAATTTCGTTAACCGTTCTTTAACTTCCGTGATCTGGATCTCATCAAGACTACCGGTTACCTCTTTTCTATATCGGGCAATAAAGGGAATGGTATCCCCTGCTTCCAATAATCTTATGGCGTTCTCTACCTGTTGAGTTGAGATAGATATTTTATCCGCTATTGTCTTGAAATATAGATCATTCATAATGTTCCCCAATGATTAAAAAAGGAGTTTTTGTTGATAACGCCTCACAACTTCTGTGTAAAGTTCGTTATCTTTTCGACGTATCTTTTCCACCAATTTCTCATCAGATAAATTGGTTAGGTTATTTTCTCCTATAGCCATAAGTTATTCCGTAGTGCTATAGTATAATGCAGAAAATCTGTGAATTTATTTCAATTTCCTCTCTTGAGAAATAGCATAAGCTCTTTTTATGTCAACTTCGGGTTGTAATAACAAGGGAGAGGGCTCTGCAGATTTTATTATTTATCTTTTTCTCATTTTTGAAATAAATAAAAGAGATGATTGTATTAATATGTAAGAAGAAGATTTAAAAAAACAATGAAAATATGATTCATTCAAATTTTTCTATTTAAGTAGGTAAATAAAATATGAATAAAAGGAGGTAAGAAAATAAACCGTCAACTTAAATAGAAGGATTGGGAGTTCCCCAGAAAAAAAGTGGATATTCCAGTGAATTCCCTGATATTTGTACCGAAGAGATAACAAAGTAAAAAGGAGATAAAGAACAATGAAAAAGTTAAAACTTTCAGTGGTAGTGACAGTTTTGTTAATAGTGAGTCTTTTGATCACGGGCACAATTGTAGTAGCGGGAGGATTTGGTAGTGAGAACGATGAAACAGGTTTTGCTGCCAGTAATGGTTTAACTCATCATGACCATGATCATTCTGTTGAAATTGAAGGTAGGGCGATGAAACTTTTAACAGTACAAGAAATAGCAGATTTATGGGAAATTGATGCTCAAACATTACTTAATAGAATAATTGAAGAATTTGATTTTAAGGGCGACTACGCTATTGAAACTACCTTAGAGGAAATGAGATTGGAATATAAGTTTTCGCCGGCATTGATAAAAGATATAGCTGAAGAAATAAAACAAACAGCCCTAAAAGACAGAAATAATGATACAGAAGATGCCGAAATAACAGAAGAGTAAATTCGTGATTTAATTAGACATTATTGCTTTTTATGGTATTACTACTAACACCTGCATATCTACGCATAAAAAGATGAAAAACTTAAGGATTTTTGTTTTGGTGCTCTACTTATGGGAAATAACATCTATGTGAATCCGTGGCGAAATAGTTACGGATATTATATATAAAAATTATTGGGATAGTAAAGTTAACATTATTCAGGAGGTTTATGAATCATGAAAATGAAAGAAAGAAGATGGAAAGCAACGTTTAAGATTCTCACTGTTACAATGACTCTGTTACTTGTAGCATGCGTGGGAGTACCAGCTTATTCCGAGAGCACATCCTATTCAAAAGAGGTTGTTTTTGGTGCTCTGCTTGATCTCACTGGAGATTGGTCATCGCTGGGGGAATCAAGCCAGGTGGTGCTGAATCTAGCCATTAAAGACATCCAATCCTATCTTTCTCGTGTCCAATCCGGGCTAAGAATAAAACTCATAGTCAAGGACACTGAGGGAGACCCCTCAACTGCTGTTGAAAAACTCAAAAATTTGACAGAACAAGGAGTAAGAGTGGTAATTGGTCCTCAGTCCAGCGCTGAGGTAAAAGCGGTAAAAGAGTATGCTGACAAAAACGGCATTCTAGTGATAAGTCAGGGCAGCACTGCTCACTCCCTGGCCTTCCCCCAAGATAATATATTCCGTTTTTGTCCTGATGATGTTAGTGAAGGACAAGTTATGAGTACACTTATGTGGAAGGATGGGGTCCAGGTTGTTGTTCCCATGTGGCGAGATGACGCGGGTAATGCTGGCCTTTATGTTGCTGTAAAAGGAAGTTTCGAGGCGCTTGGGGGTATCGTGCTTGATGGTGTAAGGTATAGCCCAACCACCAAAGATTTCTCAAGAAAAATAGCCTCCTTAAGTTCACAGGTAAGTGAGGCAATAACTCAACACGGCGCTAACGCTGTAGCTGTATACCTGGCTGCTTTTGATGAGGTGATACAAATTTTCAATCAAGCCTCCACCAGTTCCCATCTCTCCCGTATCAGGTGGTATGGTGGTAATGGTATTACTCTAAGTAGCTCTCTGGTCAATAATCCCCAGGCTGCACAGTTTGCCATAAAATCAGACTTTATAAGTCCTATCTTTGGTTTAGACAAAAGTGCACAAGATAAATGGGAGCCCATATCAAAACAAATCAGCTCCAGAATAGGAAGGGATGTTGACGCTTTCACCCTGGCTGCTTACGATGCTCTTTGGGTTGCAACTTTAGCGTGCCTTACAGTAGGAAATACAAATAACTCCAGTGCTTTGAGGGAAGCTTTTATAGAAACTGCTAATTTTTACTACGGTACAACAGGATGGACAGTTCTTAATAATGCCGGAGACCGCAAATTTGCAAACTATGACTTTTGGATGGTGCAGGGAGATGAGGGAGTTTTTCGTTGGAAACGTATAGTGCGATAACAAGTGTATAAATTACAGAGGTTTCAGTTATAAAATTACCCGGAAGACTCAGACAGATAATTTGAATGAGGAAATTTACAGAAAATTTTGGACTTGACTCATACTTCATTGCAATTCCAAGTATCTTCTATGTAATAACCACTTCTCTTCTCCTCAAGACCTAACTTATATACATTGCCTGAAAGGTCCATAAATAAAACTTTTTCTCGTTTCATTGTAGTTTTTTTTATATTCCATTTTTGTTTAATTTTTTTGATATAATCTCATCCACTTTTATCATAGCTTTTTTTCTCTAAATACTCAACAGTAATTTCTCCTATAGACTTTTTATTCCCTTAAACTCCTCATTAGCTTTATTTACTTTTTCAACAAACTTTCCCCCATTCATCGAATTTACAGGCACAGCTTGCTGAAACATTTATCAAAGCATCCACTGTTTGCTTTTCTTCTCAGCTCATTACTTCCTCTTAAAGAAGCTACTGTTCAGGGTGATGTCAAAATATTCATCTTCCCCGGCAGGTTTCCAATCTTGCTTTTCATTCCATTTCATAAAACTTTGACATTCCATGCAGTACCCATACTTTCCAATCATTTCATCCTTTACTACGCTCACTACATGACATGTTCCTTTATGATAGTGAAAGTATTTCTTGATTCCTACACCAAAATAGCTCATCTTTTGAAGTCTTTTCTCATATATAAACAAATATGGATTTATGTTTATTACCTGCATAAGTTGGTCAGGCAAAATTTCATCAAGGTAAGGGTCTTTAAGAAGATAATTCAGCGCCAAAAAATGAACTTGTTCACACTTATTTATAGAATGATTAAGTATATCATAAATTATTTCTCCCAATATATTATTTTGATAAGAAATTTCTTTTTTATTCCTTTTTTGTAAGGGTAAACGAGTAATTTCAAATTCTCGATCCTTCAAGTCACGGCATCTAAAAATTATATCATCTCCTGCTTGAAAGTCCGTCAGCTTATACCATTTACTAAAACCACTTATGACGGATTGAGGAGTCGATAAACCATATTCTCTTTTAGGTTTAAAGTTTATCCCATCTTCGCTAAGAAGAGTAACTTCTCTGAGGGAGTGCATCACAGACCAAAGATAAACAAATAGTTCATCGCTATGAATAATTCCTGCTTTAATATCATCCTTGGTAGGAGCAACACGAAGTCCTCGTCCCTTATATGCTCGGGTAATTAAATCAATCTTTCCTCCCCCAACAGGCACTATATCACTACTGTAATAATTGGCTACGCCTCTTACCTGAGCCTTTGTCAACCCGGTAAGATGTAAAACCTCATTAATAGATAAACGATGCCCTGCTCTATCAAGAGCTTGTCTAACTTTCTCTTTATTTGTAATCCTTTCGTTTTTCATTGTATCCCCTTACAAACCCAGATTCGGTAAACTATTAAAGTTCTCCACATAGGCAATTTGAGGTATTTTGTTTCCCAATTATAATTTGGTAGCCGCAGGTTTCACGCAGGCAAGATGCCTGTGCTACCAACCTGCGCAAAACAACGCAACCTGAAGGTTACGGCTACTTATATAAAAATTGGGCCCGGAGCAGAGCGACATTCCGAGATAAACTTTGACGATCATTATTCAGATTGCCGAATCTAAGTTTATTTACACATACATCTTCTGTCTATAAATTAATCTGTCCTCTTTTTTCTCCTCAGGGATAATAGCCGGCGCCTACAATCAGAGTGCGATTATCAACCACTACTTTCTTTGCATAGCTGAGTTTCTTAGATGGTTTTGTTTCTCCTGGTTTGGGCCACATATACTCCATCCAGCAATCATCTCTCGTTTTTAAAATCTCCAGCTCTTCACGCACAAAATATTTACCTTCGCTGTCTTGAATATTTGCTACATTAGTACCCTCAAGTTCCGGGAAGGCAACATTCAGCAGCTCATTTCCCTTATCATCTTTGATAAAGATGTAACTATTTAAAAAGATAAATTCACTGGATGGTGAGCGTATAATATCGAAGGCAGTTAAGCCCTCTTTTTCTAAAAGAGAAATAGCACAATCAACCATATTAACTATAAATATTCTCTCACATTCCATATTATATTTACCACTTCCTACCAGATAGGTTTTTCCCGAAGGTGCAGTTGCTCTTTTAACAAAACTGGATTTCCAGACAGGATTTTCCCCTCCTGGTTTGGGCCACTGATAATGCACCCAGCCTTCCCCAGTTGGGCTTGTAGCCCTATTCACAAGCATTCTTCCAATCGGCTTGCCGTTTATGTCTTTTAAATCAAGCATATTTTTGCCTTCTCCACTAACATCAGGTGGATCAACATAGCTCATGCCATCTAATCCCCATACAAAGATATAGTAATCATCGTGGAACCAATTACTACCTTTCACCCTGAATTTGGAAAATACTTTTTCGCCAAACTTTTCAATTTCTTGTACAGCAGCGTCGACAAAACGAACAAGCTGTTTGGTTTCTTTATATTCATAAACTGCTGTATTGGATGCCACGCAAGAGGTAAAGGGAACAAGGTCGTCAACACTGATGGTTTCTACAGAAACCCAGGCATCTTTTTGCACTCGCCGAATCTCATAGGGAGTAATAATATTGCCATACTCATCAAAATCCATTGGGCCGTTCAAACCCTGGTAGTTTATCTCTTTGCCCGCTTCCAGTGCCTGCTTCCCTTTAGTAAAATTCGTTACTTCAACCTTATTCGGCCCATCATTCGCAACCATACGGATATTCTTAGCCACTGTCTCACAATTTACTTGACCATCCCGAAGTTTGGCTCGTAATATCGCCAGAAATAATATGTTTGAGGCATCATAAGTGCTGGTGTCAAAGATTTGAACATCCTCTCCACAGTATTCTCTAAAACGTTTCCTGAAGGCTTCTACGCGATGGGCTGCTTTGGCAGGTGAAGTCTCTGCAAGACCATACACACCTTTTAATAACTCAGGGCCAGCTAATCTGATAAATTCATCATTGGTTTGATCCTGGGTGAGAAACCAAAGGCCCTTATAGCCATTTTTGTGAGCAGCCTGCATAATCACCACAGAATCATCCGGGGTACCGATAAGAATTATGAGATCTGGACTGCTTTTCAGCACTCTCAAAACATCATCCTTGTATGAGTCTTTTCCAGTTTCATATTCAATTATATCCACTAAGGAACCCCCGAATCGATCCATATTCTCCTGTATTGGTTCCTTGAAGGAGGTCATGGCCGGCAGTGCTCCCACCATCACTGCAATACGAAATAAACTGCTGGTAAGTCCCATAAAACGTTGAGGGTCAGTAACTACCCGAGCAATTACCCGACCACCCAGGGAATCAGAGGGCACAGTACGGTAAAAGTATGTTCTGCCCGCCCTATCAAGCTCAGTAATTCCAGCTGTGGGAGAAATCATAGGCACCTTATTATTTCGAATGATCTCCTTAACTTTAGCAAAAGATAGTGACGTGGGTCCGATGAAGGCTACCACATCTTCATCCTCAATCAATTTCTGACAAACCTCGGCACCAATATCTTCTTTTCCTTTTGTATCACCTCTTGCTAAAACAATTTTATTCCCACAGATACCGCCGGTGCTGTTTACCTCCTGGGCAATCATCTGGATTACAGAAAAAACGTTTCTGCTTACCCAGGAGTATTGGCCACTGAATGGAAGCAGGATACCCACAGACAATGCCTCCCCCTTTGATACGGAAGTTGAACTCGATAGATTCGCTTGATTTCCCATTCCTGCTACAATGAATGCATCGCCAATAACAGCTAAAAAACAAACTATCAAAATCCCATGTAACAATTGTTTCATTATTCTCTCCTCTTATAGTATTGATGCATATACAATTGACCCCTTTCTCATCCATTACTTCAGGTACACACCAGTGCCAATGAAATAATTCGTTCCCGGGATAATTTCCACATATCCTATCTTCTTTTGCTCTTTTTTGGTCTGAGGATTTTGCCAATAGTACTCTACGAATCCACCCCCTTCTTGTGCCCTTTTTGCCAGTTTTCGAATAACATAGTTTCCCTTGATATCTTGATAATCATAAAGATTTTTACCCTGAAGTTCCGGCTGGGTAGCATGGGCAAGATTTACACAATTGAGGTCATACACATAAAAGTAACCCGATTTATCCGCGTAGAAACGAATGGGAGCGATAAACATGCGAATGAGTTCGATGCGCTCTTTTTCCGTAGAAATGGATTTTATTATCTCGCCCAGTCCTGCTGCAACACTATGAACCATAATAACGGCAATTCGCTCCCTACATTGCAAGTCTAATTCAGTGCATTCTGCGGCCAAGCCACTCGTCCCCCCAGCCAAAAGAAGGGCTAATACTGTAGGTACTATCAGTAATTTTTTCATTATTGAGAGCCTCTGGTTGGAATCATGGTAGTTTAAAATTATCTAAATTTTATTGTAGCCCTATCTTGCATTTTGTCAAAATTTCTAAACTCTATAAAAAGTATGATCAGAGGCTTATCTAAGTTTTAAAAGTTGACAGGGAGAAAAATTCAGGATATAGTTAAACTGAAACCAATTCAAGGAGCAATTGAGATGAAAATTTCCTTATTAGATTTAAAGACTCAGTATCACTCTATTGAGAAAGAAATTAAACGAGCAGTGGAAGAAGTTCTTCAGAGTGGCCATTATATTCTCGGCTCTAATGTAAGAGCTTTGGAAGAGGAAATAGCAAAATACTGCAAGATAAAATATGGGGTGGGGGTTGCTTCAGGAACAGATGCCTTAAGATTATCTCTGACAGCTCTGGGAATTAGACAAGGGGATGAAGTTATAACTACTCCCTTTACCTTTATTGCCACCACAGAGGTGCTTAGTCGAATAGGAGCAATTCCCGTTTTTGTTGATATAGATGAGAAAACCTTTAATCTTGACTCAGAAAAGCTAAAACAAGCAATAACTCCAAAAACCAGGGCTATTTTACCAGTTCACATTTTTGGACAATCGGCAAATATGACTCCCCTATTAAACTTAGCCCGATACTATAACCTCAAAGTAATTGAGGATGCTGCGCAATCCTTTGGTACTGAATATAAGGATTCATCTCCAAATCCAGGTGGCAAAAAAGTTGGTTCCCTGGGAGATGCAGGAGCCTTTAGCTTTTTCCCCACCAAAAATTTAGGAGGCTTTGGGGATGGGGGAATGATAGTAACTCAGTCTGAAAAGGTAGCTAAAAAATTGAAACTACTTAGAGCCCATGGAGGAAATCCCAGCACCTACTCTTACTCTCTCATTGGCTACAATAGTAGATTGGATGAACTTCAAGCTGCTATATTAAGAGTTAAACTTAAGTTTGTAGATCAATGGATCACCCAGCGCCAAAAAAAAGCTCAGCTTTACAGTAGCCTGCTATCCTCTCTTCCTCTACCAGTTAAAATTCCTTCCCAGATGGCTTATTCTTCCCATACCTTTTGTGTGTACACTATTCGGACTCCTCACAGGGATAAACTAAGAGAATACCTGGAAAAAGAAGGCATACAAACAAAAATTTACTACCCTATCCCCTTGCATCTCCAAAAGGTCTATCGAGAACTGGGCTACCATAAGGGAGATCTTCCTGTAGCCGAAAAGGCCTGCCAGGAGGTTCTTTCTCTTCCCATTTATCCAGAATTAAGAGAGGAGGAGATTCACTACACTGTAGACAAAATTAACCAATTCTTTTGAGCTTTGCTTTGCTTGAACTCCTAATGATAACAAGAGAATTATTATAGTATGCAATCTTGAGGGATCGGAATTTCAATAATTGGTAGTTGCCAGCCCTTATTTAGACGATGAGACTACCGGACTATTAGACTAAGATGTGGATATATCCAGAAAAATATGAAATAATTGTTATAGGAGGGGGGCATGCCGGTATAGAGGCAAGCCTTGCTGCGGCCCGTCTTGGATGCAAGAGTCTCCTATTGACTATGAACCTGGATACTATTGGTCTTATGTCTTGCAATCCTGCCGTAGGAGGCCTGGGAAAAGGTCAACTGGTAAAAGAAATTGATGCTCTGGGAGGCGAGATGGCAAAGGCAGTTGATGTGACAGCCGTACAGTTTCGCCAGTTAAATACTAAAAAGGGTCCCGCAGTAAGATCCTCCAGGGCTCAGGTAGATCGTCAGCACTATCGCTGGTATATGAAAAAGCTTCTGGAGAATCAATCTGGACTGGATATAAAACAGGCTACAGTAGAGAAAATTTTAGTAAAAAGGGGCCAGGTTCAGGGAATTGAAACGAATTTAGGAGAGCAGTATGTAGGAAAGTGCGTGATTATCACCCCGGGAACTTTTTTAAATGGTCTTATTCATATTGGGCTTACTAATTTTCCTGGAGGAAGAATAGCTGATTTTCCTTCCATTGGTTTAACTAACAACCTGAAGGAATTAGGATTTCAGATGGGCAGATTTAAAACTGGCACCTGTCCTCGCCTTGATGGAAGAAGCATTGATTTTTCTTCTCTTTCTCCTCAACAAGGGGATGATGATCCTGTTCCCTTTTCTTTTTCTACTCAAGAGCTCAAAATTAAACAACTACCCTGCTATATTACCTATACTAATAAAGAGACTCATCGTATTATTAAAGGAGGATTAGACCGCTCCCCCTTATATACTGGGGTAATTAAAGGAACAGGGGTACGGTACTGCCCTTCGGTTGAGAGTAAGATTATGAAGTTTCCTGATAAGGAAAGGCATCAGATATTTTTAGAACCGGAAGGAAAAGGGACTCTTGAGTACTATCCCAATGGTTTATCTACCTCTCTTCCTTTAGATGTTCAGCTTGAGATGCTGCAAAGTATAAAAGGATTAGAACAAGTAAAGATACTAAGACCTGGCTATGGGATAGAGCATGATTATGTTGATCCTACTCAATTACAACCTACCCTGGAGACAAAAAAAATAAGGAATCTTTACTTCGCCGGCCAGATTAATGGAACTACCGGTTACGAGGAAGCAGCGGCTCAGGGACTGGTAGCCGGTATTAATGCTGCATTGAGGGCAAAAAGAAAAAAACCTTTTATCGTAAATAGATCCCAGGCCTACATTGGAGTTTTAATTGACGATCTGGTCACCAAAGGAACTGAGGAGCCTTATCGAATGTTTACTTCTCGGGTAGAGCATCGCCTTTTGCTAAGGGAAGACAATGCCAACTTAAGACTGATAGAATCAGGATGGCGAATAGGCCTGGTGAGCAAGGAAAAATATAAACAAACAGAGGAGGGAATAAAAACCATTCAAAAGGAAATTGATAGACTTGGTTCTATAAAGATATTCCCTGGATCTCAGGTAAATGAAAAAATTTTAAAATTAGGTTCCATCCCTATTAAGAATCCCCTCACCCTCAAGCAGCTACTGCGCCGACCCGAGATTACTTATAAAGATTTGAGATTCTTAAAAGATGCGGAAAAAAACTCTCACTATTCACTCTCTAATGATATAATAGAACAGATAGAAATTGAGGTGAAGTATGAGGGGTACATCCGAAGGCAAAATGCTCAGGTGGAAAAATTCAAAAGAATGGAGGATTGGAAAATTCCTTCTGATTTTGATTTTCAGAAAATACCCAGTCTATCTCGAGAGGTCAAAGAAAAACTCTGTCAGATAAGACCAGCTTCCTTAGGTCAGGCCTCTCGCATCTCAGGAATCACCCCCGCTGCCATTTCTCTCTTAATGGTTTGGTTGAAGAGAAAAGAATGAGATGAGAATGCAAGATAAGGAAAAAAATTATTCTCGATTGAAAAGATTAGCTTTCGCTTCAGGGGCGCATCTGTTTGGAGTTGCTGATATTGAGCCTTTAAAAAAAGATTTTATTGACATCTCTCCCCACACTTTGAAAGATTTAAAATATGGAGTATCTTTAGCTTTCAGGCTATCCGATAAGATCATTGAAGATATCCAGGACCATCCTACTCAACTTTACCTTCATCACTATCGTCAGGTTAACTACTCGCTGGATCGGATAACTTTAAAGATAAGTAGTGTTATTCAAGATCAAGGCTGGCAAGCTCTTCCTATACCTGCTTCCCAGGTTATAAATTGGGAAACACAGAAAGGGCATCTCTCTCATAAAAAAGTTGCCGTAGAGGCAGGTCTGGGATGGAGAGGGAGAAATAATCTTTTAGTCACTCCCAGATTTGGATCAAGAATTAGATTGATAACTATTCTCACTGATCTACCTCTCTGTACAGATACGAGGATTAAAAGGGATTGTGGCACCTGCTATGATTGCCTTAAAGCTTGCCCTGCGAAAGCAATCAAAGAAAAAAGAGAGGATTTTGACTGGCTTGCCTGCTTTGAAAAACTGCGTGAGTTCAGGAAAAAATACAACATAGCCCACTATATTTGTGGCATCTGTATTAAAGCCTGTTCAGGGAAACAGACAAAATTAAGGTGAGATAATATGAGAGTTCTGAAAAAAGTCTGAGGCTGCTCTTTGCTTGGTGCTTTCCGGGCGCCTGCGGCTAAGTTCTACTCTTATCTTTATACTGTGGCTCTTATGGGCGATGTCTCAGGTTACAGGATAACTAAGAGTTTGAACGCATAGACCCGCCTTGATCGCCGCTGCCTTATGGAAACACCTCGCCGAGCAGCAAAAAG
>JAUWZM010000119.1 GCA_030615365.1 Candidatus Aerophobota bacterium | reverse complement strand
CGCTTGGAAATTTACCAGAACGAAGGATTCGAAATCTCTATTAGTCCTTAACGATTTTTCGTTTGGCATAGGGTTTTCGAGCCATTAAATTAGGCACTTGTATACTTCTAAATTTGTATTAAAATAAAGTATTAGTATAGTTGAAAGGATTGTATAGTGAGCAATAGCAACACACCCACAAGGAAAGATATTTCGATATTTGCCCATACATACCAAGAATATCTCAACAAAGAAAGAAAGACACCCACTAACCTATTCCATGGAAGACCACCTTGTGAGTCTGAGGATTGGGCTTATTTCGTAGATGCAAAGTCCCTCGCCCTAAAGTATAATTACTCAGACGAAAAATACATTGAGGCACAGTTTTACTACTTCAAAAAGTGGTATAACTTCTTACCAAAACCCCATCACCTCTGTTCAGAGAAAGCACTTATAAGGTCTATTGATTATGACAGAGCATTTACCTATGAAGAGGTAAGTGAGGAAGAGTCCAAAAACGAACAGACCAGACTCCTAAAAAGACTAATGAAAATCTGGCACATAACGAAAAAGAAGGCGCTCTTTGTATTTGGGGGCGATAGGGGCTTGTTTACAGAGAGATTTGTCAAAGAGGAGGTTAAAAAAGACGATAATCTCAGAGACTGTTTACTAATGGCATTCAAAGCGCTATGTCTTAACAGGTTCAAAAACCTCACCCCACTTGATAGATGCTGTTTTCTATCTTTATTAATAGAGGCACTGGAGAACTTTTATGATGAGTTTAAGGAGGATAAGTCTACCTTCATTTGGATCCCCCAAAAAGAGACTTGCGCCAAACTTAGGATGACTTCAACTACCC
The DNA here is from genome assembly GCA_030615365.1 of Candidatus Aerophobota bacterium. Next base: position 5,369 of record JAUWZM010000119.1, on the reverse strand, counting down.
TACGAAAGTCGTTGAAACACTTAAAAGAGTCAGGATTAATTGATATAAAGCAAAACGGAAACAGAACTCTCACTCGCATCTTAATTCCAGATTCAAGAACAAGGGAAGAAATAAAGAAGGGTGCGGTAGAAGAAAAAAATAGGGAAAAATTCGACAAATATATAGAGCAAGAGGAAAAACTAGAGGAAAGGGAGAAGCTAATAGATCAAGGTTGGGGATTCGAGCCAGAGGAAATTGACTAAACACCTGTGTCAAATTGTGCTTAGAATCTAAGCATACTGCAAAAATAAGAAATTTCTTACGAAAAAGGTTCGGCATGAGAACCAAAACTTGTGGATCACCTATGCCAAATTGTGCTTAGAATCTAAGCATACTGCATAAAAGTTCGGCATTAAGCCTTACACCTAAATCAAGGGTATGCTTAGATTCTAAGCATAAAAAAGATCACGTGGTTTCTAGATTCACTAATAGGTATGAACAAATCCTCGATATATTTTATATATAGATTAAGAATTAAGATATTTAATTATTTTAAAAAAATAAAAAAATTATTCTTTTATTTAAAAAGAATCGGAAAATTCCCCAATTCGAAATTGTAAAAAAATGCTCCAAAGAAGTTAGGCATGAAAGCAGCACCCAAAAAAAGTATTGCCTGGAGGGTGGGATAAAGAATGGTCAAAATTAACCGTTTCCATTTAGGACCCATAATTCTTTTCATGCAGACATTAGGACTATTCTTGGTTCTCATCTCGAGAGTCGGTGTTTCTATTACACCATCATTCATCCAATCCGTGGTGAAAATCTACAATCCTACTATCATTGAATCTCAATCGCTGCAGATTGCCTATTCTCTGGATTCATGGACTGTAGCAAGGAATCTGAATTTTATAACTAGTTTTACTCTAGTAATATGTGAGTCTCACTTCGATCCTAATGCTCTGAGTAAGACGGGGGCCAAAGGACTTTGGCAGCTCAAACCGGAGGCAATTAGGGAACTTGAAAGAAGATATGGTGTGTCTATTGACCGTTCTCGTCTTTTTGAAATTGACTATAATTGTCGCTGGGGAACGCTCTATTTCAGACTGCGCGCTATTTTAGCAAAGGGAAACCGAGAGGAGGCTATTGCTAGATACTACTATACTACTGAGTGGTGGAAGGCAAAAGATTATGTGGAAAAGGTGATGACTGAAAGAGGGAAAGTAGTAGATATGCTGTCCGATAATTGAGAAACTATATAAAATGAAAGTGATTAATCCAGAGCTGTCAAAGTCAAGAAAATATTTGAAAGGAGCACGAAATGAAGATGAGTATTAACCCTCTCACAAGTAGGAAAGTAAATAATAGACGTAGACTAGTTTTTGATGAGCAAACGATGAGTTATGTTTCCCTGGCAAAAGGAGAAAAACTTATTCGGGAGCCTCTTAATCCTGGTAAGCTCTCAATAGGTTAAAAACTTCTATTTGACCCTCTACGAGGAAAGTATATTGTTGCAGGTCGTAAACTTACCTTTGACCCCCTACAAGGTAAGTTTACCACTTTGCAGAAAGGAGAGAAATTACAATATGATCCTCTGGCCTGTAAATTTATGGCAGCCAGAAAAAAAGACTTTTTGAAAAATAGGGAGAATACTATGCAAGGTATCGTAAAGTGGTTTAGTATCAAGAAGGGTTATGGTTTTATTGTGTGCGAGGGAAAGGATTATTTTGTTCATATCAACGACATTCCAGGAAACGTACAACTAGATAAAGGAGATCAAGTTTATTTTGAGTCCCAGGAAGCTAAAAAGGGCGTCAAAGCTGTAAACGTTAGGAAAAATTGAAAGCAGCCCTGAAGATATTAGAATAGTATTAGTAATAAGAAAAGCCTGTCTAGGTAAGTGTGTTACTAAGTTCCTATCAAGCCACCTACACTTAGTGGCGGTCTATCAATTGAGGGGATGGTAGAGGCAGACTAAGAAAAAAGAAAATAAAGTGAACAAGAAAAAGTTTAATAGAAATCTCAATATTTTAATTGGGTTATTAATAGCCTTAACAATAGCTGTTTGGACATTTGCTTTATTTTTGTTACCGGGAATTCTTAAATAGTCTGCTCCTAGTGGCGTTCTGGGAAAACGCTAGGCTGAAAACGTTTCTTGGTCTAGGTTGAAGACCAGTATGGGGTTCTGGCGATAATCGGCGGGGCGTGAATAGTGTAAGCCCTAAAGGGGGCACAAGTCGCAACCAAGGCTAGAGTTAACTAGTGATACCGTTTGTAGGCACCCCGGTCTGTCTGCAGGTTTGGGCGTAAGGAACGGTCTGCGACCTCTGTCTGAATGCTAAGCCAAAGTAGGTTCGAATCCTACCAGGAGCAGATTTCTGAAGGGTCTCCGAGTAGGACGAAGGAAGGAGAAATAAAATGCATCACTATATTGATGATTATGTAGACCCAGCAGTTATTAAGGCTCTCCGACGAGCAGAAAAGATGAAAATTAACGTATGCCAATGGTATGACCGAAAAGGGCGGCTACATTTATTTAGCCCAAAAGATGAGAAGCGAATATATCAAGGGAGAAATAAATGCGCAATCAAGAAATAAGAACAATGCTAATACTTATCGAGTTGAAGTAGGTTCGAATCCTGCCGGGAGCAGGTTAATAAAAGAAAGGAGAGTATATGATGTTTGTCATCCTTGTAATAGCAATTGGGGGTAAATTGATTTTGCCCACTTATTAAAGCTGTTACCCTTGATGACATTTTATGGGCTTAGGAGTGCTAACTCTTTTTTTCTAGGGAGTTTTTGTTTGGCCACTAGCTCACCACACCAATAGAGAGTAGTAATTAAAGAGCAATACAGACAGAAAGAAGATCAAAAAGGAAGAAGCAAGTTGCCAAAAAGCCTTAATACTGAATTAACGGGCAAAACTAAGTTTAGCTATCCTAAAGAATTTCAAGCAAAAGTATTATCTTGTCTATGTAGTTCCCACATCTTTTTTGCCCAAGTCAACCAATTCCTATACCCTGAATATTTTGAGGATGAAATACTTGCCTTTTTTTGTAGAAAAATTTATATGTGTTATAGAGAGTACAAGACGGCACCAACTGAAGAGATACTAAGTCTCGAGATTGACAAAGCTAAAGACCACAAGGAGATTTTACCTGAAGCTTTTCCAATTTATAATTCAACGTTAGACCTAATTTTAAAGAAGGATTTTGAGTCGACCTACGTTGAGACACAGGTACAAGATTTCATTAAGTTTCAAGTCTATAGAGATTCCCTCTCCCAAAGTATCGAACTATTAAAGGATAGAGACTTTGGGGGGATTGACGAAACTCTAAAAGTTGCCACGAGTCTAAGTTTCGATAGCCGTCCAGGCCAAAAATACTTTGAAGAAATAGACAACCGACTCCTTAGAAGATCTAAGGCACAAGAGGAAGAGATCCCAACGTTAATACAGGGGCTAGATAAATATATTAGAGGGGGAGTTAGGAAGAAGGAGCTTGCAGTAATTGAGGGATTGCCTGGATCTGGTAAGACCCTGGCTATGATCAATATCGCTAAAGGAGGCATAATTTGTGGCAAAAAGGTTCTTTACTATACGCTTGAGATGAGCGAGGACGAGATTGCTGACCGCTTTGACTCAACGTTTTCAGGGGTTAGGATGGATGCTTTATCTAGACGAGTAACTACTGTCAAGAAAAAAATTTCGAAGCTTGGGGTAAAATATAAAGACTCGTTAATTATTAAAGAGTACCCAACAAAACTCTGCACGCCGGATACGTTGGGGGCACATATTAACAGCTTGATAGAGACAGGGTTTCGTCCGGATTTGCTCATCGTTGATTACGCCGACCTCCTCAGACCAAACAAGACCTATAGTCAAAGGAGATTTGAACTTGAAAATATCTACTTGGATCTGAGGTCGATAGCGATGGAGTTTCCTGTTGCTATTTGGACAGCCTCTCAGGCCAACAGAAGGGCGACTGAGGCAGAACTAATTGGAATGGAGTTTGTTTCCGAGGCATTTTCGAAGATCATGATCGCAGATATCGTTATTTCGATAAACCAGACTAGGAAGGAAGAAGAAGAGGAAGAGATGCGGCTACACATTGTTAAGAATAGGTATGCAAGGAAGGGTAAAATTATTAAAATTAAGAACGCCTTCTCCCGGATGCAATTTTCCACACACCCATGAAGAAACAGATTGGTGGACTTACTGTTGATGTAAGAGAAAGGAATATATGTTTAACCTGGAGACAATTTGAGGTTATTTGTGAGGCATTGCATGGTTTGGATATACGAAGCGGAAAGACTGCGGAACAAGTTAGAAAAGAGAGGCTGAAAGTAGCAAGAGAGTTAGTAAAAAAATGGAAGAAAAAAGATGGGGTTTCCTAATTTTTTATGGTTAGTTTTTGCTCATTTTGTAGGCGATATTGGATTACAGAGTGGATGGCAAGCTAATAATAAAGGAAAGTATTGGTATGTTATGTTAGCCCATTGCATGATATGGACTGCTCTAATTTGTATGGCACTTGAGTACTTACAAATGCTTACACTTTGGAAGTTTCTTTTTCTATTAGTAGGACATTTTGTGTGTGATAGTTGGAAGGCTAGAATTCTTAAAACTTTAGAGAATTGGAAATGGATATATCCTGACCAGGCAATTCATTTTTTACAGCTTCTTATTGTTTATATTTTCTGAAAAAGTTTATATTAGCTATGTGAAAGAAGGGGTGGAGGAAGATGCCGCGGCACGAGGTAGTTTTATTTTGCGATAACTGTTTGGAGGATATTCCTGAGGATACGCTTTATTTTGAAGCCGTGAATCGAAGAGGGCAACGAGTTATTTTATGTCGCAATTGCCTTTATGATAACGACTTTGTTCCTGATATTATTAAAGACGACTTTGCGCAATGCGAGGATAGAAATGAGATGTATTAAGTCTCTAAGGAGAAATAAATGGTTGAAATGACTCAAGCTGATGGGATAATGTTTGGAGTAGCAATAGTTGTTCCAGTTTCTATTTGTTTAGTTTGGATGATCATTGATGATATACGTAGTTATAGGGAAAGGAAACAGATTGAAAAACAGAACAAAGAACAATCCATTAGGAGAAGTAAATGAGGTTTGATCTCGAAAGATATCTTTTTCGACTTGGTGCTATAGAGACTGGTAACAAATTTGAGTTAAGGCTTGATTGCCCGAACTGCGGAGATGAGGGATATCATCTTTACTTTAATTTATGTAATCTGTGTGGATTCTGCTTTAAGTGTAATTTTTCTCCTTCCCTTCTCAAGTTAATAATGGAGTTCGAGGGATGTGATGACTTAGGGGCTAGAAGATTTCTTCAAAAGTCTACTTTGCGTACCGTTGGAACGTCCCAGATGTACCCC